>CALBDB010000024.1 GCA_937927755.1 uncultured Lysobacterales bacterium
CCGATGGTGACCTTGACTTCACTGCTCGTACTGAAAATCCCGTTACTCGTCTTGACCACGGCCATGACATCGGAGGTCTCCCCCATTTTTATCCTGCACGAAATTTTTGGCAAAGTGCCGGGTGGTAATTCAAATGATGCAGCCAACGGCCGGGGGTTTTTCTCGACAATAATGCTAATCGACTCGACATTTTGCAGGTCCGTGGTTACTGAAACCGGCACGACGGCGCCATTTTCGGCAATTTCCGGAATTTTCATTTTTATCTGGCTGCTCGGGGTCGTAACATCGGCGCCCAACAAGGTCTGAAGTGCTCCACTTGCCGATGTTGAGCCGAACGAATCTTTCGGCCAGACAGCTGCAAGCAGGGACCGGGGCAGGCTTGCTAACGCCAGCAAGGCCAAACCACCTTTCATAAAGAGTCTTCGTGTTTTCCGCATAAAACCTTCTCCAAAAATCCTGCTAATGGATCAAAGCGTGTAAAGATACTCAATGATCAAATCGATTTCTTCCCGACTTAGAATCCCGTGCCGTCCATACGGTGGCATTCTCGTTTCGGGGTTGTTCTGTGTAGCGTCCCAAATCTGTTTGTACAGTATTTCGCTATCCGGAAAACGTGCTTTCATCGCGATCAGGGGTGGTCCTATGTTACCCGGCTGTTCACCGTCCGCAATAACGTGGCAGGCAAGGCAGTTGCCCTTGCTTTTTTCCATGACCAACGCCTTTCCCGGTGCTTCGTCTCCTTGGGCCCCGCAAATACTCCCTGCTAACGAGAAGACAAATGCCAAAACGAGCATCATAGGAGACAATCGTCTTCTGCGCGGAGCAAACGAAATCCTGCTTTCCTCAACCATCAACATAGAAAGACGAATCATTGACAGACTTTATTCCCAAAGTATTCGACCAGGCCTCATCGTACGGCCAAAAAATTTTCAAGCCTCATTTTCCAATACAGAAGCTTGAAAAAATAGCCCCCAACAGATCATCCGGCAGGTATTGGCCAGTGATCTCACCAAGGGATTTCTGCGCCATTCGCAACTCCTCTGCCAGGATCTCGGGCGCGTTAAACTCCTGAAGTTGTTTGCTTCCGGCCCGGATGTGGGCTTGTGTTCGTGCTAACGCATCAAGGTGACGGGTTCGCGCAGAAAATGAGCCTTCCTGGTTGGGGGAGGCGCCCACCACCTGTTTTACAAGTTCCTTGAGATCTTGAAGGCCCTGCCCGGTTTTAGCAGATACCCGGACCTCTAGCTCACCCTTGTCCGGTTTGGATCTGTCGCCCCCCAAATCTACCTTGTTATAAACCTTGATGCATGGAACGGTCTTTGGCACTTCCTCTTTTAATACCAATTGCGCCTCTAGTGGTTGGGTTAAATCGATGACAAGCAGCACCAGGTCAGCCACCGCCAAAACAGCCCTGGCCCGGCGCACGCCCTCAACTTCTACCTGGTCCTCTGACTCCCGGATACCGGCTGTGTCGGCAACGTGCACGGGCAGGCCATCAATTGAAATGTATTCCCGCAATACATCGCGCGTTGTTCCGGGAACATCGGTAACGATGGCCGAATCTTTTCCTGCCAATGCATTCAACAGGCTTGATTTACCCGCGTTGGGCAAACCTGCAATGGCTATATTGATACCATCACGCAGCAACTGGCCCTGGTGAGCCTGATCCAGCAATTCCTGGAGCCGGTGCCCTGCCCTGTCCAACCGTTCCAATACGTCGCTGTCAGCCAAAAAATCTATTTCCTCGTCCGGAAAATCCATGGCGGCTTCCACGAAAACCCGCAGATCTATCAATTCCTGTTGAAGTTGATTGACCTGTTCGGAGAAAACACCCTCCAAGGAACGTTGCGCGGCTCTCGCGGATGCCTCGGTGCCGGATTCGATCAGGTCGGCAATGGCTTCAGCCTGGACCAGGTCGAGTTTGTTGTTCAGAAATGCCCGTTCCGAGAATTCACCCGCGTGCGCCAGGCGGGCGCCAAGTGTAAGGACCCTCGACAACAGCATTTGCATTATCCGGGGGCCGCCGTGTCCCTGTAGTTCGACAACATCTTCACCGGTGAAAGAAGCCGGCGCGGTAAACAGAATGGCGATTCCGGAGTCCAGCGCCCTGCCCTGTTCATCCAAAAACCGTGCGAAATGCGCTTTTCGCGGCTGTAATGAAACATCCAGCAGTTGATCCGCTATGGGTACACTCAAAGGACCCGAGATTCGAATCACACCCACACCACCTACGCCGGGTGGCGTCGCGATGGCGCAAATGGTGCCGGTAATGGATGAGTTTTCGCTTTGGCCTTCCATGGCCACAGCTTAATGGATTACCGACTCCGAGTTAACACTTGAGGGCTAACTCACTTGGGTTAACTGGTTTGTGTCAACTCGTAGCTTCAATTTTCCGCGTGATATACCACTGCTGCGCGAGCGACAACCCGGCATTGGTTGCCCAATACAGCACCAGGCCGGCAGGGAAAAACGCAAACATGAAAGAGAAACCAATCGGCATGAATTGCATGATCTTTCGTTGCAATGGATCCATACCGGCGGTCGGTGTTAGACGCTGGGTCATCATCATGAATGCTGCATTGAGCACCGGCAGGATGAAATACGGATCACGCGCAGTCAGGCTATCAATCCATAAAATAAATGGCGCCTGGCGCAATTCGACCGACTCCAGCAACACCCAGTAAAGCGCGATAAAGATTGGAATTTGAACAAGTATTGGCAAACAACCACCCAAAGGATTGACCTTTTCGGTCTTGTACATCTCCATCATCGCCTGGCTCATGCGCTGGCGGTCATCACCATAGCGTTCCTTGAGCTGTTCAATCCGTGGTTGCAGCTTTCGCATCCGTGCCATTGAACGGTATTGCGCTTCGGTAAGTTTGAAAAACAGGAGTTTGATCAACACCGTCAGTAATACGATGGCCCAACCCCAATTTCCTACGAATGAATGAATCTTAGACAGCAACCAGAACAGCGGTTTTGAGAACACGGTAAAGATGCCGTAATTGACCGTATATACCAATCCGGGCGCCACTTCCTCAAGATCATCCTGCAGTTTTGGCCCTACGTACAAACGGCTTTCGAACTGATGACTATTACCGCTTGCAACCTCAACGGGCGGCGATACTGACCTGGCTATATAGCGCGGAAAACCTTCCGGTGAGTAAACCTGGGTCGAATAACTGTTGACCTCGCCGGTTGGTGGAATCCATGCGGCAAAGAAATAGTGCTGTACCATGGATAACCAACCGCCACTGAAACTGCGCTTATACGGTTCACTGGCGACATCATCGAAATCTACTTTTTCAAATTTTTCATCCGGACTATAAAAACCGATACCAAAAAAACTGTATCGGCCCGGGTTGGTAAACCCGCCATCGTCCTTATCGGCCAGAACTGAGCGTTGCAATTGCTCGTAGCGGTTGCCCGACCAGGTTTGGCTGCTTTGGTTTGAAAGCGTGTGACGTACTGTTACGTCGTATTTTCCTCGTTTGAAAATATAGGTCTTGGTTACGTGGACACCACTGTCGTCTACCCATGTCAATGGTACTCGAAGCTCTTCTGCTGACTGTCCCAGCGTGTATTCCGTCTTTTCCGATTGATAGTTGCTGGTGTGGTTGGGTGCCGGCCCGCGGCTTAGAAGACCCGATTGTGCAATAAACATCTCCGGGCCGGATTCATTCAGCAGGTTGACCTTGATCTCGGATACTTCGATATCCACTGGGTAATCCAGGAGCTTCGCCGACACCATCGTACCGCCCGCCAGGTTGATCCCAACCTCCATGACGTCGGTAGTAACGGTCAATACTTCATTCGCACTTTGCATGACTGCTGGCGTATCTGTCGCCGGTGCTATCCCGGTCACATCAGTGTTCAGTTCCGGGATATCGCCTGCCGGAATATCCCCCATTGTCGGGGTCGTGTCCTGTGAGTTTGACGCCAGCGGTCTGTCTATCGAAGATGTGTCGTTAAGCTGGGTTGCAGGTTGAGACTGTGGTTGTGGTCCATAGTCCTTTTGCCATTCCACCCACATTAGGTAGGAAAGAACCAGCAATCCCATGAATAGAATCGGGCGAAGTTGAGCCATTATGCCTGTGTCCTTATTTGGTCCTGCCGGCTTCCATTACCCTGGTCTCCGGCTTTCATGATCAGTCTTTGCCAATGTGCGGAAAGAGACTCATCAAGTGTTTTGTTGGTTTGACTGGCTGCCAGATTGGTCGGCATTACAACAATATCCATTGAGTATTCGCCTGGGTTGTTCTGACAACCGGGTGCCATGCTGTTACGAAAATTCTCGCGTATCACACGCTTGATACGGTTGCGTCCAACAGCCCGGGCACAGGCTTTTTTTGATACCGCCATACCCAGTCGATGTTGCTGTTTATCGTTCAACCGCGCAAGAACCCGAAAACTGTCGTCTCCCGACCGTACGGGTTTTTGAAATACAAATTTGAATTCTGCCGGTTTGAGCAGTCTGGATTGCCTGGAAAACTTCATCCTTCCTGGCCTGTGCGCTAATTGGGTTTGCGGGTTTGGTGTTGCCTGATATACCTCAGCCCGCATTTCTGGCCTGTCTTATGCAGGCCATTTTTTACAGACTTAAAGGATAACCAGGGCTACACAGTTCAGGCTGATAAGCGCTTACGACCTTTGGCGCGGCGGGCGCTGATTACGGCACGGCCACCACGGGTTGCCATACGGGCACGGAAACCGTGTCGGCGGGCGCGTTTCAAATTACTTGGCTGAAAAGTACGTTTCATTTTTTAAAACCTCAATCAAATACTATTTAGGGCTGTTTTTCTGGTTCATCAGGCAGCCGACACAAGAGGCGAATGGTAGCCCGTATTAGCATATCTTTCAAGCAATTGAGGGGGTAATTTTGCATTATCCTTTAGTCCGCTTTCAGCTATAGCCAAGTTATCCACAGCACGTTAGACTAAGCCCTGATCCGGCAGTATATTAATACATGGTAACAGTGGCTAGTCACTTTATTTATTTACTCTTCATAAACCACTGAAATATAAAACAATATTTAGCGTGCCGACGACATATGGATGGCGTGCTGAAAAATATAGAACCTAATCGGCTTGAAAGCGGCATGGCGCAAAACATCTGGCAACTTTGTCTTCAACATCTTGAACGGGAACTACCCCCTGAAGACTTCAACACCTTTATTCGTCCGCTAGAAGTTGCTAACAGCAAAAACAAAACGCGCCTGGTTGCTCCAAATCCATATATCCGGGATCATATTTCCACCCATTACCTTGAAAGAATTCGGGATATTTTTGAGCACCTGGACCAGCCCAGGGAGACTGTCGTTATAGTGGACGGTTTACCGGCTGAAGCCACTGAAAGAGACAGTAATGTCCAGGCAACGGGTACCAGCAGGGTTAAAACAGGTCTGGACCAACGATACCGGTTTGATAACTTTGTGCTGGGTAAGTCAAATGAACTTGGCTATGCGGCAGCCTCCCAGATCGCGCAAAAACCGGGTGATGCATACAACCCTTTGTTGTTATACGGCGGCACCGGCCTTGGCAAAACCCATTTGCTTCACGCCATCGGTAACATGATCCGTGCGCAGAGTCCCTCGACCAAGGTCTTGTACCTGGACTCCGAACGTTTTGTCAGCAACATGATTAACGCATTGCGTCACGGGGATATTGATAATTTCAAAAAACACTACCGCTCAGCGGGTGCCTTGCTGATTGATGACATCCAGTTTTTTGCAGGAAAGAAAAGCTCTCAAGAAGAGTTTTTCCATACTTTCAACTCTTTAATTGATAGCAAACAACAGATTGTATTGACTTGTGACCGCTACCCAAAAGAGGTTGATGGTCTGGAAGCCCGGTTACGTTCACGGTTTGGATGGGGTTTGACGGTTGCCATTGAGCCACCGGATTTTGAAACCCGCGTGGCCATTTTAATGAACAAGGCCCAGGAGAAAGGTGTTCAGTTGAAAGAGCCGGTTGCTTTCCTGATCGCCAAACGTTTGCGTTCACATGTCCGCGACCTGGAGGGCGCCCTGAATACATTAATTGCCAACGCCCGTTTTACCGGTCGCGACATAACCGAAGGGTTTACACGTGAGGTATTGCGTGATTTGCTGACGGTGCACGATCGTTTGATTACAATTGAGAATATACAGAAAACTGTCTGTGAATATTACAAAATACGTATGGCGGAGTTATTATCCAAACGCAGGCCGAGAAGTATTGCGCGTCCCCGGCAAATGGCCATGGCGCTGTGTAAGGAGTTGACCCAGCACAGTCTGCCGGAAATTGGTGATGCTTTTGGGGGCAGGGATCATACAACGGTTTTGCACGCTTGTCGTAAAATTGATGAATTATGCGAAACAGATGGCCGGTTGCGAGAAGATAAGGTCAAATTATTGCGTTCATTGACAGCTTAGTGTTTTGTGGAACACTGCTGTATAAGACCTTAGCAAGCTGTGTACAAGTTTTAAAAAATCTTTAGACGGCGCTTACTCCACACGTTATACACAGGTTTCAGCGTGCTATTTACACAGGGTTTTTATTATATAAGATATTGATTTTAAAAGATAAATATAGTTTTTAAGACATATTAACAAGGCTTACTACTACTACGGTTTATATATTATTTAAAGAATAGTAATAAAGGACGAGAGTATGAAATTTTCTATATCCAGGGAAGTTCTTCTTCAACCACTCAGTCAGGTCGTTGGTGTGGTTGAGCGTCGACAAACATTACCGGTATTGGCGAACTTCATGCTTGTTGCAAGGGAAGGGCAGTTAACCGTTACCGGAACGGATATGGAGGTGGAGCTCATATCAACCGTTCAAGCCGATGTATCACAGGAAGGTGAAATCACTGTTCCGGCAAGGAAACTCGTCGATATTATCAAGGCTCTGCCGGATGGATCCTCAATTACCTGTAGTGTCAGTGATGATAAAGCGACACTGTCTGCTGACCGTAGCCGTTTTACACTCTCAACGCTGCCCGCATCGGAGTTTCCAGCTACCGACCAGGTGGAATCGCTCGAGAATATTTCCGTTGCAGAAACCACGTTGAAGAAAATGATGGATAAAACATCCTTTGCCATGGCAAATCAGGATGTTCGGTACTATCTGAATGGCTTGTTATTTGACTTTACCGGGCAACAATTACGTGCAGTTGCAACTGATGGTCACAGGTTGGCTATTTGTGATCTTGAATCTGACGTGGATGTTTCTACTGACCGGCAGCTGATCGTACCCAGGAAGGGTGTAATGGAGCTGTCCCGCATGTTATCGGGTGATGACCATGAGGTCATACTGGCAATCGGAAGAAACCACATAAGGTTGGTCAAGGGAGAAACAACGTTTACTTCAAAATTGATCGACGGCCGTTTTCCGGACTATAAGGCTGTTATTCCTGTGGGTGCAGACAAGCAAATGCTGGTGGATAAAGCCATGTTCCTCCAGGCCTTGCAGCGCGCTGCTATTCTTTCCAATGAAAAATACAAGGGCGTCAGGCTGGAAGCAGCGGGTTCTACAATCAAGATCATCGCCCACAATCCTCAGCACGAAGAAGCTGTTGAGGAAATTGAAGCGGAGTTCAATTTCGACCGCATGGCAGTGGGTTTTAACGTGACCTACCTGCTGGATGCCCTGATGGCAATCGATACGGAACAGGTGTCACTTGAATTAAAAGATGCGAACAGCAGTTGTCTTGTGTCAGCGCCCGATTCTGATGTCAATCGTCACGTGGTTATGCCGCTCAAGTTGTAACCCGGATACAGCAAGGATATGCGGGTTAAAAACCTTAATATCAATAACTTAAGAAACATAGCATCGACACAAATTGATCTCGATCCGTGTCTGAACTGTTTCATCGGTGAAAATGGTTCTGGCAAAACCACTATCCTGGAGGCAATTGCTGTACTGTCCAAGGGGCGGTCTTTCAGGTCAGGCCAAATATCGTCACTTATAGGTCCTAAAGGTGAAAATTTCCAGGTTGTCAGTGCAATTGAAAGCCAGTCGGGTGAAGCACACCGCCTTGGAATGGAGCGTGGAGCGGAACACTGGACGGCGCGGCATTCCGGAGAAGACGTTACCCAAATCAGCGAGCTAACACGTTTGCTTCCTTATGTGTTACTTGAGCCCAGCAGCCACACCCTTGTCAGTGGCCCGCCGGATGGCCGGCGTAAGTATCTTGATTGGGGTGTGTTTCACGTGAAACAAGACTTTTTGACATTATGGCGACGATACAACCGGGTGCTTAAACAAAGAAACGCGGCTCTACGCCAGTCAAATATGATGGTCGTGGAAAGCCTGGATCCTCAATTCACACATTTGGGCGAAAGCCTTCATAAGGCGCGTAAAGACCATGCCACATCACTTAATGAGATGCTTCAACAAAAATTGCCGGTTTTCAACCAGACTCTCGAGGGTGTCTCCCTGAGCTACAGAAAAGGTTGGGCGGGTGACAGCCTTGCGGAAGCGGTACAGTTTTCCAACCCACGTGACCTTGAACGGGGAACAACCGGACCCGGTCCGCACAAGGCTGATTTGTACCTGGGCCTGGACGGGGTTTCTGCAAAAGAACGGCTTTCACGCGGTGAGCAGAAAGCCATGACGGCAGCGATGATCATGGCTCAGGCGCAATTAATCAGCGATGCCGGTGAAAGACCACTGTTAATGCTTGACGATCTTTCGTCTGAATTGGATGAAACACATCTTGCCAGGGTATTGAATGCAGGTTTGGAACTCGAGGCACAGGTCTGGTTAACCGGCACAGACCTCAGCTCTGCTGTTGCTGCTTGTGAAACCAGTTATACGATGTTTCACGTGGAACAGGGACGTGTCTCAAGCCATTGTGGATAAAAGTTGAAAAAGTCGAAAAAACAGGCATTTAATAGCTCTCAGTGCTATAATATATATCGTTTTTAAAGTACAAAAACCCATACTAATTTAAACTTATATTGTCACTGGTTTTGGTGGCAAAAGATTTATATAAGCGGAGCCAAGAGGCTATATGAGCAATCAAGAATATGATTCCACCAGTATCAAGGTATTAAAGGGCCTTGATGCTGTACGCAAACGTCCGGGTATGTACATCGGTGATACAGATGATGGTACAGGCTTACACCACATGGTCTTTGAGGTGGTTGATAACTCCATCGATGAAGCCCTGGCGGGACATTGTGATGCAATCAGAGTCGTAATAGAACTGGATGGCTGTGTGAGTGTTTCTGATAACGGACGTGGTGTACCCGTTGATATTCATAAGGAAGAGGGCCGGTCAGCCGCCGAAGTTATCATGACGGTATTGCACGCCGGCGGTAAGTTTGACGATAACTCGTACAAAGTTTCCGGTGGATTGCATGGTGTCGGCGTTTCCGTTGTTAATGCATTATCGGAGTGTCTTGATTTAACTATCAGCAGAAACGGGTATGTCTGGAAACAGTCATACAAGATGGGCGTACCGCTTGAGCCACTTAAAAAGATTAGTAAAACCAATACAACAGGTACACAAATCCGTTTTCTACCCAGCACGGAAGTATTCTCAGATACTGATTTTCATTACGATATTCTGGCCAAGAGACTTCGGGAGCTTAGTTTTCTGAACTCAGGTGTCAGGATTGAGCTGACAGATGAGATATCCGGAAAAGAGGATATTTTTGAATATGAAGGTGGTATCAGTTCGTTTGTTGAACACCTTGCCCGTAAAAAAACAGCTCTACATCAGACAGTTATGCAATTTCAGGGTGAGTCCAACGATATTGTGGTTGAGGTTGCTCTGCAATGGACGGATGCCTATCAGGAAAGTGTTTTTTGTTTTACAAATAATATTCCTCAAAGAGATGGTGGCGCACACTTGGCGGGTTTCAGGGCTGCGCTGACACGCACCATGAACCAGTACATTGAAGAATCAGGGCTTGCAAAGAAAAGTAAGGTAGCAATGACCGGTGATGATGCCCGGGAAGGTTTGGTTGCTGTTTTATCGGTTAAGGCCCCGGATCCAAAATTTTCCTCACAAACGAAAGACAAGTTGGTTTCCTCTGAAATCAAGCCTGTGGTGGAATCCCTGGTAGCATCTCATTTACGGGATTTTCTTCTTGAGAATCCTGTTGAAGCCAAAATAATAACCATGAAAGCAGTTGATGCTGCGCGTGCGCGGGAAGCAGCTCGCAAAGCCCGTGATATGACCCGCCGGAAAGGAGTTCTGGATATCGCAGGCCTGCCTGGTAAATTGGCAGATTGCCAGGAGAAAGATCCGGCATTATCCGAATTGTTCATAGTGGAGGGTGATTCAGCCGGTGGTTCGGCCAAACAGGGAAGAAACAGAAAAACCCAGGCAATTCTGCCACTTAAAGGGAAAATCCTTAATGTAGAAAAGGCACGTTTTGACAAAATGCTATCATCTGCAGAAGTCGGAACGCTGATAACGGCATTGGGTTGTGGTATTGGCAGGGACGAATTTGATATAGAAAAATTGAGATACCATACCATCATCATTATGACGGATGCCGATGTCGATGGATCACATATCCGCACATTGCTTTTGACGTTCTTCTACCGCCAGATGCCGGAATTGATCGAACGCGGGCATATTTACATTGGCCAGCCGCCACTTTATAAAGTCAAGCAGGGTAAACAGGAACATTACCTGAAAGATGACGCCGAAATGAATGATTACATGCTGGCGCGTGCAATGGATAATGCTTCCCTGGTATTCGATCCCGATGCGCCACCCTTGTCCGGACCGGGGCTGGAAGGATTGCTGCGTGATTATATGGCTGTAAAGATTGCCAACCTCCGTCTGGCTAACCGATACGACCCGTTGTTTTTAGATCAACTTATTGATAAAAAAGAGTTTTTAATGGACTGGAGCGTTCAGGAAGCGCAACAGTGGTGTGAAGAAATTCTTGAAAGCATGAATAGCAATACCCCTCCCAGTGTTAGCTATGGCTTGCGCGCGGAAGAGGGTGAAGATGGCCTGGAACTGCTCCTGAGCAAGACTACTTATGGGGTGGTTGAAACCACGTCATTGCGGAAGGATTTTTTCCGCTCACCGGAATACAAGCTGAACGGAAAACTGGCCAAAACCCTGTACAACATGATTCAGCCAGGTGCAACCGTACATCGGGGCAATGCCAAACAGGCTATCGACAATTTCGTCCAGGCTCACGACTGGTTGATGGGTGAAAGCCGCAAAGGGCGCACGTTCCAGCGCTTTAAAGGTTTGGGTGAAATGAATCCGGAACAGCTCTGGGACACGACAGTGAACCCCGAGACTCGCAGGTTGCTCAAAGTCACTATCGAGGACGCAGTTGCGGCAGATGAAATATTCACCACGCTAATGGGTGATGAAGTTGAGCCGAGACGCGACTTTATCGAAAAAAATGCCTTGCAGGTAACTAACCTGGATATTTAATTCCAGTGTCAGCTTAAACGGTCCGGTACGTTTAACCGGGCCGTTTATTTATTATCCAATCAGAGCGAGGTTGGCGACCCGATCAAACAAACCTTTCAGTGAGGCCAGCAGACTTAAACGGTTGTTTCTCACATTCGGGTCTTCATCCATTACCATCACCTTATCAAAAAAAGCTTCGATACTGGTTGACAGACCAGCAAGTATTGTCAGTGCAGCGGGATAATTGGCATTTTCATAGAGATTGCTTAGCTCACTTGAAATGTCGTTAATTTCTTTGAAAAGAAGAAGTTCTTCATCGATAACCAATATATCTTCTCGTATTGTGTTTTCTGTATCAATACCGGATTTACGTAAAATATTACCAATTCTCTTGTTGGCAGCGACCAATTTGGCGGCATCTTCATGACCCATGAACTGGCGCAATGCATCGAGCCTGGCCATGAGGTCTGGAAGGGTGTTTAGGGGTGCGTCAAGAACCGCGTTTACCAGGCCGGTGTCATAGCCCTGCTCACGTAAATAGTTCCTAAGCCGTTCAAGAATGAACTGTCGCAACTCAAGCAAAACAGCGGGAGAGACGGGCTGTTGTTCTTGCACAGCAAGTGCAGCGACAGCCAGGGCTCGATCCAACTCGATATTCAATTCCCCATCCAGCAGAATACGGATAAGGCCCAGAGCCGCCCGACGCAATGCAAAAGGATCTTTGTTTCCTGAAGGTTTTTGCCCGGTGGCGAAAATTCCGGTCAAAGTGTCGAGTCGATCCGAAAGGGAAACGATTTTTCCAATGGAATTTGAAGGAAGCTGGTCACCGGAAAAAGCCGGCAGGTAATGATCACCAATCGCCAGGCACACAGCTTCAGGTTCACCACCTTGTTCCGCATAATAGCGCCCCATGACACCCTGTAACTCGGGAAATTCACCGACCATCAGGCTGACAAGGTCACACTTACAAAGCATTGCAGCGCGACCGGCCATAGAAACATCATTGTTTGTATCTTCTGCTAAATGCTTCGAAATAACGGAAATACGTTCCGATTTGTCGCGAACAGTACCCAATTTCTTCTGAAAAACAATGGTATCCAGTTGTGGCGACCAACTGGCAATCGAAGATTTGTTATCCTGATCCCAGAAAAAACGGGCGTCCGCCAGCCTCGGTCTGATTACCCGTTCAAAGCCTGCACGCACGGCGTCGAAGTCCAGGCTGTCAAGATTGGCAACCGCGATGAATAATGCCAACAAGGAGCCATCCTTGCTGTTAACAAGCGGGAAAAATTTCTGATGATCCTGCATGCTGGCGATTAGTGCTTCTGCCGGGACTTCGAGAAACTCCTCGTCGAAACTTCCACAAATTGAACGGGGCCATTCAACGAGGCAGGTAACCTCTTCAAGTAAATCGGCTTTGATTACAGCGGTTCCACCTGCAGACCGTGCCAATTCAACGGCCTGCTGTTTTATCGTTTCGCGGCGCTTGTTCTGGTCAGCGATAACGCTTGCTGACTCAAGAACCCGCTCATATTCATTTGCTGCGCCAATCTCATGCGGCCCCGGGCTATGAATCCTGTGGCCGCGTGTAAATTTGTTTGCATCAAGTCCAAACATACTGCCGTTTATAACTTTTGAGCCATGCATGGCCACCAGCCAGTGCACCGGACGTATAAAACTGAATTCATTCGAGGCCCAACGCATGGGTTTTGCCACGGGCAGGGTTGCGAGCGCCTTTTCGAGCATCGGGAAAAGCAGCTTCTCAAGTTCCTGGCCGTTTTTTTCTATCTTGCAGTAAAGCCATTCACCCTTATCCGTCTTCAGGGTTTCAAGCTCATCAATATTTTTTTCAACCGATTTGGCGAAACCAAGTGCAGCGGGTGTTGGTTTGTTTTCTGCATCATAGGCAGCGGCAACGGCTGGCCCTTTACGCTCAAGCACCTGGTTCGGTTGTCTGTCTGCGACATTTGAAATCAGAAGGGCCAATCGCCTCGGTGTGTAAAATGAGCGGCTTTTTGCAGCATCAAACGCCAGTTCGGACCTGCTCAACTGGTCTGTAAATGCATCAAGCAATGTTTGCGCCAGTATTGGTAATGACTTTGGCGGAAGTTCTTCACAGCCCAATTCGATCAACAGGTCAGCAGAACCGGTCATTTTTCCGGGAATGTTTGTATTATCCATGTTATTCACCAGGACTCTTCGTCAATCCCGGAAAACCCAGGGACTCTCTGCGGGCAAAATAAGATTCTGCGACAAGTCGCGCCAAATTTCTGACCCGCAGGATAAACCGCTGTCTCTCGGTTACCGAAATCGCACGGCGGGCGTCCAGCAGGTTAAAAGTGTGGGAGGCTTTCAGCACCTGCTCATATGCGGGTAAAGGCAAATTCAATTCAACCAGTTTTCCTGCCTCCGATTCACAGGTGTCAAACCAGGCAAAAAGCGACCCTGTATCTGCGTGTTCAAAATTGTAGGTAGACTGCTCCACTTCATTTTGATGAAACACCTCGCCATAGGTGACTTTCCGGCCACCAATATCAGTCCAGACCAGGTCAAAAATACTGTCCACGTTCTGCAAATACATGGCCAGGCGCTCAAGACCATAGGTAATTTCACCCAGAACAGGTCTGCACTCCAGGCCGCCGGCCTGCTGGAAATAGGTAAACTGGGTAACCTCCATACCATTTAGCCAAACCTCCCAACCCAGACCCCAGGCACCCAGTGTTGGGGACTCCCAGTTATCCTCAACAAAGCGGATATCGTGCACGGCCGGGTCAATTCCAATAGCCTTGAGTGAACCAAGGTACAGTTCCTGGATATTCTCCGGCGCCGGTTTCATGACGACCTGGTACTGGTAATAGTGTTGCAACCGGTTAGGGTTTTCACCATAACGTCCATCCGTAGGCCGTCTGCTTGGTTGAACGTAAGCGGCGTTCCATGGCTCGGGGCCAATGGAGCGCAAAAAAGTTGCGGGGTGAAAGGTACCGGCACCCACTTCCATATCGAGCGGTTGAACCAGCACGCACCCCTGGTCTGCCCAATAGCTTTGCAGGCAGTTGATAAAATCTTGAAAAGTCATGAAAATCCCGTAATCGAAATCAGGCATCGTGGCCTGAACAAACAAACGCCTAGTATAGCCAAGAGGGGCGTAAGACAGAAGATCAATGGACAAAAAGCATTGAAACCAATTGCATTGATTAAAACCGGCAGCACCATCCCACAGATCAAATTAGCCTATGGGGACTTTGAAGACTGGTTTGAGGCAGGAATGGAGGTTACAGACCTCCTCCGGGTAGACGTTTTCAGACATGAGCCGTTACCCGATGCAGGGTACCTGTCCGGCGTCCTGGTCACGGGGTCACCGTCCATGGTTTCAGCGAAGGAAGATTGGAGCGAGCGCACTGCCTGCTGGCTGAAACGGGTGGTGAGCAACGATATACCTGTGCTGGGCATCTGCTATGGGCACCAACTACTTGCCCACGCGCTGGGCGGCCTGGTTGGACCGAACCCAAATGGCCGGCAGATAGGCACGGTACCGGCGAGTTTGATTGAATCCGAAAGAACCGACCGGCTGTTCGGTCAATTGCCGGCTAAATTTGATGTGCAGACTTCACACTCGGAGGTGATATTAAAACCACCCGTGGGCGCCACACGTCTAGCGACGAGTCCGCTGGATGAAAATTTTTCGGTTCGATTCACAGAAAGGGCCTGGGGAATACAATTTCATCCAGAGTTTTCTGCTCCCGTTATGTCGGGCTATATCCGGTACAGGACAGAAGCCTTGCTTGAAGAGGGCCTGGATCCGGAGTCCTTGCAGTGCAAGATTACTGAAACAGAAGAAGCAAAAAGCGTATTGAAGAGGTTTGTGGAGCTGACGCGAATGTAGGAGCGGTGCGAATGTTCCCATCTCCGCAATTTCGGATTGTAGACTCTATGTTGAAATCCTACTAAGTGTTACTCCGCCGACTCCACCGTAAAAACAACACCATCCACGCCGATTACCCTGATGTGCGTATTGGCAGGTAAATCCGGACCCTTGACCTTCCAGGTGGAATCATCCACGGTAACTTTGCCGACACCGTTGGTAATTGGCTCGCTGAGCGTGAAAACCCGTCCGACATACTGTTGTCCGCGCCGGTTAAGGTTGGGTTGATCGGTCGTCAATGGCCGGGATTCGCGGTATTTCCGCCAGGCAACAACAGCCACGATGGAAGCAATACCAAACAACACCAACTGGGTTTCGATCGGAATTGAGGGAAATACCAGCAGGATCAGACCAACGGCTGCTGCGGCTATACCCAGCCAAAGAAAGAAAAAGGCAGGCGCAGTCAACTCAAGAATCAGCAACAAACCGGCAAATATCCACCAATGCCAGAATACAATGTGTTCAAGCCAGGACATCATGATCAGGTACTCACGGTTGCTTTGTCTGTCAGCGCTGCCTTGGCAATCTCGGTTATACCGGCCAGGCTGCCGAGAATACCAGTGGTTTCCATTGGCAGCAGCAGTGTTTTCTGGTTCGGGCTGTTGGCAAAATCTGCCAGGGCTTCTACATATTTCTGGGCAACAAAGTAATTGATTGCCTGCAGATCACCTGCAGCGATTGCTTCGGACACCACCGTGGTGGCACGGGCCTCGGCTTCAGCCAGGCGTTCACGGGCCTCGGAATCCCTGAATGCCGCTTCTTTGCGGCCTTCAGCATCCAGCACTATCGCCTGTTTCTCGCCTTCGGCTTTTAAAATTTCCGCTTGCCGGAAACCTTCGGCTTCGAGAATATTTGCACGTTTTTCACGCTCGGCTTTCATTTGCCGGGCCATGGCGTTGACCAGGTCCATCGGCGGGGAAATGTCCTTGATCTCGATACGCGTTACCTTGAGCCCCCATGGCGTGGTGGCCTCATCGACCA
This sequence comes from uncultured Lysobacterales bacterium, assembly GCA_937927755.1. Taxonomy (GTDB): domain Bacteria; phylum Pseudomonadota; class Gammaproteobacteria; order Xanthomonadales; family SZUA-36; genus SZUA-36. The sequence continues at coordinate 16,283 of CALBDB010000024.1, forward strand.
CATTCAGAAGTTGAGCATTGATCATATCGCGTTTGGATAAGGCGTCGTCCAGGTCCATGGAGCCAAGAACAGTACGGATATTGGTCATCGTCAGGTTCAGAACGGCGTGTTCGAGACGGTAAACCTCGTAGGCAGCCTTGGCGGCATCCAGAACCTGGAAAAACACAACACCGTCAACTGTCAGCACAGCGTTGTCCTTGGATATGACTTCTTGCGATGGGACATCCAATACTCGCTCCATCATGTTAACGCGTTGTCCGACCCGGTTAATAAAAGGAATCATCATGTGGAAACCGGGACGAAACGTGGTGCTGTATTTACCAAAACGCTCCACGGTGTACTCATACCCCTGGCGGACGATGATGACGGACTTGCGGACAAATACAACTGCAAGAAATGCTACGATGACAGCCCAGATTAGAGTGTTTTCAATCATGTCAGACCCTTTTAAAAAAAATTAAACCGGGAATAAAGTATTTATAATTAATAACCATTTTCTCCGAGTTGAAAGAATAGCAGGACCGTTGTCGAAACCCATGCGCCAGAAGTCATTGAAACCCGTTCAGAAGCAGTCAGAAATATGACCGGAGACCACGACAATCTCTTTGCAAAGAGCAGGGCGCTCACCTCGGGTTTTCGTTTTGACAAAGAAGTGGTTCGGGTATTTCCGGATATGATTGCCCGCTCGGTGCCCGGTTACGAGTTGGTGGTGCCGATGATCGGTATGCTGGCAAGACGTTATGCACAGCCCGATTCAAATATTTACGATCTGGGTTGCTCGCTGGGGGCGGCCAGCTTGGCCATGAGCCTTGCAGTCAGTGCTGAAGGGGTAAAAATCTCCGCCATCGATAACTCCGAGGCCATGGTCAAGCGTTTTACCGGGGTTGTTCAAAACCATACCGGTGGGGTGCCGATTGAAGTTCGCCTGGAAAATATGGTGGATACAGTGATCAATAATGCCTCCGTCGTGGTGCTCAACTTTACCCTGCAGTTTCTTGACCGGGAGCAGCGCCAGGAACTGATTGACCGGGTTGCGGCGGGTATGTGCCAGGGTGGGGTTCTGATTGTTTCCGAAAAAATCTGCTTTGAGAACGAACGGGAGCAGACTGACCAGACGTTATGGCACCACGATTTCAAGCGTACGCAGGGTTATTCCGACCTCGAAATTGCGCAAAAACGCAATGCACTGGAAGACGTATTGCGTCCCGAAACCGAGGCTGCGCATTTCGAGCGTTTTTACAAGGCCGGATTAAGCAGACCGCGCCGCTGGTTCCAGTGTTTCAGCTTCGCCAGCTACATAGCCTTCAAGTGAAGAATCCTTATTTGCAACTGGGCCTGGAGGGCTGGCCTGGGTTGGCCGAACAGGCCTGGCGACGGCTTGAAAATCATCCCCACGGAGACCTGCCGGGCTGGCTGACTGCCATAGATGAACTGCCCGAAGGAGATGGGTTGTGCGATCTTGACCGCGATGCCCCGCTGTTGGGCCGTGCAACCGATGAACCGGATAATATTCGTTTGTCACTAATGAAATTGCACCCCTGGCGAAAAGGACCGCTGGAGCTGGCCGGTGTCATGATTGATACCGAATGGCGCTCAGACTGGAAGTGGAATCGACTCGTTTCGCATCTTGATCTGCAAGGAAAAAAGGTCCTGGATATTGGCAGCGGCAACGGTTATTTCGGTTTACGTATGCTGGCTGCCGGTGCCGGTCTTGTCGTGGGAATTGACCCGACCCTGGTCTTTGTGATGCAGTGGCTTGCCATGCATAAACTATGTCCCGGTTTGCACAACTTCGTATTGCCACTGGCTATTGAAGACCTTCCACCGGATACCGGTCACTTTGATACCGTGTTTTCAATGGGTGTCCTGTACCACCGGCGACAAGCCGTTGAGCATCTCGAGCAGTTGAAAAACCTGGCAGGGTCTGGTGGACAAATCGTTCTGGAAACACTGGTACTGGAAGGAGATGGTGATAATATTCTGAAACCGGATGGCAGGTATGCCCGCATGCGCAATGTTCACGCGGTTCCGACACTGGCCGTCCTGCATGACTGGCTTGGACAGGCTGGTTTAATCGGGGCCCGGGTGCTGGATGTCAGCAAAACCACTTGTGATGAACAGCGCAGTACCAACTGGATGACTTTCGAGTCCTTGCGCGAGAGTCTCGATGCACAAAACCAATCTAGAACAGTAGAGGGACACCCGGCGCCGGTCAGGGCAGCCTTGCTGATCAGTGTGTAGACAGGAGAACAAGCATGAATTTCACCGTACCCGACATCTGCGATGAATATCTTTCGCAAATACAGGTGCTCGAACCCGTATTCAGATCCTATGGTGGTCGCCTGAAATTCCGTGGTGAAATTATCACCATCAAGTGTTTTGAAGATAACTCACTGGTCAAGGAAACACTGGCCACAGAGGGTGCCGGCAAGGTTATGGTGGTGGATGGCGGCGGTTCCATCAGGTGTGCGCTGCTCGGAGACATCCTTGGCGCAATGGCAGAGAAAAATGGCTGGGAAGGCTTGCTTATCAATGGTTGTGTACGTGATGTGGAGTTCCTGAAAAGCATAGATATCGGCGTCAGCGCCCTTAATTGCTACCCGCTGAAATCAAAAAAACGCAACGAGGGTCAACTCAATATTCCGGTACGTTTCGCGGGCGTTGATTTTGTACCCGGTCAGTATCTGTATGCCGATGAAAACGGCATTATAGTCGCCGGGGAACAGTTGGACGTATAGAAAAAGACAAGAGGGAGACCGGACAACCACGGATGTCTCAATGATCTACCCTGGGCCCGGTCAGTATCGGCCAGTACACCCATGTAAATATTGCGAACGCAGCCATCCAGCCCAGCGCTGAAAGATCGATCATCAACACATAATTTTTACCGGTTAACGGACCCAGCACACGCACCAGGCCGGCCAGCATCAAAACCCAGTATGCCGTCACGGTGGCCCTGGCGGCGTGCAACGGTCTGCCGGTATGGCCGAGGGCGACCCGCGTGGTGACCGCCAGAATAATACTGCCGATTGCGCCCATGGTCAGGGCGTGCATCGAGGCTGTCGGTGAAACAAGCCATCCGAATCCTGTACCGGCCAACAATAAGTATCCGACGGGAATCCAGGCATAAGCGGCATGCAGGACAAACAACAACGGGTTGGATAATGTGGAAAACGCTTTCCAGCGGCTTAGTCTGAAACCATGTATCAGCGCAGCTACCATGGCCAGAACAGCGGTCAACGGGTGTACCGGCATAAAACTGGCGACAATACCGACCACGATGGTCATCAACAGAGCCAGGCGGTTGACCCAATCGCTATCCACCGGCAGGCGGTCAATACCCTGCTTTCTTAACCAGTTACCGGTAAAACCGGGTACGATGCGGCCGGCAATAATGGTGACCAGCAAAAGGATCGTATGAATTAAAAGATAAATGTAAAGACGCTCACCGCCTTCAATCAGCTGCTGATTGCCGAGGTGGTAGAGAATATTAAGCATGGCCACGATTGCAATAATCAGGATCAGCGGGTAGTTACGCCGGCTGCGTCCACCGATAATTTCACGCCCCAGCAAAACACAAAGCAGGACCGGAAACAGGCAGTCGAGTAATAGCACCAGGCTGGGTGGTATCCACCCCGACAACAACATGGCCATCCTGCCAACCAACCAGCTTGCCAGCAGCAGCGCAAGGGGTGTTCCTTTCAGGGCCGGACGACCGGTCCAGTTTGCAACAGCGGTAAGACTGAAACCGGCAACCGCAGCCATCGCGAATCCGATCAGCATTTCATGGCTGTGCCATAAGGGTGTTAATAACAGGGGGATAATACCATGCAGTGACGCGACCCAAGCGAATACGATCAACACGGCAAAAAGGCCATTCAGCAGGAAAAACGGTCTGAAAGCATAACTCAGTATTACGGGTACATTTTTCGTCATGCCCGGTGGCAATTGTTATCGCTGATCAGCGTTTCGCTGGCGGCCGGAAAAGCTTCAATTCCGGCTGCGCTGGCTTTGCCGGTAATCAAAGGCGGCTTCGCATTCGGGTAAATCGTAATACAACGGTGCCCGCCCTCCCATGCGGTTTCCGTAATCCGAATAGAATCGCTCACATTCCTCCCGGTTTGGCAACTCCTTGTTGGCAACACACTCCTCAACAAATCGTTTCCGTAGCGGTATCAGCTTTTTCTGCCGGGCAACCTCACAGGCACCATCAAGTTGAGCCTGTTTTGCGTCACGGGATTCATCGGCCACTGCCGGCCCGCATAGAGTCAATGCCAGGATTACAAACAATACATTCTTCATTCGAACCTCCGTTAAAGCTCGTCTTCACCCATCCACTTACGCACCTTGGGTGCCTGGTAAGTGGCAAACTGATCGAGCAACGCTACCGGATCATCGGCTTTCATCAACAGTGGCCGATACAGCGGATTGACAAACTCCTGATCAAAAGCGTTTTCAAGAAAACCGATCAAACCATCGAAATAACCCTCAACATTTAGTATGCCACAGGGTTTCTCATGAAAACCAAGTTGCGCCCAGGTAAGCATTTCGAAAATCTCCTCCAAGGTTCCCCAACCACCCGGAAGGGCGATAAATCCATCGGCCAGTTCGGCCATCATGGCTTTGCGTTCATGCATGGAGGCGACCACGTGCAACTCGGTAAGGCCATAGTGGGCCAGTTCTTTAACTGCAAGCGCCTTGGGAATAACGCCAACTACCTCGCCACCCGCTTCAAGCACTGCATCCGCGACTACACCCATGACACCCACTGCGCCACCACCAAATACAACACCGATATCCCGGTTACACAGCTCTTTCGCAAGAACCCTTGCGGCCTCGGTGTAGGCAGGGTTCCTGCCCGGGCTGGATCCGCAATACACACAGATTTTCTTAATTTTCATATTTCTTTTTCGGTCAAACGTTTTAGCTTCGTATTATCCATGATTGCAGACCATGGAAAACGGGGGCCCGGATCAATCTTGCGTCTGATCCTGACTTCAGGATTGTCCTCTGCTGGCAGCATACCCGTATCAAGGTCTTCATGCCCCGCAATTTTATGCAGACTCGGCAGTGATTCCCGAAGGTGTTCCAACAGGTGTGCCAGGGCACGGATTTGCTCAGCAGGGTAGTCTTCGGTCATCAACTGTTGACCAGACCTGAACCAGTCCGGGTAGCGGCCTATGTTGACCAGCTCTATACCGATGCTGTGCGTATTGAAGCCCCTTACGTGGTGGGCGATACGCGTCGGTGGCACCCATTCTTCGATGCTGCCATCACGATCGATGTAATAATGTCCGCAGTTGCCTGTCTGGCTGCCCGCGTGAAGCACTTTTTCGCCCCATTGCCGCGCCATGGCCATGTCCGGCAACTCGGTACAATGTATGACAACCAGGCTGATCTGGCTGGCGCAGCGGCTTTCGAGCCGCTGCACATATGATAGGGGACGTTGAACAATCTCAGGCTTCACTGCTGCAGTGTATCGAATAGATCGAACCCGTTACACCGTGTTCGCTACCCAAAACTAGCCTTGCTGCAACAGGTAACGCAGATCCATTATCGCGGCGTTTGCCCTGGAAATGTAGTTGGCCATAACCAGTGAGTGGTTGGCAAAGGCGCCAAACTGGTCACCATTCAACACCATCGGTGCGTGCAGGGGCTCCTGAGTTGACTCCAGTTCGCGGATAATCTGGCGGAAACTGACCAGCGCATTCTTCTTGCGCAAGACTTCGTAAAAATCCACTTCCATCGCTTTCAGAAAATGAATCAGTGCCCAGGTGGTGCCACGGGTTTCATAAAAAACATTGTCGATCTGTGTCCACGGGGTCTTTACCTCTACTTCACCCGGTGCTGCAGTGGACTGTGTTGCCGCAGAGTCGCCAGCCAGGTCCGTGTTCAGCCGCTCCCTTCCGATGCTGGCTGACAGGCGCTGGGATAATGAACCGATGCGCTTTTCAACCAATCCAAACCAGTCGGTAAGGTTATCTGCCCGCGCATAAAACTGTGCGTCCGGCTGGTTCGGGTCCCCCAGGCGGGTCAGGTATGACTCAAGCGCTTTCATCCCGTTCTTGTAACGGCCTTCGGTATCCGGGGGAAACCAGCGGTCATTTGAGTAGTGCAACAGCGGTTCCGCCAGAGCCAGATCAGGGTCTTCCTTTGATTGTGTTTGCGAACGGCTGAAATCATTGCGCATGATACGGGCCAGGTCGCGGGCCTGGGTCAGTACACCGAATTCCCAGGCGGAGACGTTGTCGAGAAACACCCAGGGTGGCAAGATGTCATTGGATTGATACCCACCGCGCTTTGTGAGCAAAATATCGAGTACTTCAATCAATGCAGCGGTGGTGGCTGTGCCGGTTACACTGGCGTGATTATGTGCCTCGGCATGTAGCCTGGCCTTTTCTATCGGATCGAACGTCGCCGGCTCGTCGTTGTACCAGAACATCAGGGCGCCGCAGATGATGATCAACGCAACAGGAATGGCAATCAGGAGTTTCCTTTTCATAGTGAGAAGATAACAGATTTTGAAGCGAAATCATGTGCCGGAAGTGATTTTTTTACAGGCTTTGCGGCAAGCCACAAATGGTCGTTTATGATCAGGCGCCCACAAGACCGGTTTTAAGAGAGTCCCTGACAATAATTTCCAGCTTTTCAACAGATTGAGACTGTTCTCCGATAATCGCCGCGGAGCCGTGTTCAAGACCCACCAACAAAGCGTGCATCTGGTCAAAATTGACCATTTCCCCATCGGTAACGAGGGTTTTTGGCATGAAAATAATTGTCATTGGCCCCTGGTCGGTATTGACGACCATGTGAGCGCCACGGCCATCGGGTGTCGGGCAGAACTTGATGACCTTAATACTACCGGATAACTGTTCACCCGCTTTGGCACCCAGGCTAGCCATGATTGCCTGAATTTCATGTTCGGCCGCGGGATCCGTCATCGCAGTCACCAGGTCATGGCCATCATGCGAATAGTGCTCCGCAAGGTATTCTTCAATGCTGCTCCACGACCGGGATTGCTTCCAGGCAATACCGGCCGCCCCAATTGCGATGACCAGGGTGGCAGCCAGGGCCAGCGGCACCCAGTTCCGCCTGGGAGAGGGGTGCAGGGAAATTGCCTTGATATCCCCGAGCAGTTCAGCAGGGGGCTCGATATTCAAGGCGGATTGGAGTTTTCGTTCAAAAACCTCTGCCTCTTGCGCAGCGGCCTCGAACTCCGGTGATGAAATTCGGGCACGCAAGGTCTCGGGATCCCGGTTCCAGGGGTCTGCACCAATAAGTTTTTTGAACTCAGAAAAGTTCATGGACATTGCCCGTTACTCCATCCTTTTGCAATTGCCTGACCAATTTTTCCCGTGCACGGAACAACTGGGTCATGACAGCGCTTTTGCTGATTCCAAGTTGTTCGGCAATTTCCTCACAACTGTGTCCAAACACGACCTGCAACAACAAGGGATTCCGGTATTTCTGATCCAACCTTAAAATTCCATTGCGTAACAATTCGCGCTCCGTTCGTTCATCAGGTTCCAATACGTCATCATCCACGACCACGACCTTATCCACGTCGGTAAACTTGGGTACCTTACGTTCAAAGGTTCGGGCAAACTCCCGTCGCACGATCGTAATCAGCCAACTCTTGGCCGCGCCGGTGTCCTTCAAACTGTCCAATGAACGCCAGGCCCTCAAAAAGGTTTCCTGCACCAGGTCTTTTGCCAGGGCGTCATTACCGCATATCCACATGGCATAGCGGTATAGGTCCGTTGAATAAGCTTCTGCAAGCTCATTGAAACGAGCAGTTTTGTCGGTATCATTGCTCATGACCGGATTTCACGGGAATATATTTCACAGAAAAACACAAATATTTAACCTTTAATCAAGCTTATGTGGCCACTTATGAGATAATAGCCTGTTATGTAAACGGAAACCTAATTTACCCTCTAAGCGTCAATATTATCCGAGTGTAAATTGTTTAAATACTTCCCGTTGTGACTAATGGCACTTAAAGCAGAGCCCTAAAAACCGGCAGTCTGTGCCTTGCCTCACCGGGATAAGCCTTAAATTTGTTAATTTGTTTGTCGTGCATAAGAACAAACGCTGGTGGGAGTAGCAAAGGATGAGTATGAATTTCGATCAAGCCCGTTCCAACATGGTGGCACAGCAGGTCAGACCCTGGGAGGTACTTGATCCGCGTGTCCTGGAGTTACTGGAAACAACCCATCGTGAGGACTTTGTTCCGGTCAGGTACCGGAAGATGGCGTTCACGGACATGGCCATTCCGCTGGATTACGAGCAGACGATGATGAAGCCGGTTGTTGAGGGTCGCCTGTTGCAGGCATTGGAACTGAAAGCAGATGAAACTGTGCTGGAGATTGGAACAGGCAGTGGTTTTATTACGGCCTGCCTGGCGCAGATGGCTGAAAGCGTTGTCACCGTTGACATTCATGAACAGTTTACAAAAGAAGCTGCCGCCCGGTTGAAAGAAAAGGGCATCAATAATGTCGAGCTCGAAACGGGAGACGTAATGACCGGATGGCAACCCGAACAGGCACACGATGTCGTCGTTGTGACGGGTTCCGTGCCGGATGTACCGGATCATTTTCGTGGCTGGGTCAATCCCGGTGGCCGCATGTTTGTTATTTGTGGTGAATCTCCAGCAATGGAAGCAAAGTTGTTAACAAAACTTAATGCAACCGAGTGGCGGGAAGAAAGTTTGTTCGAAACTGACCTGGCAAGGTTGATCAATGCAGAAAAAGCACCCGAATTTGAATTTTAAGGGACAGTAGGAGTTCGCTATGCAGTTTGATACGAAGAATCAAAAGCTTTTGATGGCTGTCGCATTATTCGTCGCGTCACCGGCATTCGCAGTTGACCTGGTCGGTGTTCATGACCTGGCGGTCAAGAATGATCCGAGATTGCAAGCAGCGGCGTATCGTAAAGAAGCCACGGGTGAAAACAAGCGCCAGGCCTGGTCAAACCTGTTACCGACACTCAGTGGCTCAGCCTCCATGGACAGAGGTGACAGCAAAACGACGATTACAAGTTTTGTGTCTAAAAGTGATATTGATACCGAATCCTACGGGCTGGATTTGCGCCAGTCACTTTACGCACAAAGCAATTACGAAAACCTGGATATTGCACGCGGCCAGGTCAGCCAGGCCGATGCGGTCTATGACATCGCCTACCAGGATTTCCTTGTGAGGGTTGCCGGCGGATATTTCAGCGTATTGACCGCCCAGGACGGTGTGATTTTTGCGGAGGCCGAAGAGAAGGCGCTGCAAAGACAATTTGAACAGGCAGAACAGCGTTTTGAAGTAGGTCTGACTGCGGTGACCGATGTTCACGAGGCCCGCGCCAGCTATGATAATGCTCGTGCCCGCGCCATCGTCTCCAGGAACAACCTTGCCGATACAAAAGAGGCGCTTTATGAGCTGACCGGGCAGTATTTCGATGATATTGATCCGCTCCAGGAAGAGTTACCACTGGTCAGGCCATTGCCGGACAACCAGGATGAATGGGTCGATATAGCGATGCAGTACAACCCGGCAGTCATTGCCGCGCGGATGTCGGTCGAAATTGCGGATTCAACAGTCAAGCTGCAACGTGCAGGCCATTTTCCCACGCTGGACCTGGTGGGAAGTTATAGCAGTTTCACCAACAATGAGTTTATTTTCCGGCCGACTCCCGAGGAGTCTATCACCACCGACCTGACCAATGACGACACACGAATAGGCCTCAGACTGTCGGTTCCGCTTTACCAGGGCGGCGTGGTTTCCTCCAGGACGCGGCAGGCCCGTCATTTACTCAATGCGGTCAACGAGGATCTGGACGAGAGGCAAAAGGCGGTTGTAAGATCGACCAACAATGCCTACCGTGCGGTGATCGCCGGTATCGAGCAGGTTGGCGCTTTTGGACAGGCGATGATCTCGGCAGAAAGCGCACTGGAGGCAACCCAGGCGGGTTTTGAAGTCGGTACCCGCACCATCGTGGATGTACTGATTGCCCAGCAGCGCTATTTCCAGGCGCAACGTGACAACTCACTGGCACGCCACACCTATATCGTAGACCACTTGCGCTTGAAAGCAGCCGCAGGCGTGTTGGCGGAAGAAGACTTGCACAAGGTGAATGCGATTCTGAAATAACAGATTGCTGCTCAAATAATTGGACTGAAAAGATCCCTGCAATAGCGGGGATTTTTTTGTTCGCAGTAAATGTTCTGTGGTGTTTAGTGTTTGTCGCCGTACCCGGCTCAGCACCCCCATAACATCAAGTCACAGCAATTTTTCAACGGCCTCTAAGGTTAAACCCAAAGCCCCCTTGTTAGATTCAACCAAAGAGCGCCCGGCCTGTCCCATCCGGTCCCGCAAAACCCCATCGGTCAATATCCGTTCAGCAGCCCGCTTGAATTCATCTTGATCACTAACCCGCATGGCAGCGTTGCATTCAACTAATTGGGTAGCTATTTCCCTGGCGTTTTCCATATTAGGTCCCAACAGCACAGGCTTACCGAGCGCCGCTGGTTCGAGGGCGTTGTGGCCGCCCTGGTCACCCATGCTGCCGCCAACAAAAGCCACATCCGCGCAGGCGTAATAGGTCATCAGTTCGCCGATGGAGTCGATGACAAAACACTGTGCCTGTTCGGAGCAGACCTCACCCTGGCTTCGCAATTCCGTTACCAGGCCTGCGGTTTCTGCTGCCTGTATCGAACGGCCGAAACGTTCCGGGTGACGGGGCACCAGTATCAACAGCGCGTTTGGCAGGGTTTTCAGTATTTCAACAAATGCAGGAAGCACGACAACTTCGTCGGCTTCGTGTGTGCTGCCGGCAACAAGCACCGGCCGCTGCGGGTTCCAGCGTGAGCGCAGGGCGATTGCTGTTTCCTCGAGGCTGGCCGGAACATCCAGGTCAAACTTGAGATTGCCAGTAACAGTGGTGTTGTAGGTGTTTGTGCCGCTTTTGATCAGGCGCTCAGCATCACCGGTACTCTGTGCCCCGACCCAATGTACTGTTTGCAACGTTTTGTTCATGAACCCGGAAAATATATTGAATCGATTTACCGAGCGTTCGGAAAGACGTGCATTGGCCATCAACAGCGGTATGCTCCGCTTGTGTGCGCACAAGTATAGGTTTGGCCAAATCTCGGTTTCGATGACGATGATCAGGCTTGGTTCAAGGCGTTTAATAAACCGCGATACCGCCCATGGCAGGTCAAGTGGAATGTAAGTATGAAATACTTTTTCACCAAACTCGCTTTTCACCCGTGCCGAACCGGTAGGTGTCAGCGTGGTAACTGTCACCGGCAGGTCAGGGTGTGTTTTAAGCAGGGCATTTACCAACGGTCTGGCGGCATTGACCTCACCAACGGAGGCTGCATGCACCAATAAGCCCCCATGGTTATCGCGGTTTTGGATAAACCCGAGCCGCTCGTGCCAGCGGCCAAGATAGGCACGGTCGCGAAGCCCGCGGAAGGCAAAATACAACAGTACGAAAGGTGTCCCGAGGATGACCAGTAGAGAATACAAAAAGCGCATTATTCTTCCCGGGTTTCGTTGCCCGGGCCGGTATCAATACTGGCCACCCAAAGCCCGAATAAAACCCATATCAATGAAGACATGTAAGTTCCGTACAGGGCGAAATGGGAATTGAGGGGGAAAAGAATCAGTGCCAGCGACAGAGCAAAAGGGAATGCCTCATTTCGCCGCGCTGGCGTCATACCCAGCCAGAGCCGAAATATCAACACCAAAGCCGCGACCATTCCGACAAGGCCCACGGTGCCGGTATCCGCCATTACCTCGAGTACCACGTTGTGCGCGTGTATTCCGCCACGTTTGCCGCCGGAGCGCTGGATATGGAAGTCTCCTTCTTCTGCGTACTCCATGTAGGCTTCAGGGAACGCTCGTACGCCTACACCATTCACCGGGTGCGCCCTGAACATTTTCAGGCTGGTTTTGAAAATCGGCAAACGGTAAGTACTGGCGGCATCGATTGCGGCCTGGGAACCCTGCTGGAGCGCCAGTGACTGATCAACCCGTGCCTGGAACAGGGGCGAAATCAGGTAGGCACTGATGATGGTTGTGATCACAAAAACCGGTATGGACAGGGAGACCTTTTTGAGTTCCCGGTTTTCATGCCTGAACATCAGCCACATGTATACCATCAGCACCACGCCCATCAATAACCAGCCGGCACGCATCCCTGCTATCAGGACAGCGCCCAGTGTCAGTGTGAATGCGGCCACCCAGGCCCAGGCCGGCCAGTGGCGACGGGCATGCTCCAGCAATATAGGTGAAAGCATGGCTAGGGTAGGGCCAAAAAATTGGTAATTTTTAATAAACATGGCATTGAGCCGGTCCGGGTGCATGGCTATGCCGAACAGGTCGTTGCCGAAAATTAACTGAACAAACCCGTCCACCGCCCAGAAAACCAAAAGGAACGAAGTCCAGCGAACCACGCGCCAGCGCGCCGAGTCGGCACGCAGCAGCACCGCCATACTGAGTGCGGCAGCCAGGTAGCGAAGACCGGCAATTGATGTGCTCCAGCTTTTTTGCGGCAGATAGGAATCTAAACTGGAAACCACCAGCGGCAGCCAAAAACACAGGAATATTGGTATGACGATGAGAGAGACCTGCCGGATTCGTTGGCGATGCTCTGCGGAGCGAGCCAAAAAAGGCAGGGAAAGGGCAAATATTGACAAGGGAATTTCAGAAAGTCGGCTAAATGGCAACAGTGCAAAAAAAGCTACAGCGGTCCAGCATGGCCAGTCTGTCTGGAGTCTCTTGAGCAGTAATTTCATCAGTCTTCCTTTTTCAGGGCAGAATGATACAGGCTCAGTGTCTGCTCCATCGATGCTTCCAGTGAGAGGGCATTGCTTTTCAGGACCATCGGAGCCTGTTGCAGAAATATACCGGTTCTCTGAACAAGGGCGGCGAAATTATCCGCTTGCACGGCCCCGAAGGGATACATCTCACGCAGGATTTCCGCGATACCCCCATGATTCCAGGCGATGACCGGCACGCCCATTGAGAGTGCTTCGGGTATGGTTCTTCCAAATGCTTCCGGAGGATCGCTGCACAGATTGAATACCAGGCATGATGCTGCCATCCAGTCGCACATGTCGGTCCTCGTGCCGCAAAAAGTCAGCCTGTCCCCGACACCGTGACGTTCCGCAAGACCCTCGAGTTCGTCAATATATCTCGACCCCGGCTTGGCCTGTCCCAGGATAACGGCGTGAATATCGTCATACTCCGATACCAGCGCCGCCAGCAATTCGATGAAAGTTGCGTGACCTTTATAACGCGACAAACGGCCGGGCAGCAACAGAATCCGCTTATTTTCTAATTGTGGAAATTCCGAGAAAGTTGCCTGTAGCCAATCTTCAGACGGTTTATAACCATATGGAAAATCTCTGCGGCTGGTTCCTCCGTAAACAGTATGCAACTGCGGGCTGTCAGGTGGCAGGTAATTTTCCAGGGTGTAATCACGGATGTGATTTGACACGGCGATTACCAGGTCACCGCGGGCCATGATCGCGCTGTAGTTACTGACGGAATACTGCCCATGCACGGACGTGATAAATGCCGGCCTTTTGTCCGCGGGTATTTTGCGCAGCGCCAGGTAACAGATCCAGGCGGGCAAGCGAGAATGGACGTGGACGATATCCGGTTGGTTTTCCATGATCCAGTTACGCAGTTTTCGGATGTAAAGCAGCGTGCCCAGGCGCTTTCGGCCTATCGGCCAGGCAAGAAACTCTGCGCCGGTGGCATTGACGCGGTCTTCCAATGGCCCGTTAGCCGCCAGAACGGTCACCCGGTGCCCGGCTGCTCGCAGGTGCTCGGTAATTTCGACGGCGACAAGTTCTGATCCGCCGATGCCGAGGGACACCAGTGCTTGTACTACGTGCATAACTTGAAAAGTGCTGCCAGTGGTCCAACAAGACTGGTATGTTGGGCCACTAGTCAGTCAGTATGAAATGCGTACCGCAATACGGACAGGTGGCCTCACCGGTATCCTCAATGGGCAGAAAAACACGCGGATGTGCATTCCAGAGTTTCTGGTTTGGCGCGGGGCAGGAAAACGGCAGCTCAGCCAGGCTTACCTTGACCCGTGATTGGGTGTTTGCGTATTCCAGGCTATCATCCTGGGCATCGGTGCGATGAGTCACAATCCATCTCCACAAAAATTGGTAGGCGTATTCTACCTTAATATCTCGTTACAAAATGCCTGTGCGGTATTCACAAAGGCCAATTTTCCCGCCTGTGCGCTGTCATCTACCAATGCGTTTTGCTGACGGAGCCGGCTCAATTGAGCATAGGCGTCATCCAGTGCCTGGAAAGCGTCAGGGTTTAACCAGCCACAATCCAGCAGGCCCTTCAGTTGCCAACCCATTTCAGTAGAGTTTATGGTCTCGGGAAACTCCCGGGCATTGAGCAGCAAACCCAGTTGCACCACAAATTCGATATCCAGCAAACCGCCTTCGCTGAATTTGAGTAAATTTCCGGCGCCGTGTTCTGCCTGGATTCGGCCGCGCATCGACAAAACCTCATGCCTGATATGGTCCTTGTCACGCGGTGCGGTCAACACCTGTTTGCGAATCGCAGTAAAGATCTCGGCGGTTTCTGCATTGCCGGCGACGAACCGGGCGCGTGTCAAAGCCTGTAACTCCCAGACCCAGGCTTCCTCCATCTGGTAGCGGCTGAATGCATCCAGGCTCGAAACCAGCAGGCCGGCGCGCCCATTGGGCCTCAACCTGGCATCAATACTGTACAAGCGACCTGACGGGGTGATTGCCGACAACAGGCTCAGCAGGCGCCTGGCGACACCCGTGTGATAACGCTCGGTCGTAATAGGCCGGCGTCCATCCGACAGGTTTTTGCCGGGTTGATAGAGAAAAATCAGGTCCAGGTCGGAGTCAAATCCCAATGTGCATGCGCCCAGGCTGCCGTAGGCGATAACGGCAAGCTCCGGCCCCGGCAAACGGCCGTGGCGGGATTCCATTTCCCGCAGGGAAAGCGTCAGCGCGGCCTGTATCAAAACCTGGGCAAGCAGGCTGAGGGCAGTGCTGGCCTGGTTAGCCGACATCGTGGATTTGAGAATGGCCACCGCAATACGCAGGCTGATGACCTGTTTCAGGTAGTTCAGCTCTTGCAAGGTGGATTCCGTATCGGTGATCCCCGCCAGAATCCGCTCGACTCCTGCCTGGATGTCTTCCTTGTCCGGCGGATTGGCGCCCAATGCCGGGTCAATCAATTCATCCAGCAGTGCGGGATAACGGGTAACCGCTTGGGCGACCCGTTTGCTGGCCGTAAACAACTCAAGCATACGTTCGCTGGCATCCGGGTTTTGCACCAGCAATGACAGGTAGGCGCTGCGCCTGCAAATTGCAGACACAAGATCCAGTACCCGTTGGACCACGGCATTACCGGGGGACCTGGCGTCGATACGCTCCAGCAATAACGGCATGAAATGATCCAGGCGTTGCGATGCACGCTGGCTCAGCGAAAGCCTGTTCAGGCGCTTGGCGAAATCTGCCAGCAGCCCGGGGCTGGTGAATTCCAGAGGCTCATCCATGCGATTGTTTCGCGCTCTTTGCCAAAGTGTGTGCCAGCGGCTCTTCTCATCTGCCGGGCTGGCAGGTTGGGGCAGGCTCTTTTCGAATAATGACTGTACGGTATCGCGGGTGTTTCGCAGGGCTGCCTTAAAGTCAGGCATATTTTCGAAACCCATTGCACGGGCAACCCTCAAACCATCGTCACCACCCGGGACGCGGTGAGTTTGCTGATCGTGCAAGGCCTGGATGCGGTTTTCCGTTTTTCGCAAGAACCGGTAGGCGTCCAGAATTTGCGTTATCGCTTCAACGGAAAGCAGGTCCAGTTCTGCTAAACCATCCAGGGCAGAAAAAATTGATGCTGTCTGCAGACGTCTGTCGCGACCGCCCCGAAGCAATTGAAATGTCTGAACCAGGAACTCGATCTCGCGGATTCCGCCCGGGCCGCGTTTGATGTCATCTAGTCGATCCTTGCGCAAGGCGTCTTCACGGACATTTGAGTGCATATCGCGCAAGGCCTCGATGGCGCCAAAATCAATATAACGGCGATACACAAAGGGCCTCAGTATTTGTAACAGCACCCGGCCGGAATCCAGATCACCCGCTACCGGCCGGGCTTTGATCAAGGCATACCGTTCCCAGTCGCGGCCTTCCCGCTGGTAGTACTGCTCCAGCGCATTAAAACTGCTGACCAGGGGGCCGGAGTCTCCGAACGGTCGCAAACGGGTATCGACCCTGAAACAAAACCCATCAACGGTTATGTCCGACAGACTGCGTATTATGTTGCGTGCCAGGCGGGTAAAAAACTGTTCATTGGCCAATCTGCCGCGGCCGTCACAGGCGCCACGATCGGGGTAGCAGAAAATAATGTCAATATCGGATGACAGGTTGAGTTCATTGCCGCCCAGTTTTCCGAGGCCGATTACGATGATGCGTTGCGCCTCACCTTCTTCGTTACGGGGGCTGCCATGCTTTTCCTCAAGCACTTTTTGGTGGTAATCGACCGAGGACTGCAGGCAGATATCCGCCAGCGTGCTCAGGTCAGCAAGGATCTCATCAACAGGCGCGAGCCCATTCAGGTCGCGCCAGATCAGGCGCATCATTTCCCGGTTACGGAAACACCGCAGCGCCGTATTCAGCCCATATTGATCAATATCTGCTGCCAAGCGGTCTGCGCTCGGTGGGAACGGCTTTTCCAGCCGGTCATCAGCCCTCAGCTCTTCCAGCCAGTCCGGGTGGCGCGCTATCAACTGGTTCAGAAAGGGACTGAACTCCTGTGCGGCACTTGGGCTGTTTGAATACATCCCCGGATTATAGCGGGGGATGTTCAAGCGAACACGAAATGGAATAAAACCGGTTGCTTTCTACCAATCCATACTCAAGGCCAGGCTGAGTTGGCGACCGTAAGCGGGGGTACCCGGAAACTCTTCAAAATCACTGTCTGTCAGATTGTCTGCGATAACATCAAGGCGCAGATCGGTTTCGGTCGGCAGCTTCCAACCGGCCGAGAAAGCTGACAGCCAGGCCCGCCGGTCGCCTGTCCGCAGGGGGTTTTCCTGTTGCAGACGGAATTCATTGTCCAGCCGGAATTCCAGTTGCGAAGTCGGTCGGTAGCTCAAAGCCAGGGTGCCGCGGTGGCGGGCATAATTCAGCGCATAGTAACTGGCGTCCACCCGGGCATCACCATAGTCCGCACCCTTATCCAGGAATGTGTAACCACCGGTTACATACCAGTTGGCGGAACGCCATTCCAATAATATTTCGGCACCACTCACATCGACATCAACCGGGTTGGCCTGGCGGGCAAACGGCGCACCCTGCCGGTAGGTCCAGTCAACCAGGTCATCATCACGGCGAACAAAGAATGCCGCCCGGGTATGCCAGGCTCCCGAGCTGAGGTCGTAACTGAGCGTCAGGGTATTTGCAAACTCCCGGCCAAGATCCGGGTTGCCCCCGAACAGGCCGGCAGGCCGTGAGTTGAGCGCTGTGTAACCAGGCAGTTGGGAGCTTCGTGCAAAATCGAGGCTGAATGTATGGCTGCCATTACTGACCGGCCGGCTCCAGCTAATGTTGCCGAGGGGCATCAAAGCGTTTTCATCCCGGTTGGAAATATCGCCCCGGATGCCGGCCCGGACGCGAAGCTCAGCGCCCGAGCCAAGCGTCCATTGCCAGGCAGGGGCGATACCAATACCCAGGTAAGTGCGAGAATTGAAGTTACCGTTGGTCAGGTCGGTTGACCGCACCAGGCGGTCTGCCGCCAACGTGACGGAATAAGTCCAGTCGGTTCCCGCAGCTGACTGTGCACCACTGACTCCAATGGAAAGACTGCGTGTCTCGTGTTCAAAAGACCCGGGACCACCCGCATCAATGGTACGCCGGTCAAAATCATAATCATCGATCAGCCAGCGATAGGCCGCACCCAGTTGCCACCAGCCGTGATTGCCGGTGTGGAGATGGTCCATGACCACCAGGCCCTGCTTGACATGATCTGTTTCGGGCAGGGAGGAAAAGCCGGTATAGGCGCCGGGCCAACCGAAAAACTTGTCCTGGTAGCCAATGATGAGATTACTTTCCTGCTTATCATCGAGTAACTGGAAGTGACCGGAGAAACGTTTGAAATCGTGGTCGCCGAAGGGCAGGGTGCCATCCCCGCTTGAAGCTGCCGCGGCCAGTGACAGGCCGGTTATACGATCGGCGCTGACCAGTCTGCTTTTACTGAACCTGCCAGAGGCAAAACGAAGATTATCGGTACCAAGACCGATCCGTGCGGTACCGCCGGAAGCAATGTTGGCATAGCCGTAATTCAGGCTTGCCAACGAGGCATTGAATGCGTTGATGGCGTTCGTGCTGTCTGTCACCAGCGCAGGTGTGGTCAGCATGTCCGGGTCTATCGGAAGTTCCGCCGAGTAGTGCCCTGTCTGGGGATCAAAAATCATTATCGCACCGAGCCTGAAGCCGGTGTTCTCGAACAGGCCTCCCCGGATGCTCACATCCGCCTGGCCTTCCGGCAAACCACGGGCCTGGATATCTATTTGCGGGTCAAAACGAAGTTGCGTGACGCTGGTGGCATAAGTGCTGGCGGGTTGCATATTGGCAACCCGTTGGGCAGTGACTTCAATAAGCTCAAGCTTGGCGGCCGTTTCTTCCAATGCTTCCGCCTGATTGGCAAATGCCGGAAAGGCAACCAACAGGAACAAGCTGCCTGGCCTGGATATTTTTGCAGTATGAAGCATGAATAATTCCTGTTTGTCGTTTTTATTATGATCAGAATCCAGGCCAAAGCAGTTATTTGCGTATTCGAATTCTCCGGAGGCCCCAACCGGAAGCGGGCTATGGTAACAGAGACCGCTCACAAGCGAGCGTGAGAAAGAGCATGGACTCTATCAATCTTTTCAGGGTGTATCGGTTTCCATCGGGTTGTCAAAATCGGCGGCCCACTCCTGCAGTGAGGCGATATAAACAGCGACATCGGTGAAACCAAGCCGGGTCATGATGAAGGCATTGGATGACGCAGCAATTCCACCACCACAGTAAGTAATCGCGCGATTATTGTGGTCTTCACCAAATAGGCCAGCCAGTTCGTCAACAGGCCGGTAGCGGCCCGATTCATCGACCAGTTCGGAAGCCGGGACATTTGAGGCGCCGGGTATATGCCCGGTCCGGTCGTACATAACCATATCTCCGCGATAGTGGGATGCAGGCAGCGCATCAATGAGGCTGACAGAGTCATTGTCAATCGCAGCGCGCACTTCATCATATTCAGCGACCAGTTGTGGCCGGGGATTTGGCGTGAGTTTTTGTGCAGGCCGGTCAACCGGTTCAGTCGATAACGGCAGACCATCGGCGACCCAAGCCTTCAAACCGCCATCGAGCAATGCCACCCGGTCGAAACCAATCCAACGCAGCATCCACCAAACACGGGCAGCCCAGGCCGAATTATATCCGTCGTACAAAACCACGCGTGTGTTGTCGCCAACACCCAGCTCGCCCATGGCATCACTGAATTGCTCCGGTGTTGGTAAAGAAAACTGTAAAGGGTCATCACTGTCGGATAGCTCATTCACGAGATCGGCAAACCCAGCAGATGGAATGTGGCCTTTATCGTAATGGGCCCGGCCACTCAGAGAACGTAAGCCACCGGTCTCATCGAATTCAATATGGACGTAGCAATCCAATATCACCAGATCGGGGTCATCGAGATGCTGACTCAGCCACTCGGTGCTTACCAGTGTGCCCATCACAGGGTCGACACCGATGGTATCGGCAGATTCAGGTTTTGAAGTGGCACAGGCATTTAAAAGAAGCAATACCGTTACCAAGATGAAGAACGATCTGGTGAAATACTGAAAATACATGTTTCCTCCCGACGTTGTTGTCTGGTATAGAGGCTGAACAAAATAAAATGAACAACGCCCTGACCGGCAATTACAGTCTATAACCAACCAAGTGTGTCGTAATGTGCCATTCGTAGTACCCGGTGCTGCTTGAACTTTTAATATACCGGCCAAAAAAAACCCCGCCTTATAAGGCGG
>CALBDB010000025.1 GCA_937927755.1 uncultured Lysobacterales bacterium
CAACACGACAACAATGACGAGTAAGCTGGGTATGTAATCAATAACCTGCTGAATTACAAAGCCGATAGACGCCAGTGACAACCTCAACAGATCGCCGGCCAGGCTTCTGCCCCATTCAAACAAGCCAAGCCCAACGTTCAGGAAACTGAAGCCTATCAACATGGCAATTAACAGCCCGGTGGCCTTGATCAGCGCCACGATAATCTTGCTCATATCATTGGCCGAGACGATTATCTGGCTCTGAATCCTCAGGCGGAAACGTTTTTCGTTGGTGACCTTGTCCGAAAGCCTCCTGACTACATTCCTGATGAAGCGGAATATCAGGTAGTAGAGGATGAGCAAGCCCACGACGAATGGAACGCGTACCAACGGTCCGGATTCGTCAACCCAATTCATGAAGATATCCAAGTATTCAGTCATTATAATTTCCCTAAGCCATGGTTATTTTGACGGCTTTGGCCCGTGTCTGCAATTTGGGACCATAATCCCCGCTTGAAGTGTATTATTACCTCAACTCTTGACTTCAAATACCATAAAACCAATCATGTGATAATGAATTCACGGATTTCAAATAAAGAGGCCAGCAGTATGCAATCTCATTCATTGTTTAAAAGGTTAATCCATCTGGTGTCGCTCGTGGCAGTAACGGCTTTGGTGGCGAGTTGTGCCTCCGGGCCGGATATTAAGAGCGATTATGACCACACGGTTGATTTCAGCCAGTACAAAACTTACAACTTCTTTAACCCGATGGGTATTGAGAATCCCAACTATTCCAGTATTTACGGATCAATATTCCGTGATGCTATCGGTAAAGAGATGGAAAGCCGGGGGTACACGCTGTCTGACAATCCTGACCTCCTGATTAATGTTTCAGGTCGCCTGCAGGACAAGACAAAGGTCACAACCACCGCTGATCCATACATGGGTGGTGGCTATTACGGCTATCGCAGAGGTTATTACGACCCATGGGGCGGTTATGGCTACGGCACGACCACGCATGTCAGCAACTATACGGAAGGCACCGTCAATGTTGATATGGTTGATCGAGCAGCGAAGCGCATGGTTTGGGAAGGTGTTGCCGTGGGCCGTGTGGACGAGAAGAAATCAAGTGAAGAACGGCGCCAGGGTATCTATGCCGGTATCCAGGAGATGTTTGCCGGTTACCCGTTCCGCGCTGGTCAGTAGTCGTACCGATATAAAGCCGGACTGGAATTGAAACTAGGGATTCAATGGTGCCAGGCGGATCGCTGACTGCCCTGGTTTTTGCCTGTTAATTTTTTTGCGGACGTTTTGCAAGGCGCTCAATAAATGATCGCCTTTCCAGTTTTTGTCTGATGAGACGAGTGCCTCCTGCAACCTCTCCAATTCGATTTCCAATTGTTTATCATGAATGCGTCGAGCAAATTCAGTTAGCGTAGGTGCTGGTGAATTATTCGCATATGGGCGTAAAGACAAAGAGAGCCACGCATGCACGGCTGAGTGGGTCTCGGCTGTCCTGTTGCCCTGACACGCTTTTTGCAAACGACTAAATGCGGATTTTTCGCTCGGCTTGTCTGGACTGGATGATTCGCGCTTCAGGTATAACCAGGCAGCACCGACAGCCAGAATTGACAATACAAGACCCAGTATCTGCAATACACTTCGCAAAACCGGTTCGGTTTGTTCTGATTCTAGGGTTACGGATGTGGCTACCGGTGAAGACAGGATTTCCAAGCTTCGCCCCGGTACTATTTGCTGCGCCAGTTCCTGTCTGTCCGGGTCCCACCATTGAAAGCGGATACCCGGAATATCGTAATTGCCGGATTTCTCTGCCAGCCAGATGATTTTATCAACCCGTTCGGCTGTCAGGTCTCCACGATTTGACTGGTCTCCAATCTCCGGCGCCTGTGGGTATGCTGCCAACCCTTCGGTACGGAACACAGGAAGCGGTGGGAGCAACATTGCAGAAATATCACTGGCCCGCCTGCTAACCGTCAAAGTGAATGCATCACCGGTGTGTGCGGTTTCCGCTATTGGCTGCCAGTCATAATCAAGCTCAAAGGAGTCCGTCGTGACGACAAGGTCACCATCATTAACCCCGGGCGGAAGGCTGACGGTCAATACCAGTGGCGTGGTCTGAAACTGAAAAGCCTTATCCTCTTGCCCGTACCCCGCTGACGTATTGAAGCGTACTTTGATGGACGGGATTTCTAATTCGCCAGCCTTTAAAGGGTAAAGAGCCAGCGGGTAGCGAAGTATCTGCCAGCTCTGGCCGTTCTTTTGTTCGCTCAACCTAATGGTCGTGGTGTCTGTCTGCATCAGAAATGCACCACTGATTTCCGGCAAATTGAAATGTGTATTGAAATAACTGAAACCGGTTGTCTTTAAATCCAGGTTTAATGTAACTTGCTGGCCTGTCCAAATTTCCTCTTGCTGCTGCACACTTACGTCCACGGCGGCCTTAACGCCTTCACTCTGTGCCAACACCGAAAGCGGCATTAGTAGCCCGCTAATAATTGTGACAGCTCGAAGGAAGCTATTCATTGCTGTCCGCCGCCCCACCTTCAATTGAACTGTTTTCCCGCGTGGCCAACTGGTAATTGAATCTCGCTGCCAGGAAATCAGCAGGCCGGTTTTCCACCTTGCGTAGCCACATGGCACGCATGGCGTCTTCACCCAGTTGCTGGTCCGCTGCATCGATGACCTGTTCACTTGATGACTTGTTAACCCGGCCACTCTGGTCAAAAACAATCTCATCGGCTTCCAGCATACCGCCGGTACCGCCGTAATCATCATCGGGAGGAGCCATAGCCTGTTTCCGCAGTGTTGCAATCTGCAGGTTCTGCTCTGCTTCCAGCCAGTCAGGGCGTATCAACAAAGCGCTTTTATATGCTTCGATGGCCGCATCATACTCGCCCAGCATGACATGTGCGTTGCCCCGGTTGTAATGAGAATCTGCACTGTTGGACCGGCCAAACACCGAGGCAGCATTCTTGAAGTCTCCAGCCAGGAACAATGCTGTGCCAATTCTTTCGGGTGTGGTGAATTTGTCCGCTGCCTGTTGGAACTCACCTTTCTCGAGTAACTTCTGGCCCTGCTGGTCGGGTGTGAACCACAGACCTGCCCATTCCAGGGCCATCGCCGGTGGAGCCTGGGCAATTAACAGGACTGCCATGAATTGAACAAATTTCATTCGATCACCACCGACCCGCCGCGGCGGAAAAAGGACAGCATGAATATAGCTACCAGTATCAGCAGGTAATAGCCTGAATCTTTCCACTGCCGACCTTCACCTGCCGGTGCAGAAGAAATACTGCGCTCGATTTTGGCTGACAGGCTTTCGATGTCCTGCCTGTCGGCTGTCACGGTGGTCACCGTACCACCCATGACGCGGGCCGCTTGCTTGAGTGCATTCATATCCAGCGCGGGTGCAGGGTAACTACCAGGTGGTGGAATAACTTCCGGTCCGGCGGCCATTGCCAGGAGATGTACCTCGATTTTCCCCTGTTTGTGAGTGCTTTCCAGTGCGCTCAATTGGGATGAGTCAATTGTGTCGGTGATCAGAACCACAGAACCTGGAACCCCGGCATCCTGCAGTCGCCTGGTTGCCAGGGCGATGGCCTCGGCGGGTTCATCACCTTTCAGGGGCATTATGTCGGGCTCCAGTGCAGCGGCAAAATCGTTGATTACACCAGCATCAGAAGTCAGTGGCATAACCAGGTGTGCACTGCCGGCATAGGCGATCAAGCCGGTGCGAATGTCTTTCCTGGTTTCCAATAAATCCTGGACCTTGAGCACGCTGCGTTGCAGGCGGCTGGGTTGAATATCCTGGGCAAGCATTTCTGGTGTCACCTTGATGACTATAAACATGGCGGCCTGGTCCTCGCTGAACGGGGAAGGCTGCATTTGCCAGCTTGGCCCGGCCAGCGCCAGGATCCCGGCCAGCCAGGCAATACCCAGCATGTAAACAGGACGCCAGCGGCCCTCTTTGCCTCCTTCACGTAACAACAAATGCTCCAGCAGGTTTGGGCCAATAACTTTTTTCCATGCCCGCAAAGAGTCACTGCGCTGGTAAACCGACCACATCAGCAAAGCCGCTGGAATCAGCAGAAGCAGCCAGGCAGGCCGCAAAAAATGGAATTGTTCCAGTAATGCAAACACATCCATCAGTTCACTGTCTCCTGAATCATGGTCTCATCCAACTGCCGGTTCAGAATGCGCAGGCGAGTTTCCAGAAACATGATGTATAACAGACTGACCAACATGGCGGCGGCCAACGGCCAGTCGTAGAGCTCCGTTAATGGACGGTAGCTTTGGGTCTCTACCTGGCGGGGATTGATCTGGTCAAGGTGATCGTAAATTTCTTCCAGTTCATTCCGGTCATTTGCATGAAAATAGTCCCCACCGGTCGTTGTGGCTATGATCTCGAGCGTTTTCTCATCCAGCGCCTGTTCGCCGACCGCTGCCGGATCACCGATTGCGACTGTATGTACAACAACCCCGTTATCACGGGCAATCTCCGCTGCCCGCTCAGGCGGTACCAGGCTGCCGGTATCATTGCCGTCTGTCAGGGCGATCAGGACACGTTCATCCACTTCACTTCGTTCAAACAGGTTTATCGCCAGGCCCATGGCGTCACCGAGCATGGTTCTTGGTCCCAACATCCGGATCTGTGCTTCGCTGAGCAATTCCCGCACGACATTGAGATCATCGGTGAATGGCACTTGCACGAATGCTGCCGAGCCAAACAGTATTAACCCCACCCTGTCGCCATCGCGACGTGCAAAAAACTCGTCCAGAACCTGTTTGACGGCTGTTAACCTGTCCACGGAATTACCCTCGCTATCGGTAAAGTCCTGCGCTTCCATGGATCCGGACAGGTCAACCGCAACCATCAAATCACGCATGGACAATTCTTTGATGATGGGTTCCCCGAGCCATTGAGGACGAGCAATGGCGGTCACTACAAGCACCCAGGCGGCGCCTAGCATCAACCATTGTGAGAATGGCCGCCTGGCCACGGCCACTTCACTACCGGGCTGTAAGCCAGCCAGCCGCGACAGCCGTTGCAGAAAAGGAACCCGGACTGCCGCCTTGCGCTCGTGGTGGGTTGGCAGCAATTTACGTACCAACCAGGGCAGGAGTACCAGGAGGAATAACCAGGGGTGAGCAAATGTCAGCATGGGATCATGACTCCTTGCTCTCATCTGACGCGCTTGGCGCCTGGTGGTCTTTTAGCCAGTGACGACTGGCTTTCAGCAGTGCTTTCGCCGCCCCGGCGTCAACGTCGCTCAGTTGACCGGCTGAATAGGAAACCGTATCCAATGTGCCGGCAATTGACCCTGTAAATAGCGGGCTCTTGAGCTTTGAATTCAGAAATTGATGCCAGTCTTTCCCGGTCAATGAGGCGACCTGGCTGCGTGGGTAGGCTGACAGGGCAGTGCGTTTAAGAAGGACGGGAATTTTCCTGAGACTGGTATCCCGATAGTTCTCGTCCTGCATATTTTCGGAGAGTAACTGCAATTCATGCAGGGCTTCACGACGGTAGCGGTTACTGATCAAGCGCCGAATTGACCGATACCCGAACCACACCAAAAAAAACAGCAAAAGTCCTGATAAAAAGTACCAGCCGGTAGCCAACGGCCAACAGCTGACATCGGCAGGCAGCACGATATCATTGAGATTCTGCAGGCTGGCGGAATCCGTAGAATTCATTCAGCCATACTCAGAATCGTTTTGTACCCTGGTGATGCCCAAGCGCCTCGCGTATCTGCTCAGACACCGGTTGGGTAGTTTGCAGCGGCAAAACCGGAATTGAAAATCGGCACGAGGCAGACTGTATCCGTTCCAGTTTTTGTTCAAATGCGCTTTGAAAGTCCGTACGTAATTTCTTGCTTGAAGTATCAGCTTCCAATTGACCGCCTGAGTCAGCGAACCTCAGGCGACCGGCTGCGGGTATTTCTTTTTCAAGTGGATCGTAAATAAACGCCGTCAGCACATCGTTGTGCTCTGAAAGCCGGGTGATGTGTCTTTGTGTCTCCGGATTAATACCATCGGCGTCGGTGATCAGGCAGACCAGGCAATCATGCCTGGCCAGAATGCTGACCTGTTTCAATACCTCGTTTAGCTTGTCGGCATCGGGCTCTAAATCGGGGTTGGAGTTCAGGGCATGGTTCTTTTCCACGACCTGCTTGAGAATCTGCATGACACGTTCACGACTGCGGTGTGGCGGAACCACGGAAATTTCCGAGTCATTGAATACCAATGCCCCCACGCGGTCACCCACACTCAGTACTCGCCAGGCCGAAATCGCCGCCACTTCAGCCGCCACCACCGATTTCATTCTCTCTTTGCTGCCAAAAAACATGCCGACACGCTGGTCAATAAGCAGCCACACGGTACGGTCTTTCTCTTCCGTGTAAACACGAACATAGGGTGTGCGCGTGCGCGCAGTTACCTTCCAGTCAATATTGCGGGTGTCGTCACCCGGCAGATAGTCCCGCAGTTCTTCAAAATTGAGTCCGCGTCCCCTTAGCTTTGAAGCATGGCGGCCACTCAATATGCTATGCACAGGCTGCCTGGGCAAAAAGCTGAATCCTGAAGCCTTGTGCTGTAAGCGGACCAATTCATCCAGTTGAATATAGACACCACTGCTCCCGGTGCCTTTGTCATTGGAATGGTCAGGTATTGCCATGACGTCTTTTTTGCTAAATTTCGTCCTTAAAAAAGCTTCAAGCTATTGCCACTAGCTTTAAGACCTCATCAATGACATCGTTGCTTGAAACTCCATCTGCGTTTGCTTCATAACTGAGCGCTATGCGGTGGCGCAGAACCCCATGAACAGAGGCCCTGACGTCGTCCGGCAACACGTGATCGCGGCCATTCAACCAGGCATGGGCACGCGCGCATTTGTCAAGCCCGATGGCGCCACGGGGGCTGGTGCCGATACGTATCCATGATGCGAGTTTTTCGTCATAGCGTTCGGGGTATCGCGTAGCAAAAATAAGGTCGACGATATACTTTTCGATAGCTTTCGAAACCTGGACCCTGTTGATTTCGTCACGCGCATCAAAAATCACCTGTTGAACAACGGGTGCGGAGTCTGTGTTTGAACCAGAAGGGCCTTCTTCACCCCGAACCAGTCGAATGACCTGTGCTTCAGCATCCTCGGTACCATAATCGATATAGACGTGAAGAAGAAAACGGTCCATCTGTGCTTCCGGCAGAGGGTAGGTGCCCTCCTGCTCGATGGGGTTCTGGGTTGCCATAACGATGAATAATTCAGGCATTTTGTGCGTTGTACCAGCCACTGTTACCTGGCGTTCCTCCATGGCCTCCAGAAGTGCGGCTTGCACCTTCGCAGGCGCCCGGTTGATCTCGTCCGCCAGGACAATATTTGCAAAAATGGGTCCGGCCTCAAAGCGGAAGGTCGGCTGGCCGGACTCCGTATACAGTACCTCGCTACCTGTTATATCTGAAGGCAACAGGTCCGGGGTGAACTGGATACGCGAAAACTCTGCATCCATGTTGTTGGCCATGCTCTTGACGGCACGGGTCTTGGCCAAACCTGGTAGGCCTTCCATCAGGATATTGCCATTGGCCAGAAGACCGATGATCAGTTGTTCGATGACATCTTCCTGACCAATGATGGACTGCCCCATCTGGGCCTGGAGCTTGCGGACGGAATCTAGTGTGCTCATTTTACAAAAACCTGTGAATTTAACTGGCTAATCTGGGTGGTTCCTGACGATTTATCGTAGGGTTACTGTATCCCATTTGCATGAATTTATGATCAAAAAAAGGCGGGTCAAACACTCCCGCCTTTGATGGCAAAACCGGACTGGTACTACTGCCGGTTCTGCGCTGATTGTACCTGTGCCATCACTGTGTCGATGGGAGCTCCTTGAAAGTTTCCAGTCCTTGTGATGACCAGCTAAATGTCAATCAGTCTATTGGGAACCTCCACCCTCGGCCAGTTTTGCCATAACCTGCTCCAGCGAGAAGCTGGCGGCTTTCTGGCGTGGTGGGTATTCCTTGAAAGTCGCCAGGAATTGACCCACGTAGGCCTGTGCCGGCACCAGCAGGTAGGCACGGTCAAGCAGCCAGTCATAGTAGGTATTGGAGGTTATCGGTCCACGTTCAAATGGATCACGCCGCATATGGAGGATCATCGGTATACGCAAAGGCACAAATGGTTCCACCCAGGCCTGCAGGGTTGCTTCGACGCGCTGCTCCATGAAAATCAGCTTCCAATCCTGGTAGCGCAATGCGGTTAAATCGCCATCGTCTGAAAAATAGAAAATTTCGTTACGTCCGGATTTATCTGATTCACCGGTCAACAACGGTAATATGTTGTACCCATCGAGGTGAACTTTATAATTGCGTCCCAAGGCACCTGATTTGTAGCCATTGAGCAGGTCGTCCTTGATATCGTCCTTGCCCGCTGCGGCCAGGAACGTCGGCAGCCAATCCATGTGGTGAACGATTTCATTGGTGTAAGAACCAGCCTCGATTTTTCCGGGCCAGCGCACATAGGCGGGAACGCGCCATCCACCTTCCCAGTTGGTGTTTTTCTCACCCCGGAACGGTGTCATGCCGGCATCCGGCCAGGTATTCATGTGTACGCCGTTGTCAGTGGAGTAAAACACGATGGTGTTATCGGCGATACCCAGCTCATCCAGCACCTTCAGGAATTGTCCGATGTGCATGTCATGCTCGACCATGCCGTCGGAATACTCATCCTGGCCTGAAATGCCTCGTAGCTCGTCTTTCACGTGGGTGCGGAAATGCATGCGGGTGCCGCTCCACCACACGAACCAGGGTTTGCCGGCCTTTTCCTGGCGTTGAATGAAATCGATGGCGGAGGCAACGGTTTCATCGTCAACCGTTTCCATGCGCTTCTTTGTCAACGGACCGGTATCTTCAATACGTCCATCGGCGTAGGAGCGGATAACGCCGCGTGGGCCGAACTTTTTCCGGAATTCCGGGTTTTTGGGGTAGTCTTCGTTTTCCGGTTCTTCTTCGGCATTGAGGTGATACAGGTTACCGAAGAATTCATCGAAACCGTGGTTGGTGGGCAGCATTTCATCGCGGTCGCCCAGGTGGTTCTTGCCAAATTGACCTGTTGCATAGCCCTGATCCTTTAGCAGCACGGCAATGGTTGGATCCTCTACCTGCATACCTTCCTTGGCGCCAGGCAAGCCAACTTTACTCAGGCCGGTACGGAACACACTTTGGCCCGTTATAAAAGATGAACGGCCCGCAGTGCAACTTTGCTCACCGTAATAGTCTGAAAAACCCATGCCTTCATCGGCGATACGGTCGATGTTGGGTGTTTTGTACCCCATCATGCCGCGGGAATTGTCAGAAATATTCCAGATTCCAACGTCGTCACCCCAAATCACAAGGATGTTGGGTTTATCTGCTGCGATCG
>CALBDB010000026.1 GCA_937927755.1 uncultured Lysobacterales bacterium
AAATCAGGTATAGTTGCCCCCCAAACGTACAAGAGACCTTGTTTTGACCTTAACAAAAATATCCTTGGGTAACCCGGTAGCGGTCGTTGTCGCAGGAATCCTAGTGGTAATTTTTGGCACGTTGAGCCTGGTGCGTCTGCCTGTTCAGATGACGCCGGAGATTCAACGCCCGGAGATTTCCATCAGTACATCCTGGCGCGCATCTGCACCCAACGAGGTTGAATCTGAAATCATCGAGCCGCAGGAGGATGTGCTGCGTAGCGTTCCGGGCTTGTTGAGAATGTCATCAAATTCCAGCTTTGGCTTTGGTTCCATCCAGATGGAGTTCGCCATCGGTACGGACATGAGCCGGGCGCTGATCGAGGTGATGAATCGCTTAAACCAGGTCCCAAGGTACCCGCTTGATGCCAACGAACCTGTCATTAGTGTTGGCGGTGGTGGTTTTGAGAAAGTCATGGCCTGGTTTGCGGTAAGGCCGAAGCCCGGTAACGAGCGGCCTGTTGAGTCTTACCAGGACTTCCTTGAAGAGTCAGTCATTACCCGGCTGGAAAGGGTGCCGGGTGTATCCAGGACCGGGGCATTCGGTGGGCGCACCCATGAGGTCAGGATCACATTCGATCCATACAAGGCAGCAAATATCGGCCTGGACCTGACTGCCGTGTCCAATGAACTGGGCGCAAACGCCAATATTTCTGCCGGTAGCAACGAAGTAGGCAGACGCCAATACACGGTACGATTCAGCGGCAGGTACGCGGTCGAGTCACTGGGCGACCTGGTGCTTGAATGGCGCGAAGGCAAACCCATACGGCTTAACGACATCGCGCGCATTGATATGATGATGGTCGATCCTTCTACCATGCTTCACATGAACGGCGGCGCCGCCATTGCAATTAATGTTACGCCAGAATCAGGTGTCAACGTCTTGGAAGTGATGACTGCGCTTAAAGAGACTGTTGCCGATCTGTCTGCCAACGAGCTTAACCGCGCGGGACTGGATATCCGCCAGGTTTACGATGAGTCCATTTACGTAACCGGCTCGATAAAAATGGTTCGAAACAACCTGTTGCTGGGTATGACGCTTGCAGTAGTTGTTTTGTGGTGGTTTCTACGGAAATTCCGGGCGACCCTCATCGTGGCCCTGTCTATACCCCTATGCCTGTTTTCCGCATTTGTGATTCTCAATGCCACGGGCCGGACACTTAATATCATTTCCCTGGCCGGTCTGGCTTTTGCGACCGGTATGGTGCTCGATGCAGCAATCGTCGTGCTGGAAAATATTTTCAGGCAACGCGAGGGTGGCCTTGAAGGAAATTCGGCTTCCGAGCGCGGTACTTTGCAGGTATGGGGTGCACTGCTGGCATCAACCGCCACGACCATTGCCATTTTCATGCCCGTGGTATTTTTGCAGGATGAGGCAGGGCAGCTGTTTGGTGATTTGGCTATAACAATTTCTGCTGCTGTATTGGCATCGTTGATTGTTGCGGTGACGGTATTGCCAACCGCTGCAGCCAATTTGGTCAAGGGCAGCGCTATCGAGGATGTGCATCGTCATTGGTGGCGATGGATGACAGAACACATCATGACCTGGACGGGTACTCCCCGTCGCCGCAGATCATGGGTGGCAATACTGACCGTGGTGCCATTTGTGCTTGTGATGCTGCTGGTGCCCCCGGCCGATTACCTGCCCGAGGGCAAGCGTAACTTCTTTTTTGGATTCATGATGGCGCCGCCCGGGCAGGGTATTGAAACAGCCAAGACCGAAGTCATGGATGTTGTTGATCAGCGTCTTGACACACACATCAACGGCGAACATCCGCTTCAGCTGAATAATTATTTCCTGGGTGTATCACGGGGATTTGGAACTTTTATCGGCGGCAGGGCAAAAGATCCTTCCGATGTTGATGAACTGATAGGTGTATTCAATTCAGAAATCCTGACGGGCTTTCCCGATACTTTTGCCTTTACCGGAAGACGTCCGATTTTTGGCGGCTCAAGGGGTGGAAGGCAGATCAATGTGGATTTGCAGGCTGAATCCTTTGATTCCCTGATACAGGGTGGTCAGGCCGGTTTCAATGCGCTCATGCAGGCCTTACCCGGTGCAAATGTTCGCCCCCTGCCGGGGTTGGAGCAGGCCGAGCCGGAATTGCGCCTGATACCGGATGACCGCCGGATTGCCGAGGTTGGCTGGAATCGTTCACGGATGGCAACCATCATCCGGGCCATGGGAGATGGCGCCTTTATAGGTGAGTACTTCGATGGCACACGGCGTTATAACGTCATCCTGCGTGCTGAACAGTGGAATTCTCCCGAAGAACTGGCCGCGATGCCGGTTGCAACTGCAAATGGTGAGATTCAGACCATTGGTGAACTGACAAAGGTGACCCGGACTGCCGGGCCTTCGCAGATTCGCAGGGTTGATCGCAAACGAACATTGACCCTGCAGGTTACGCCGCCGGCATCGATGGCCCTGGAGGATGCAATCAGTGTCATTGATGAACAGGTAGTGCCGGTGATCATGGAAAATTTACCTCCAAACGCCTCGATCCAGATGCGTGGCACTGCAGAGGCACTGAGCCAGGCACTATCAAGCATGGCAGGCAGTTTTTCACTGGCCATTGTCATACTTTATCTGCTGATTTCCGCCTTGTTTCGTTCTTTCAAGGATTCGTTGCTGGTAATTATGACCATTCCGATGGCGACGGTCGGCGGAATCATATCCCTGCGTCTGATAGATATGGCATTATTCGCCTCCGGAGGCCAGAAAATGGACCTGTTGACGATGATTGGATTTGTCATACTACTGGGCCTGGTGGTTAACAATGCCATACTGCTGGTATATCGTGCGCGTGACGGTGAAAGGGAAGGCTTGTCGCGGCGGGATGCGGTGGAGAGTGCCGTCAGGTTGCGTCTCAGACCCATTTTGATGAGCACCCTGACCAGCGTCTTTGGCATGTTGCCGTTGATGCTGATGCCTGGCTCCGGTACAGAACTCTACCGTGGTATGGCCGCGGTTATTGTCGGGGGTATGCTGGTCAGCGCCCTGTTTACACTCATCCTGTTACCCAGCCTGCTGCGTTCCAGGGAAGAAGCCTTTCCGGGTACACAGGCGGGGCAAACGTGAAATATGCGGAATTATTGATGGGTTTTAGCGGAATGAAAAATTTGATATGGCTGTTCACAGCGCTTGTCCTGGGCGCTGGTATTCAGTCCGTGACGTTCGCACAGCAAACACCTGCGGCCAATGTGCGCGTGGCGCAGGCTTCAGTGCAGCAGATCGCTCCTGAAACCCTGGTGCCCGGCACTGTTGTCAGCCGTAATGATGCAAGGCTGGCAGCGGAGGTCACCGGGCGTTTACTCGAGGTTCTTGACGTTGGCACGCTGGTGGCGAGTGGCGACGTGGTGGCTAAGATAGAAGATACGGCAATCAGGCTAAGAAGGGACGAACTTTTGGCTGAAGTAGAGCGTGCTGAAGCAAGGTTGAAGTACCTCGAAAGTGAAGAGAAACGTTATGTCCAGTTGGCAAAGTCGAACCTGGCGGCCGCAACGAAACTCGAGGAGACCCGGTCAGACCGGGACGTGTCCCGCGGTGATCTGCGGGTCGCAAAATCCCGCCTGGCGCAGCTTGAAGACCAGTTGGACCGCACCCGTATAAAAGCGCCATTCGATGGCGTGGTGGTCGAACGCCTGATGATGCCGGGTGAGCGTGTCGACACTGGCAAGAACGTGATCCGCATGGTGGATCAGCAGCATCTGGAAGTTATCGCGAGGGCGCCCCTCGAATATTACAGATATGTGCGCCCGGGCCAGCAACTGGCGTTGAAAACCGGAACGACGATCGCCCAAGGCACAGTCAGAACGGTCGTGGCCGTGGGTTCCGAGAATACCCATCAATTTGAGCTTCGCCTCGACATTGAGAGCGATAGATTTCCAGTAGGACAAACTTTGCGCGTGTCGGTCCCCACTTCAGACGCAAGGGAGGCGCTCGTGGTGCCGCGGGATGCGCTTGTGCTCAGACCTGAAGGAATCACGGTATTCGTCGTGGATGAAGACCAGAAGGCCAGGCAGGTAACGGTCACCACCGGTATCGGCTCGGGTGAACGGATAGAAGTCGTCGGTGACCTGCGTGACGGAGACACGGTGGTTGTGCGTGGAAACGAGCGTTTGCGCCCCGGCCAGGCGGTCTCGATAATGCAAGGCTAGCCAACCTTGAACCTGCTCAAAATTCGCAGGGATGAATGGCCGCGATTCCTGCTCGCCTTCAGTTATTTTTTCTTTCTGCTGGCCGGATATTTCATGCTCAGGCCAATCCGCGGCACCATTGCGGCAAACCACTCTGCATCCCTGCATTTACTTTACACTGCGACATTTATATCCATGTTGCTGATTGTCCCGGTGTTTGGCTGGCTGGTTTCAAAATTCAGACGTGGTCGTTTTATCCCCGGGATTTACCTTTTCTTCATATCAAATCTGGTGTTTTTCGTATATGCATTTAAGGGTGATGCGACCGGTGACTGGGTGCAATACGGATTTTACGTCTGGCTGAGTGTGTTCAACCTGTTCGTGGTGTCGATATTCTGGAGTTTCATGGCCGATATTTTCCAGCCGGGCCAGGCACAGCGCTTGTTTGGCAGCATCATGGCAGGCGGCAGCCTGGGCGCCATGGCCGGCCCTTTACTGACGGCAAAATGGGTTGGACAGATAGGGTCGAGTGGTGTTATGACATTGGCTGTCACTTGCCTGGTTGCAGCCACTTCTTTCGCTATTATTCTTAGCCGCTTTGAGCGTCACCAACACCGGGATAAGCCTGCCGCTGTCATTGGGGGAAG
This sequence comes from uncultured Lysobacterales bacterium, assembly GCA_937927755.1. Taxonomy (GTDB): domain Bacteria; phylum Pseudomonadota; class Gammaproteobacteria; order Xanthomonadales; family SZUA-36; genus SZUA-36. The sequence goes on from CALBDB010000026.1 coordinate 4,827, forward strand.
CATCTGGGAAGGCGCTGTACAGGTTTTCAAGTCGAAATACCTGTTGCTGATATGTCTACTCATGTTTTCCCACAACCTGACATCAACCTTTCTTTATAACGGGCTTGCCGTGTTGGTTGATGAGAGCATCATCGGGTTCGATGAACGCACCAGGTTCTTCAGTTATGTCGACCTGATCGTTCAAATACTGGCCTTTTTGTTCCAGTTTCTGATTACATCACGACTGGTGATTTATCTTGGTATGCCGCGTACCGCAATCTTACCGCCAATTCTGCTGGCTGCAGGGTTTACCCTGTTGGGCAGTTCGCTGGGCCTGGTCTTGTTTGCCGCGGTGCAGGTGGCACAGCGGGCCCTGAATTATGGTTTGCTGGGGCCGGTCAAGGAAATGCTGTTTACCGTGGTCGACCGTGAAACCAAGTACAAGAGCAAAAATTTTATCGATACTGTCGTCTATCGTGGTAGTGATGTTACCGCCAGTTGGTTATTCAAAGGGATGATGACCGTGGGCCTGTCGATTAGCCAGATAGCATGGGTGTATATCCCGATCATGGGAATGTGGGCCGTGGCTGCCTGGCACCTTGGAAAGGCTTACACCCGCTTGAAAACTCAAATGGATTCAGTCACCGGGTAGGAACCGTTGACCAGCCGCGGTTTGAACAGCCTCAACCGGGCACTGGTAAAGCCTTTCGAGGTTTTCAAGGCTCAACAGTTCACCAACCGGGCCAGCCTGCCAGTCACCGCCTCCAAACAGCATCAGGATATGGCTGCAATAACGTGCCGCAAGGTTGACATCGTGCAACGCAATCATGGCGGAGTGCTGTTCTTTTAAAACCTGTTCTTCTACGTGATTCATGATGCGAACCTGGTGCTTCATGTCGAGATGATTGGTGGGTTCATCCAGCAGTAGAATAGCGGGTTCCTGTACGATCAGGGCTGCAAATGCCAGGCGGCGTGCTTCTCCGCCGGAAAGCCTGGTGACGCTTCGGGCTTCAAAGCCTTCAAGGTCAACGGCCCGGATCGCATCGAGAGCCTTTTGCTTATCATATTGGCCTTCACGTTCCCAGTAACCCAGGTGAGGATGCCGACCGGTCAACGCTGTTTCAAGCACACTGGCGTCAAATACGTAGACCGTGTGTTGCTGCAGCATGCCCAGCAGGCGGGCGATAGCACGGCGTGGGAGTTTGTCTATCGCCTGGTTTTCAAGCAATACATTGCCATTGTCGGGTGGGGATAATCCTGCCATACATTTGAGCAGCGTGGTTTTGCCGATTCCATTTGGTCCGAGCAAGCCCCAGAATTGGCCTGGCGCAAGTTTCAGGTCGAGTTGGTTGCAGATAGCCTTACCGGCAATGCTGACATCGAGTAACTGGCAGGTCAGGGCAGTCATACGCCTTTTAACCTTGCGCGGTTTAGCAATAACAGGAACAGCGGTACGCCCACCAAGGCAGTAATAACACCTACGGGCAATTGCTGCGGGCTAAGTACGGTACGTGCCAGCGTATCGGACAAGACAAGAAACAAGCCGCCAAACAGTGTGGCCGCCGGAATCAGAATACGGTGGTCGGAACCGACCAAAAGACGCATCAGGTGCGGCACTATCAGGCCTACAAATCCGATGCTGCCTGCAATGGACACGGCCGTGGCAGTGAGAACAGATGCGAGCAGGTAGACCAGCCACAGCATACGTCGGGTCGGCTCACCCAGTAGTCTTGCCGTGGTTTCACCCATGGCCAGGACATTGAGGCTGCGCGCCAGGCCCAGTGTAAGAATGAAGCAGCCGCCAAGAACCAGGAAAGACCCGGGAGACAGGCTTGCATAACTCAGGTCTCCCATTAGCCAGAACAGCATGCCACGTAAACTGTTATCCGGGCTCAGGGAGAGGATCAGGCTGATCAATGCAGCCCAGCCGGAAGCAGTTACCACGCCGGTCAACAGCAGGCGTGTGCCGCTCCAGGGCCCGGTACCGCGGGCGAGACCGAATACGATCAATATGGATGCGAGGGCACCGAGTACGGCCAGCGATGGCAGAAAACCGACCGCGACGCCAAATACCATGCCCAGCAAGGTGGCAAAGGCCGCACCGCCGGAAACCCCCAAAACGTACGGATCTGCCAATGGGTTGCGTAACAATACCTGCATAAGGCAACCGGACATGGCCAGCATTGAGCCTACCACCCAGGCGGCCAAAGCACGGGGTAGACGCAGGTGCCAGATCAACTCACCGTGCCGGCTGGCCGGTTCCTGGATAGCAAGTAACCATTCATCCCACTCCAATGAAACCGAACCAGTGGAGCTGGCAAAAAGTATGCTGCCAACCGACATCATCAGCAATAAAAAAAGCAATGATCGGCGCAATGTGGTTGGAATCATTTTGCAGGATTGATTAACATGGTTTGCATATTCGGAATTTAAAATTATCGCACGTATTCAACCAGCTCATAATATCGGCCATGAATAAAATCAGCACAAAAAAGACATTATGATTGACCCGGACGGATTCAGACCAAATGTCGCCATGGTCATCATGAACAATGATAGCCGCGTATTCTGGGCGCAGCGTACAAACAATGACGGCTGGCAATTCCCCCAGGGCGGCATGAATACGGATGAAACACCCATCGAGGCGATGTACCGCGAATTGCATGAAGAGACCGGTCTGCATGCAGAGCAGGTCAAGCTGCTCGGTTCCACACCCGGTTGGTTACGCTACCAATTACCGCGCCGGTTCCAAAGGGCAAACAGCAAACCCCTGTGTATTGGTCAGAAGCAGGTTTGGTTTTTGTTGAAGCTGCATGATGACAATGTGCAATTCAACCTTAAAGTAACCGGCGAGCCGGAATTCAGGGATTTCCGCTGGGTAGACTTCTGGTATCCGGCTGATAATGTCATAAGGTTCAAACGCCGCGTGTACCGGCAGGCCCTGACCCTGCTTGAACCCATGATAGTCAACAGCTAGGTATAGCAGGCCCGAACAGATACGCTTCTTGTAGCTATAAATCTAATTGACAATCATTCTCATTTGCATTTAGAATGATTTTAGCTATTACAGGAAAGCAATATGTACGTTTGTGTCTGCAATGCAGTGACCGATTCAGATATCCGCAAGGCGGTAGATGAAGGTGTCCGCAATATGAAGCAGCTTAGACGAACAACGGGTTGCAGCAATGCTTGCGGAAGCTGCAGCGAAGATGCCGCTGAAGTGCTGCAGCAAGCCCTGGCGGTAAAACGGGAATCCCTGGTTCTGATCCCTGTCATGCAGCCAGCCTGATTAGCAGGTCCCGATTTTGTATGCGGGTCGCTTCAACACCTGCTAAAATCAAACCAACTTCCGGAGCGTCATTCCCTGGCCAAATTGGTCATAATGATGCCCTTGTCTTATTGGCATCTGATAATTTCAAAGGAGTTCGGCACGATGAAAGGCGACCGTAAGGTCATTGAGTTTCTCAATGCAGTGTTACGTAATGAATTAGTGGCAATCAATCAGTATTTCCTTCACTCACGCATGTACAAGGACATGGGATTAACTGAGCTCGCTGATCACGAATATGCAGAATCACTGGATGAAATGAAACACGCCGATCAATTGATCGAGCGGACATTGTTTCTTGAAGGTCTTCCCAATATGCAGGATATTGGCAAATTGCGCGTTGGTGAGAACCCGCGTGAAATGCTCGAATGTGATTTGAAGCTCGAGATGGAAGCGCTACCCGTATTACAGGAGGCCATCGCCTGGTGCGAGGAAGTGCGCGACTTTGTCAGCCGGGATGTTTTTGATTCCATCCTGACTTCCGAAGAAGAACACGTTGACTGGCTTGAGACACAGTTGGCACTGATTGACAGCATGGGCATCAAGAACTACCTGCAGGCCAAGATGGGCTGAAACCAGTAATTATGTTTCACCATTCCAGCCAGCCATGCCAGTTTGACCGGGATTGTGCTGTTGTCATGATCCCGTCGGGTGATGAGTTAACCATGCCGGCCGGCACCGTGGGGTACATAACCCAGTCCCTGGGCGGCAGCTTCACGGTATTTGTCGATGGAAACCTGTTTCGCGTGGCCGGTGTCGATGCCGATGCAATTGGCAAAGAACCCGTATTGCCGCCTGCGTTGCCTGAAAATGCCAGCGATGATGATGTGGAAAAGCTGGTCTGGTCACAAATGAAGACCTGTTACGACCCTGAAATCCCGGTCAACATTGTCGACCTGGGTCTTGTTTACTCGTGCGAATTAACAAAAAACAACCAGGGCCAGAGAGAAGTGTCAGTGACCATGACCCTGACAGCGCCAGGCTGTGGTATGGGTGACATAATCGTCGAAGATGTACGCAGCAAGATTCAGCTTATTCCAACAATACAGAAAGTGAATGTCGAGCTGACTTTCGAGCCGCAATGGAATCACCACATGATGACCGAGGCCGCCAGGCTCGAAACCGGCATGCTATAAAAGCCCGCGTTCGGTTGGCACTAACTCACAGAATCACCAACCGACCCAACACTACTATTCAGGCTGCCTGATCAGTAAGCGAATCACTCTTGTTTTTTGACCCCATTCGCAGGTAGTCACTTTCAAACTCATCAACCGCAATGATCTCAGCGACCATTGCCCTGACAGCTTCAAGTTCCTTGGCTTCTTCAGCCGTGATCATGGACAACTCAACAGCCTTCTTCAGATCCCTGGCATCAAGCTCGCCTGCCACTTCGGCTTTATACAGCTTACGTTCCAATGGTTCCATAGCAATGACTCTCGGCAGTGCCAGTTCCAGCAAACCAACGGGGTTGCTGGCTTTGTCAGAGATAAACACGCCATTGGTCAAACGGCTACGTGTTTCCGATGGTGACATCAATAACTGTGACACCTTGTGGCCAAGGCGGTCGCCAGGCTGACGTTCGTGCCGTCCAAACGGAAAGATAAATACACTTAACAGGACACGCACAGCACGGCTTGGGAAATTATCCACCACGCTGCCAAGGGCTACCTGAATCTTGTAGATGGCATCGTGGAAAGCCCAGGCGAGTATGGGTTGGTCAAGCGCAGGCCGGCCCTGTACTTCGAACCGTTTCAACATGGCCGAGCAGATATATAACTGGCTTAACACGTCACCCAGGCGTGCCGAGATATGCTCTTTGTGTTTCAGTTTTCCGCCGAGGGTCAGCATTGCAATATCCGAGGCAAACGCCAGGGAGGCGGAGTACCGGGTCAGTTTGCGATAGTACTTGGCAGTCTTGCGGTCAGTAGGAACGGCCGCGAAACGGGCAAAACTCAAACCCAGCACCATGCTTCGCACCGCATTACCGATACTGTAACCAATGTGGCCAAACAGGTGGCGGTCAAATTCTTCGAGACCCTTTTCCCGGTCTTCCATCCGGGCTGCCTGCATTTCTTTCAGTATATAGGGATGGCAACGGATGGCGCCCTGGCCGAATATCATCAGGTTGCGGGTCAGGATGTTGGCGCCTTCAACGGTGATCCAGACCGGCATACCCTGCCAGCCCCGCCCTAGATAGTTGCGCGGGCCCATGATGATACCTTTGCCACCGTGGACATCCATGGCATCAGTGATGATATGGCGGGACATCGTTGTGGCGTGGTACTTGGCAATGGCTGAAGGTACGGCGGGCTTTTCACCCATGTCAACTGCCGTTGCGGTCATGCGCGATAGCGCTGAAGTTGCATAGGTGTAACCCGCAATTCGCGACATCGCTTCTTCAATGCCTTCAAAACGGCCAATCGGCAAATTGAATTGCTTGCGAATCCTGGAGTAAGCGCCGGTTGTCAGCGAAGCCAGTTTTGCGCCACCAGTTGAGGATGAGGGTAGTGTGATCGCGCGGCCAACTGCCAGCAACTCAATGAGCATTTGCCAGCCATTTCCGGCCATATCGATTCCGCCGACCAGTGTATCAAGGGGAACAAAAACGTCCTTGCCGCGAATCGGGCCATTATGAAATGGGACATACAAAGGCAAGTGGCGTGCACCTATCTCCATACCGGGGGTGTCGCTCGGAACCAGCGCGACACTGATACCGATGTCTTTTTTATCACCCACGAGGCCATCAGGATCATAAAGCTTGAATGCCAGGCCTACGATCGTTGCCACGGATGACAAGGTGATATAGCGCTTGTCAAAAGTCAGGCGAATACCGAGCACCTCCTTGCCCTTATACTTTCCTTTGCAGATGATGCCGGTATCCGGAATCGAGGTTGCATCGGAGCCCGCAGTCGGACCGGTCAGGCCAAAACAGGGAATTTCCTCACCCGTTGCAAGACGGGGCAGGTAGTAATTTTTCTGTTCATCTGTACCGTAGTGAACGAGGAGTTCAGCCGGACCCAGAGAGTTCGGAACCGCGACAGTGCTACCTGTAACCGGGCAAACAGAGCTTATTTTCTGCAGCACAGCCCTGTGGGCCAGTGCGGAGAAGCCAAGGCCGCCGTATTCCTTTGGAATAATCATGCCGAAAAATTTGTTTTCCTTCAGGAAGCTCCAAACCGCGGGCGGCAGATCGGCAAGTTCGTGTGAGATTTCCCAGGGATTGAGCATGTCGCACAGTTCTTCTACCGGGCCGTCTATAAACGCCCGCTCGGCCTCACTCACCCCGGGCCATTTCTGGTCCAGCAAATAATCCCAGTCGGGGTTGCCGGCAAACAACTCACCTTCCCAGCCCACGGTTCCTGATTCCAGTGCAACTTTTTCTGTATCGGAAAGGGTCGGCAGCATCTTGCGGTACATCGCAAGAAATGGTGCGGTGAGTTTCTGGCGGCGCAGGGGTTTGAAATTCAGTGGTACGGCGACAGCTGCAAATATTACTGACAGGATAACGATCGCCAGGATTGAAACACTCGTAAACACGGCAAATCCGGCCAGTACCAGCACCACGCCCAGCGTCCAGTTCAACAGGTTCATGCCACGATACGCTGCGGTAATTGAAAAACCCAGCAAGCTTAAAATCAATATCCAGAACATTGCGAATAACCTCCAAGAATAGCAGTCACGTCTTCCTGCAACATCCCGTAAAGGGACAAAGGCCGTACAAATTGAGACCGTGCCAGGAAAACTTTGTTTCCATACGGACGAGTATGGTAAAGACTTTGTTCCGAGTCAACCTCTATCTAAGGTGTAACGGAGCGTCTTTGTCGGTTATCCTTAACAGTCAAACTGACAACATCGCCAGGTAGTTTTGTGGCCCAATCAGCGCCGAAAAAGAAAGAACGATCGAAACTCAATGCAGGTGACTGGGAGCAGCAGGCACTGGTGCTGATTGCCGAGCAGGGTATCAGGGCAGTGGCTGTTGAATCACTTGCCAGGCGCATGGGTGTGACCAAGGGCAGTTTTTACTGGCACTTCCCAAACCGGGATGCACTGTTGGAGAGTTCGTTGTTGCGTTGGGAAAAACATGACGCTGCCAACCTGCAGGCTTCGCTCGGCGCCATTTCAGATCCCCGGGATAGGCTCAGGTCGTTTTTCAGGCGCACCGGCCGTGAAAAACTTACTCACGATGTCTACAGCTCGCTGTGCATGGCATCTGATCACCCAAAGGTTGAACCTTTGCTTGAAAGAGTTGCAGCGCGCCGGATGAAGCATATTGAAGCGGCCTTCGGTGAAATCGGTTTTGATCCTGCCGAAGCAACGCACCGCGCCCGGCTGACCTATTCGACCTACCTGGGATTCCTCCAGCTGCAGAGACAGCACCAGGCCCCAAACCTTAGTTCCGAAGAGTTCGAAGCCTATATGACTCACGTCATTGCGACATTGATCCCCGATAGCTAGCCTATGGAGGGGTTCAGGGTACATTGATAAGAACGCAGCGAGGCATTATCCTGCCTGAATTCACATGCGCATGTAATTTAACGAGGTAGCAACGTGACAAGTAATAAGAACTTAGAACAATGGGTAGAAGAAGTCAGTGCACTGACCCGCCCGGACAATATTCACTGGTGTACCGGCAGTGCCGATGAAAACCAGCAAATCATTAGCGGAATGCTGGAAACCGGCGAGTTCATAGAGTTAAACCAGCAAACAAATCCAGGTTGCTATTTGCACCGTTCGGATCCAAGCGATGTCGCGAGGGTGGAACACCTGACATTCATTTGCACTTCAAATAGGGAAGACGCCGGCCCAAACAACCTCTGGATGGACCCTGACGAGGCCAAGGCCAAGATGCGCGATCTTTACGATGGTTGTATGCAGGGACGCACGCTTTATGTCATCCCTTATTGCATGGGCCCGATTGATTCACCTCTGTCACGTTGTGGTGTTGAAATTACTGATAGTCCCTACGTGGTGGTCAATATGCGCAAGATGACGCGCATGGGAAGTGGTGCACTGGCACGTATTGAACACGAAGGCCACTTCATCAAGGGTCTGCATTCTGTTGGCGAGCTGGATCCGGAGCGCCGCTTTATCATGCACTTCCCGGACGAACTATCGATCAAGAGTTATGGCTCCGGCTATGGCGGCAATGCACTGCTGGGCAAGAAATGCCACGCGCTGCGAATTGCGAGCTACCAGGGACGCCAGGAAGGTTGGCTGGCCGAGCACATGCTGAT
>CALBDB010000027.1 GCA_937927755.1 uncultured Lysobacterales bacterium
GAAATCGCTGGTGGCGGAACGGGTACAACGATTCAAATCGCTGGCGGCGGAACGGGAAATGAAAGTTTATTTATTACGTTACCCAACGGAACTGGCCTGGAAATGGAAGTTACCCTTGATTGCCAGTCTGCATCGGTTTCTGTGCTTGACTCTAACTACGTCGAAGTCGTTTCTTTCGACAATATAGTAGTTATGGGTGACACGGGATTGTGTCAGTCAAACAGCCGTAAGACGGGATCCAATAATTGGTAATAGAGGCTATAACCAAGTGACAATGAAATAAAATTCGCATCGGTGCTGATTATCGGCGCGAGTTCTATGTGATTTAAGATTTACCAACGAGAATCTTTGCCCCTGCGTTTGCGGGGGCACTTTCTCAGAAAGACTGTGGCGCTACAGCGTCATACGACCTGAATTTTCTCACCCCGGCAAACCCACCTGGTTGCACCCGAAGAACCACATTCAGCCGGGCGGCCACTCAAACCCTCTCCCGCCAAGCAAGTGCAAATGGACATGAAATACCGTTTGGCCCGCTGCTGAATTGCAATTCATCACGACCCTGTAACCATCCTCTGCAACACCCTGCTCTGCTGCAATTTCCCTGGCGGCAAGAAACAGCTTTCCAAACAGCTCAGCATCATGTGGCTGCATATCGTTGATGGTCGGTATACGAATCTTGGGGATTATCAGCACATGCAATGGCGCCTGGGGATTTACATCTCTGAATGCCAGCACATCATCACTTTCAAATATGATCTCAGCGGGAATTTCTCGGGAAATAATTTTAAGGAAAAGGTCATCTGACATAGTAATTCTCTCGTTAGTAGTTGCCGGGAAATACTTTGAATAATAAAAAATCAAACACAACAAGAATCGGGTGGTTTGCATATGTAAAGCTCTTACAATAAGCGTATGGATTCTCAACAACATTATCAATTAATTACCGAAGCTTTGCATTGGCTGTGCCAAAACCAGAATGACCAGCCCAGCCTGGAAGAACTCGCCGACCACATCGGCCTTAGCCCACCCTATATGCAACGCCTTTTCCAGGAATGGGCGGGCGTCTCACCAAAGCAATTTCTGAAGTATCTGACCAAGACACAGGCGATGGAACGTCTGCGGCAGGGACAAAGCGTTCTTGACTCCGCTGTCTCAAGTGGTTTGTCCGGTCCCGGCAGGTTGCATGATCTGCTGATAACAACAGAAGCAATGACCCCCGGAGAAGCAAAACGGAGAGGACAGGGTGTGGAAATGAAGTACGGTTACGGCACCACGCCTTTTGGCGAAGCCTTGCTGGCTTGGACAGACCGCGGGATATCTTTCCTGGGCTTTTGCCATGAATCGGGCAGACAGCATAGCTGGCGGCATTTCAACGAACAATGGCCGGATGCACAACTATTGGAACAAAGCGCAGAAGCAAACCAGAAACTGGTTGAAATATTTACCGAAAATGAACAGAAGAGATTAAAGATCTGGCTTCGCGGCAGCCCGTTCCAACTCCGGGTTTGGGAAGCCCTTTTGAGCATTCCACCCGGAACGCATTGCACCTACAGACAAGTTGCATCCGTCACCGGAAACGCCAGAGCCAGCCGGGCAACCGGCTCGGCGATCGGACGCAACCCGGTCTCCTGGCTGATACCATGTCATCGTGTCATCAACAGTCTTGGTGGCTTGGGCGGATATCGCTGGGGCACCAATACCAAGCAAGCCCTGATCGGTTATGAAGCAGCAATCAGCGCCGGGGAAAGGTACTAGACAAAACTCCTTATGTGGACAGGTCCACAATCAGGTCAGAACCGGAAAGTTCAGCCGTGAGCATATGAGCAACCTTACCGGCCGCGATTTCCGGCCCAGGTTGGTCCATGGGGTTTTCTGCGTGGTAAACCTTTGCCCTGAAAGCGGTTCGCATTGGCCCTGGCACAATCCCCCGGACCCCGACCCTTGTATTACCTAGCGCCGCATGGAACTGTTTCACCATTCCCGTCAAGGCAGCCTTGGCTGTACCATACGCGCCCCAATAGGCGTCGGTAACTGTCTCAAGATCGTCGAGCAGGAAAATCAGCCGCCCGCCTTCCTGCTTCTTTAACAACGGCAAACAAGCACAACTCAATAACCAGGGCGCGTTAACGTTTACCTGCATGGATCGCAACCATTGCTGGGGCTCAATCTGCTCAAAGGGCTGCAGGCTATCAAAATCAAGCGCACAATGGACCAAGGCATACAGTCCACCAAACTCTGACACCAGGGTTTCAATGAGCTCGGCAAAGTCATCGGGGCCTGCACCTGCCAGATCCATCGGGTAAAGCCCAGGTGGCACGAAGCCCTGCTCAGTTAACTGATCGCTTAGCTGGCCCAGTCCCCGGCGGTTCCTATCAAGCAAAACCAGGTTTGCGCCCTGACCGGCACACACCTGCGCAAGTGCGCCACCCAACCCGCCTGCGGCACCGGTAATCAAAACTGTTTTGCCAGAAAGGTCCATGTTATAACCCCAGGGTAAAGCATTCATTTTAACGATTTGTCGATTGCTGCGATACGGTGGAACCGGCAATACCCAGGTCACAGGTTGACTGGATACGCAAATCAGACGATTCTTATGGCAACAAAGCCCTGGTGATGACGATGCCCATTTACGAATACCAAGCCGCCGGCGAGAACTGCTGTGACCATTGCAGGTCCGCATTTGACGTCATGCAGAAGATTGCCGATGAACCGCTGAAGCTTTGCCCGCAGTGCCACGCTCCGGTACGCAGGAAAATCTCTCGTCCCAACCTGTCAAGCCCGGCACCTTCCCTGTCAAAGGAAAACATTGAAAAACATGGTCTTACGCAGTTCAAAAAGGTGGAAAAAGGCGTTTATGAGAAAACTGCGGGCAAAGGCCCCGACATAATTACTGACTCAAAAATATAATTAAGGCCAATCAACGCCTGTTCAGATCAGGCACTGCGGTTCACATCATCCACCAAGCTGTCCCGATTTTTACTCCAGTTGTTGCCATCAAAATCTTCGATGGTCACATCCATTCCTTCAGGCAATTCGATACAGTTCAGGTTCACGCTGTATGCATCCGGGTGCGAACGCGGAATGTAATACGATTTGATTCCACATATGCGGCAAAACAGGTGATGGGCAGTTCCGGTATGAAACTGGTAGTCCACGAGATCCTGCGCGCCGTCCTGCAATCTGAACCGGTCCTTTGAGACGAACAGGTGAAGATAACCTGTCATCCGGCAAATGGAGCAATTACAGCTGTGTACAACTATATTTCGCGGTATCGCAATCTCAAACCTGACACGGCCACAATGGCACCCACCCGAACATATCTGCATATTTTCCATCCGGTCAAACACCCGGGCCCGGGATTTCCAACAGCTCAAGCACTTCTTGCGGCGCCTTGATCAACGCCGCATCACCAATGATGTCGGAGTGGCTTCCAGAATCCGCATAGCCATACAGCACAAAAGCCGTGCGACTGCCAGCTCGCCGCCCGGCCTCGATATCCCGGATATCATCGCCAACCATCAGTGTGTTCTCAGGGGCGACCCCCATCATCTGACAGGCAGCGAGTACGGGTGCGGGGTGAGGTTTGTTGTTTTCTAAGGTGTCCCCGCACACCACGGCCGCAGCCGAACTCGCCCAACCAGCCTTTTCAATTATTGGAAAACTGAGGTACTCCATTTTATTGGTGACAATTCCCCAGGGAATATTTCTGCCTTCCAACTCCGACAGCAATGCCTTCACACCATCAAATGGTTGTGAATGGATAAAGCTGTTTTTCTCGTAATAGACAAGAAAGGAGGCGAGCCATTTCGAGAGCGTTTCTTCGTCGCACGGCGGCATACCTGCCTTGATCAAGCCCCTTGCGCCCCGGGATACGAAGTGACGCAGGTCATCAATCGGCATGGCCGCAAGACCGAGTCCGTTCCGCAAGTAATTCAAGGATGCAACCAGGTCGGGCGCCGTATCCAGCAAGGTGCCGTCAAGATCAAACAGAACTCCCTTGATCACTAGATCAGCCCTGCTTGGTTGCGTGGATGAGATAGTTCACCTGTACGTGCCCACCGGTACGGGCCGTTCGTTCCAATGGATTGTAGTGAATCCCGGTTATCTCCCTGACTTTCATACCGGCTGCCCTTAACCAGTCGCACAGCTCTGAGGGCTTAATGAAACGGTCATACTGGTGTGTACCCTTGGGAACGATACGGGTAACGTGTTCACCACCCAGGATTGCGATGGCAAAGGATGCCGCATTTCTGTTCAGTGTACTCATGAACAGGTGACCGCCTTCACCCAGCATGCTGGCACAAGCCATAACCACCGATTGCGGGTCCGGCACATGCTCGAGCATTTCCATGCAGGTCACGACCTCAATACCACCGGCATGCTCGTCTGCCCATGTTTCAGCCGTTGCCTGCTGGTAATCAACCTCACAACCCGATTCATACAGGTGCAGCTTTGCAACTGACAATGCTTTCTCTGCAATGTCAATCCCCGTCACCACCGCCCCCTGCCTTGCCAGGGCTTCGGTCAGAATTCCGCCTCCGCAACCGACATCCACGACCTTTTTGTCTTTCAGGTCGACACGCTCGGTGATATAGGCAAGCCTTGCCGGGTTCAGGTCGTGCAGCGGACGTGATTCGCCATCCGGATCCCACCAGGTGGCGGCTATGCGATCAAATTTCTGCTGTTCTGAAGGATCAATATTTACCGTGTTTTCATTCATGAATATTTCCTTCTTGCCATTCCGTTTTCGAGTTTTATCCGCTCGGCCCAGTGTCCCGCCCGGCCAATGATATCGTCTACATCCATGTAGAGGAACTGCGAGTCCTTCAATAACATCCGCCCACCGACCCAAACATGGGTTACCTGCTGGCTGGATGCCGCGTAAACCAGGTGTGAGATCACGTCATACATGGGTGCGGTCTGCAGTGAATCCATCTGTATCGCACACAGGTCAGCCAGTTTCCCGGTCTCGACACTTCCAAGCCTGCTGGTCTCTCCCAGTGCCCTGGCGGCGTTTATGGTCAGCATTTCCAGCGCCTGGAACGCATTCAACGCACATGGGTCCCCCGAATAACCCTTGGCCAGCAGTGCCGCGGTTCTGGATTCCGCCAGCAGGTCAAGGTTGTTATTGCTCGCTGCACTGTCGGTACCGAGGGCTATATTAATATTGTGTTCGTGCAAGCGGGCCACCGGACAGATGCCATTGCCGAGCTTTAGATTGGATTCCGGGCAATGAATGACATTCACGCCGGTTTCGGACAGGGCCTTCATATCGGTCCCGTTCAACTGCGTCATGTGGACAGCGAGCAGACGTTCGTTCATCAGGCCTGCATCGGCCAGTCGCTGTAGTGTTGGTTTGCCGTGCTGACGCAACGACTCTTCAATTTCCCATTTTGATTCCAGAACATGCATATGCACACGCATATCCCGCCCGGCGGACAATTCGGCGACCCTCGCTAGTGCGTCGTTGCCGACCGAATACGGCGCGTGGGGCGCCATGGCGATGGAGATCAGTGGTTCGTCCTGCCAGCTGGCGCTAAGTGCCAGGCCCTTGTCGATGTATTCATTTTCATTGGCCGCCCAAATGGTTGGCACGTCAATAACCGGCAAGCCGATGCACGCCCGCATCCCTGCTTCGGCCGCCGCTTCAGCGGTTACTTCAGGGTAAAAATACAGATCATTGAAAAATGTCGTTCCGCTGCGCAGCATTTCCGCAATGGCAAGCCGGGCCCCGTCTTTTACAAATTCTGCGCTGAGAAAAGCTTTCTCGACCGGCCAGATATGATCGTTAAGCCATACCTGCAGGTTAAGGTCATCCGCGTAACCCCTCAGCAGAGTCATGGCTGAATGGGTGTGCATATTGATGAGGCCGGGCATCAGGACATGCCTTGGCAACTCGATACGCGAAGCGCCGGGGTACCGGGCAAAGGCCTCGGATCGTGGCAGCACATCTGCGATCAACTCGCCTTCGATGAGCACTGCCATATGCTCCAACACCATTGATCGGGGCCGCACCGGTACCAGCAGGCGCGGCAGCAGCAGAACTTTGTCCATTTAACGTCAGCCTTTCACGCGGGAAACATACTCTCCGGTCCGGGTATCGATCCTTATGACCTCACCTTCCTGGACAAACAAGGGTACACGTACGGTTGCACCAGTTTCCAGCTTGGCTGGCTTGCCACCAGAGCCCGAAGTATCGCCACGCAGGCCCGGGTCGGTTTCCACGATCTGCATTTCGACAAAATTTGGAGGCAACACACTCAGCGGTTCACCATTGAACAGCGTGAGGTCGCAAACGCCGCCCTCCTGCATCCACAAGACCGCGTCGCCAATCGCCTCTTTGCTGATAGCGTATTGCTCGTAGGATTCCGGGTGCATGAAATGCCAAAACTCTCCATCGTTATATAGGTAATTCACCGGTGTTTCAAATACATCCGCGGCTTCAACCGACTCGCCTGATTTGAATGTTTTCTCAACGACGCGACCGGTCTTGAGGTTGCGAACCCTTACCCGGTTAAATGCCTGGCCCTTGCCGGGTTTTACGAACTCATTCTCCACGATATTGTGGGGATCGCCGCTGATCATTATCTTGAGTCCGCTCTTAAATTCATTGGTACTGTAGGACGCCATTGTTTTCTCCGAAACAAGCTTGCAAGTAAAGATTTGCCTAATGATAACGCGAACTCAGTAGCTGCGTCAGAATTTGACCGGATAGATGCCGTATTTAGGAAAGGTTTAAAATTAGCGGTGAAAACCGGATTCTAAAGAGCGCTTGCGATTCCTATAAAAAGTGTCAAACATAGGTCATAATTAGGCCATAATATTTAATCTGAACCCGTGGAAAACGGGTTGAAACAATTCTCCAACTTTCCGGAAAACAAATTGTACTTTTTGATATTATCCAAACCAAACAAGAAACTCATAAGCCTCAGGGATCGAGGATTGGAGACCAGTTGCTATGGATAGCGTTTACCTGCTTGTCGTTGATGATTCGCCAGACCACGCCCCGGTCATAAACAGCTTTTTGCGCAACGCAGGGCTGGCTGTGAGGGTTGTCAGCGCTTCCGACATCAACGAACTTGAAGTGGCGCTAAAAGAAAAATCCCCATTTCTTATGCTGATCGGAACGCAACTGCCGGCAGCAGTAAAAATGGGTCAGCTAATGCAATTGGCCAACCAATACTCAACAGCGGTGGCCCTTCAGGTCAATGCCGAAGACATGAGCAACATCGAAGCGGCAATAAGCGTACATCCCCTGCTGGTGATCAATGCCGAAGAAGATGACCAGTTGATGCAAGTCGTCAAACAGCACATGTCAGGTGGAAAGACAGTACGCGAATACCAGGTCATTGCGCACAGGCTGGAAGAACTTCAGCACCGCTATGACCTGTTACTGGACAACGCCAGGGATTCAATCGCATATATTCACGAAGGCCTGCACGTATATGCCAACCGCGCCTATCTCGAGTTGCTACAGGTAAAGACGCTGGATGATATTGAGGGTATGTCCCTGCTGGAGTTAATGACACCAGAAAACGGTACTGATCTTAAGAAATTACTGCGCGACATGAACCAGGACATCTTCCCGGCGGAGACCCTGGCGGTAACTATCGATACACCAGCAGAAAAGACCCTGAAGGCAGACCTGGCATTTTTACCTGCCAGGTTCAATGATGAAAACTGTATCCAGATGATGGTACGCGAGCGGGATGTTAACCAGGTTCTACAGGAGGAACTTGACCGACTACGTAAAACCGATCCGTTGACACAACTGATCAACAGGGCGACGTTCACTGCCAGGTTATCCACGTTGATCGAAGAAGGGCAAACCGATGACTTCAGATCCGCTGTTTTGTATATCGAAATTGACGGCCTCGGAGAATTACAGCAAAACCTCGGTATGGAGAATATTGATACCTGCATTATGGATCTCGCCAATTTGATCGGTGGTTGTACCCAGGATACAGACATACCTGCGCGATTCAGTGATAACGGTTTTGCCGTCCTGGTCAGGCGCAGTGACAAATCCGCGCTGCGGCAGCCGGGCGACTGCATTCTGGATAATTTTTCCAGTCACATTATTGACCTGGGCGACCGGACCATGACTGCCACCTGCAGTATTGGAATGACCACTCTGGGCTCTTTGACACGCAGCGCAGACGAAGTCATCTCCCAAGCCAGAACGGCTTTCAAGGAGGCGTCACAAAAAGGCAACTCGCTAGTGAGGTTTAAACCCGCTTTGACCACTGTCAGCAGCGGTGAAGCCGACCGGGATTGGGTGGAGCGTATCCGTTATGCCTTGAATAACCATGATTTTTACACGGTTCAACAATCAATCGTTGACCTTGAAGGAGAAAACGAAGGCCTGTTCGAGAACCGTACCTTCATGCGCGAAGAAGAAGGTGATTCACCAGCCACCGAGTTTATGCAGGCAGCTGAACGCAACGACCTGGGAAGCATGATCGACCGCCATGTCATACCCCAGTTGATGGTTGCGATTGCCGGAACTGGTGACAAACACATCATCTCGCTGAGTCTGAACTCGATACTTGATTTTAGCTTTCCGCATTGGTTTGAACGGATGCTGAAAGAAACCGAGGTTGTGGGCTCACAGATCGTTCTGCAGATATCGGGGTTTATTGCCGAGACCAATCTGAAACCAACCCGACGGGTGATCGATGAACTGAAGGAACATGGCTGCAGTTTTGTATTGTCGGAGTTTGACAACGATCGCCGTATGCTACAGCTTATTGACCACTTACCCGTTGAAATGGTCAAGCTCCGCCCCGGACTGGCAAAAGGCCTGTCCGCCAATACCGAAAACCAGGAAATAATCCGGTCGGTGGTCCGGGCGATTGAGACCTACAACATCACTATCATTGCCGATGAAGTTCAGGATGCATCCGATCTGGCCGTGCTCTGGCAATGCGGTGTCAAGCTGGTAACCGGTGATTTCCTCAACGAGGCGCCCCAGGTCGTAGGGCAGTAATCAGCTGCTCAAAGCCCCCATGAACCAGGCGCCTGTTATTGGCCGGTTTGCACCCTCACCTACCGGCGACCTGCATTTCGGATCGTTGGTATCGGCAGTGGGCAGCTTTCTCGAAGCAAAATGTGCCGGCGGTTCGTGGCTGCTCAGGGTTGAAGATATAGATCCGCCCAGGGAAGTTGCCGGCAGCGCCGAACGTATTATCAATGACCTGCTCCAACTGGGCATGACCCCCGATGGTCCTGTCCTGTATCAAAGCAGCAGATATGACGTTTACCAGCAAACTGTAAACAGCCTGCTGGCCAGCGGGCTGGCTTACCCCTGTGCATGCTCACGTAAAGACCTGCCCGAATCCGGCGTGTATCCCGGCACCTGCAGGAATGGCATACCGCCAGGGAAAAAACCACGCTCCGTTCGTTTGAATGTAAAAGATGACAGTTGTGAATTCACCGACAAGATCCAGGGCCGGGTGAGCGATTCACCTGCTGGAATTAGCGGCGATTTCATCATCCAGCGGGCTGATGGTCTTTTTGCCTATCAACTGGCCGTGGTCGTTGATGATGCTTTCCAGGGTGTCACCCAGGTTGTACGGGGGGCGGATTTGCTGGACTCAACCAGCAGGCAGATTTGTCTGCAAAAGGCCCTTGGCTATCCGGCCCCCGATTATGTACATCTGCCGGTGGCCATGTCAGCCGACGGCAGGAAACTCGGTAAACGCTTTCAAACCGACCCTGTCGCCAACAAACCCCCGGCCCGTTCCCTTGAACTGGCGCTGCTTTTTCTAGGCCAGCAACCACCAGCGAACTGTTCGCTGGATCGGCTGTGGAACTGGGCGTTGGAGAACTGGAACAGCAACCTGGTACCCCGTAAGCGAGAGATTTTCCCCGTGCGGGAACACTCCTATTTCGACTGGGTCTAAACTAAACCGCCAGTTGTAGTTATAATCCGTTCTCTTTTCCGGAATTAGACGGCCATGAACTCAAACCACCTCGATTTCGAACAGCCAATTGCCGAACTGCAAGCCAAGATAGACGAACTGCGTAATGTTGGTTCGGATAATGCACTGAATCTCGATGAAGAGATCCAGCGGCTACAGTCAAAAATGCGGCAAAAGCTGACCAGTATCTTCAAAGACCTGACGCCATGGCAGATTTCGCAACTCAGC
>CALBDB010000028.1 GCA_937927755.1 uncultured Lysobacterales bacterium
GGTTATTGACCAGCATGCAAAAAGTCCAGATATGTTTTCCGCGAATGACCATCGTGGCTCAGGTAGGGGTTGCATGTTTAAGAGCAGCGTGTACCTTCATGTATATGTCCGAATCAAGCGTCGTTATCGAGCACAAACTCCACGGCATTTTTCAGTGACAGATTGTTAATAGCAGACTGGTATTGGGCATCGAATTCGGATGTCCTCAGGATTTTTTTGATCATGCCCTCCAGGTTCGGCCGCTTTTCTTCGGGTTCGGTACCAGTACCGATACCACCACCAAACTCATAGATCATATTGATGCCATCAGCGAGGGCCGTTTGAAGGTTTGCATGCCATAACACCGGGTGGAATAACTGGAAAAACAAACGCGCCCTGATGTCATCCGGGTCAGACTGGTGATAACCCCCTGTAAAATTTGACAAAACCTGTATGTCTGATTGCTCAAACACTGCGCGCTCAAGCACTGGCCGGTATTCCTGCGCTGCCTTGACCATGTAATAGGTATGAAAAGCCCCCTCGGTCTTCAATCGCACGGGGCGCTTACGGGCAAATTGTTCCAGTACTTCCTGCTCAACCATTTCAAGGTCTTCAGAGCGGCCACCGATGACCGTCTGCTGTGGCAGATTACAGCCCGCGACCGCACAGTGATGACGCTCGGCAATAGGCCGGATGCTTTCCATATCCATCGGGAATGCGGTCATTTCACCTTCGCCATGGGTACCCATCAACTCGCCCCGCTTCTGTACCAGTTTCAGTGCGCTCTCAAAACTGAGCACGTTTGCGGCAACCAGCGCCGAATACTCGCCAAGACTGTGTCCTGCGGCCATCACCGGCTGCAAGCAATCATCGGTCATATCCCTGAACGCCTCCAGACTGGCGATGGAGTGAGTGAGCAAAGCCGGTTGCGTATAGCGGGTTTTGTGAAGTTTTTCTTCCGGGTCATGGAATGACAGCTCCGCTATGTCGTAGCCGAGGGCTTCACCGGCTTTCCGGTAGACATTATTGGCGACAGGGTATTCTTTGCAGAGATCGCTGCCCATACCCTTGTACTGTGACCCCTATCCGGGGAAGACTAATAAAATTCTCTGTTCGCTGCTCGGCACGTTCTCACACCTGGATTTTTGCGGGCTCTTAGATTAGCTAGCACTACCCCTGAAAGCAAGCTCGTCCGGCCAGACATGCCGGCGGGGCTCCGGTATTGATTGAAGAGAACGACGGGGATAGCTGGAAAACTCATGGCAATGCCATTTATCTTGCTGTTTTTTCATTAAAAACATTGCTTAAAGCATCCAAAACGTGTAACTTGCGCGCGCTTAGTCCGCTTATTATTCTTATTGGAATCCACCGTGATAAAAGCCCTTAGAAATATTGCCATCATCGCCCATGTCGATCATGGCAAAACCACATTGGTCGACCAGTTGCTGCAGCAGTCCGGCACGATGGGAGAACACTCGGCCACGCTTGACCGGGCGATGGACTCCAATGAGTTGGAAAAAGAACGTGGCATTACCATCCTGTCCAAAAATACCGCGATCAACTGGGCACATGGTGAAGATCAATACCGTATCAATATCGTCGATACGCCGGGTCATGCGGATTTCGGCGGCGAGGTTGAACGTATTCTGAGCATGGTTGATTCCGTTCTGCTTTTGGTTGACGCAGTGGACGGCCCTATGCCGCAGACACGATTCGTAACGCAAAAGGCGTTTGAGATGGGGTTCCGGCCAATCGTTGTCATCAACAAAGTCGACCGTGACGGTGCGCGCCCACACTGGGTGCTGGACCAGACCTTTGAACTGTTTGATAACCTCGGCGCCAGCGAAGATCAACTGGATTTTCCAGTGGTCTATGCCTCGGCTTTGCAAGGCTATGCCGGTCTTGAGGATGATGTTCGCGAAGGCGATATGACGCCCCTGTTTGAGACCATTGTGAACGAAGTCCACCCACCGGAAGTGGATCTGGAAGGACCATTCCAGATGCGCGTCACCACCCTTGACTACAACACCTATGTCGGCGTTATCGGGATCGGCCGTGTCCAGCGAGGAAGCGTCAAACCCAACCAGCGGATAACCGTCATTGACCGTTACGGCGATCAGCACAATGCCCGTGTTTTGCAGGTGCTCGGTTTTCGCGGTCTTGAACGCATCGAGGTCACCGAGGCAAATGCAGGCGATATAATTGCCGTAACCGGCGTGGAAAATCTGCGTATCTCCGACACGCTGTGTGACCGGGAGGCGCTGGAAGCCTTGCCTCCGCTGACGGTAGATGAACCTACCATCAGCATGACCTTTCGCGTCAACAATTCGCCGTTTGCAGGCCGGGAAGGCAAGTACCTGACCAGTCGGCAATTGCGTGAGCGCCTGCTTCGTGAGGCCAGTCATAATGTGGCTTTACGTATTGAGGAAACCACTGACGCCGAAAGATTCCGTGTATCGGGGCGGGGTGAACTACACCTGTCCATCCTGATAGAAACGATGCGGCGTGAAGGTTACGAAATGGCAATTTCCCGTCCGGAGGTCATTCTGCAGACCGTGGGTGGTGAGACCCAGGAACCCTATGAATTACTGGTGGTCGACCTGGAAGCAGATTATCAGGGCGCGGTCATGGAACGGCTTGGAGACCGCCGCGGTGTATTGCAGGACATGCAACCCGACGGCAAGGGCCGTATCCGCATGGACTATATAATTCCGGCGCGCGGTTTAATCGGCTTTCAATCGGAGTTCCGAACAGTAACCGCCGGAACCGGCCTGATGTTTCACACTTTCGAAAAGTACGGCCCCTACAATCCGGCGCCAATTTCAACCCGCAACAACGGCGTATTGATCTCCAACAGCACCGGTAAGGCCGTGGCCTATGCCCTGTTCAATTTACAGGAACGTGGCCGCATGATTATCGAAGGCGGTGTCGATGTCTACGAAGGCCAGGTCATCGGCATCCATAACCGGGGCAACGACCTGACGGTCAATCCGTTGAAAGCCAAGCAACTGACAAATATCCGCACCGTGATCAAAGACGACAACGTGCTGCTGGCCGCACCCCAGATCATGACGCTGGAACAATCGCTTGAGTTTATCCAGGACGACGAACTGGTGGAGGTCACCCCCGAATCCATACGTATTCGCAAATTGCACCTGAAAGAACACGAACGCAAGACAGCCAGCCGTAACGCCAAAAAACTGGAAGACTGAATTCCCTGAAGTTCCGGTTGGTATCAGAAGCCGGGAGTTAGCCTTTACTGGGACAGGCTTTGACCTAACAGGCTTTGCAAACGTTTGATATGGCGTTTCCCAAAGCCGGCTTGCGCCACGATATAGAATTGTTCGGGAAGCGCTGTATCCAGCTTGATTTCCAGGCTGGAAACCTTGCCGCGTCGCACAATCAGAAGCGTGGTTTCTTCGCCTTGCCGGAAACTGCGCATCAATTTATCTAGATTGTCCGGGGTAAGCCGCTCATCGCCGATGGCCAGGATTTCATCCTTTGGCACCAGACCGGCAACGGCGCCCGCGCCACCGCTGAGAACCGACTTGACCACGACACCCGGCTTATCCTGGTCCCAGGTTACACCAAGACCGCTCATGGGTGGTTTCAGTTCGGTTATGTTCGCGTCTCCCGCCTCACTTCTGACAAGCCTCAGCCCGTACCAGTCAAGTGCACCATCGATATCAATCTCGTCGGTCGTTGTCAGTAATGAGCGAAGCAGTTCCCCTGCCCCGCGACCACCCGTATCGATGAGGAGGTTTTCAAATGCATCGTCGCCATAAGGTTGTCTGGAATAAAGCTCATACATTTTATGCATCACGTCGTCGAGGCTTTGCTTGCCGTTGCTTTGTTTTCGCAGATAGGTATCCAAGACAAAACCGATAACAGCGCCCTTCGTGTAGTAACTGATGGTGCTGTTAATCGTATCCGCACCGGGTTTGTAGTGGCGGATCCAGGTATCCAGTGACGCCTCTTCAACCGGGCGAACCAATCTGCCCGGCGTCGTTTCAAGCTTGAGAATTTCCTTGGCGAGTAACTCCAAATACTCTTCCGGACTGATCAGGCCGGCGCGCGACATAATAAGGTTGTCGTAATAGCTGGTCAGTCCTTCGGCCAGCCACAACTGGCTTGTGTATTGCTCATTCTGGTAATCATACTGTTCCAGCACTGCGGGTCGCATATGACGCACATTCCAGACATGGAAAAATTCATGCGCTACCACACCCAACCACTTTACATAATCGTCACGGTCACGCATCTGACGGCGGCCCGTGATGATTACCGTGCTGTGGTCATGCTCAAGCCCACCCCTGCCTCCGACCGCAAAATTCAGAAACCAATAAGGCTCCTTTAACGGGCTAACACCCCAGAATTCCTGTGTTACAGCAACGATTTTCCCGATATCACGAGCTGCCTGTTCTCCATCCCATGAATCGTTTTCTCCAACATTTACAAATATATACTCTTGTTCCCCGGATGAGAAACGATAGGAAGGCGCAATGGCCACTGCGACCGGGCTATCCACCAGTTCATCATAGTTATCCGCAAGGTAAACTCCACCGCCCTTTGTAGCCCGCATGGCGGTAAAAACATCACCCCTGTCAGCATCGACAAGTATTTCCAGTGACTGAGGCAAGTGCCTGGAATTCTCGGTATAAAGAAAAACCGATGGCCCGTTGACCAGGGAAAATTCCCTGCTTGCCCAGCTTGTACTGACATTGAGTTCCGGCGTAAACACCTCATATTCAACGACCAGGCTACGGGCATTATCAGTATTGACCTGCCAGCGATCCTTGGCGGTCTTTCGCACTGCCAGCGCCACACGATCACCAGAAACTGCAGAAATGAGGTATACATTGGCTGCATATTCCCGCATACGGTATGAGCCCGGGGTCCAGTTGGGCATAAGCAGTTCTGTTAGCGGAGAATTGACAGGAAACTCCGAACGCACATGGATCAATTGTTCCCTGTCAGCCGGAAAACTTACCGTATGACGCACCACTTCACTGGCCGCCACGGAGCCGGCCAGCAAAAAAGAAACCCCCAGAATGAATAAACCCGGCAGACCACCCAACTTGCCTGACCGGAGCAGCAAAGCAGATATAACCATACGAATACTAATCCAGTTTTTCGAATTTACTGACGATCAACATGGACAACTCCAGTGCCTGCTCATAATTCAGACGTGGATCCACGATTGATTTGTAGGCCCTCTTCAGATCAGATTCAACCAGGTTTCTTGCCCCACCGGTACATTCGGTGACGTTCTCACCGGTTAACTCAAGGTGTGCGCCACCCAGGTGCGACCCGAGTTGGTGATGAAGTTCAATGGCCGTTTCCATTTCGTTCATAATGTTACGGAAACGACGGGTCTTGATGCCCGTTGACGTCGTTTCTGTATTGCCGTGCATGGGGTCGCAGACCCATAATACCGGTGAACCCGCATCCTGAACCGCCTTGATCAATGGCGGTAATTTGGATTCAATTTCAGAGGCGCCCATCCTGTGGATTAATACAACACGGCCTGGCTCGTCTTGCGGATTCAATATTTCCAGCAGACGTTGAACCTGTTGAGCGCTGGCAGCTGGGCCCACTTTTATACCCACGGGATTTCGAATACCCCTGAAATACTCAACGTGTGCACCGTCAATATCTGCTGTGCGCATGCCAATCCATGGGAAGTGTGTGGTCAGATCAAACCAACCCGTCTGTCGCGGCACCTTGCGGGTCCCGGCCTGCTCATAATGAAGGTGTAAAGCCTCGTGGGATGTGTAAAAGTCCACCCGTTTGAGAGCACCCGCACGACGGCCGGATATGGTCTCCATGAAATTTACCGCCCGGCCAAGGCTGTCCGCCAGGCGTTGAAACTCATCTGCCAGGGGTGAGTGTTGTACCCAACTCAGGTTCCAGTACTCAGGGTGGTGTAAATCTGCAAAACCGCCGTCCACCAGGGCGCGTACAAAATTCATCGTCATCGAAGAACTGGCATGACCCTGTATCAGGCGCTTCGGGTCAGGCCGCCTGGCCTCGGCGCTGAACTCGACAGAATTGACCAGGTCACCCCGGTAGCTGGGCAATGTTACTCCGTCTCGCGTCTCGACATCGGAAGAACGCGGCTTTGCATATTGCCCGGCAAAACGGCCAACCCTGATAACTGGCTTTTGCAGACCATGTGTAAGGGCCAGGCTCATTTGCAGCAGCACTTTCAGGCGATTGGTGATGACGTCCGAATTGCACTCCGCAAAACTCTCTGCGCAGTCTCCACCCTGCAAAAAAAAACGTTTACCGGCCTGTGCCTGGGCGATCTGCTCTTTCAGGGACAAAATTTCCCAGGATGTCACCAGCGGCGGCAGACCTGCCAACTCTTGCAGTGCGGCCTGTAATTCCGCCTCATCAGGATAAATCGCCTGTTGCGTAGCTTCTCTTGATTGCCACGAATCCGGCTGCCAATTGTCATCTCCAGCTAATGTGCTCAAACGGTCTGTCTCCTGGTTCATCCTCATATTCCCTTTTCTGATATCAGTTTCCCACAGCTCGACGGCGTGACGGGCGGGATACGATCCACAATGTGATTACACCAAGCCCCGCATACCAGGCAAATGTCCACATCGGCATGGTCATACCGATGAATTTCCATTTTACCTCTGCACAGCTTCCATCCCCGTAAAAGACCTTGGAAAACACCTCCTTTAACGGGAAATTCTCAAGCATGTAATTGAGTCCGGGGCCGCATTCGGGCACAAGTTCCGGGGGCAAACTCTGTAACCACACATGCCTGCCGGCGACCAGGGCGCCCATGATCGCAGCCAAAACAAACAGCCATGAATATATTTGCTGACCAACCCGGTCCGGATTATGAATGACCGCCAGTAATGCAATGCCCCCCATTACCAGAAATGCGAGCCGTTGCAAAATACATAACGGGCAGGGGTCAAGATAATTGACATACTGGTTATACATCGCAAAACCAAATAGCGATGCACAGCATAAAACAGCAATTAAAAACCAAGTTCTTGGTGTGATTCTGTTGAGCATATCTTATCCACTTATTAACTGGTGACGCGACAGCTTTTGCTGATTTCGCTGTTATAATTGAACAATTCTTTTCAGAATTGTGACTGTACAGTAATGAACACAAAAAATGCACCCATAAAAGCGCCAACCGGCACAAAAATTGTCTGCAAAGGCTGGCACCAGGAAGCAGCCATGCGGATGCTGATGAACAACCTGGATCCGGATGTGGCAGAAAAACCGGATGAGTTGATCGTATATGGCGGTACCGGCAAGGCCGCCAGGAACCGGGAATGCCTTGAAAGAATCATTTCCACCCTCAAACGTCTCGAAAATGATGAAACTTTATTGATTCAGAGCGGCAAACCAGTGGGCGTTTTCCGCACACACGAGGAGGCGCCGAGGGTTTTGATTGCCAATGCCAACCTGGTGCCCCGTTGGGGTAATTGGGAAGTATTCCGTGACCTTGAGAATAAAGGTCTGACGATGTTCGGCCAGATGACCGCCGGTTCATGGATCTATATAGGTTCACAGGGCATTGTGCAAGGCACCTTTGAAACTTTCGCTGAGTGTGCGCGGCAGCATTTTGGCGGCAGTCTGAAAGGTACATTTACAGTCACTGCCGGTCTAGGCGGAATGGGTGGCGCACAACCCTTGGCCTGCACCATGAATGAAGGAAATATCCTGACGGTCGAAGTGGACCCCTGGCGTATCCAGCGACGTGTCGAAACCCGGTATTGCGACCGTATGACAGACAGCCTTGACGAGGCCCTGGAAATATTTGCACAGTCTACAGAGCCAGTATCCGTCGGCCTGCTAGGAAATATCGCCGATGTTTTACCCGAGTTAGTACGCCGCAACATCGTTCCCGACATTATTACGGACCAGACATCAGCCCACGATTTACGCGAAGGCTATATTCCGATCGGTTATTCGCTCGAAGAAGCGGCAGAGCTAAGGGAATCCGATCCGGAGACCTACGATAACAAGGTACTGGACTCCATGGTGATCCACGTCCGTGCGATCCTCGAAATGAAGTCCCGCGGCGCCATCTGTTTTGATTATGGCAACAATCTCAGGGGCCAGGTTGCGGACTTCCGGGATATGCCGGAGGCTTTTGACTTCCCCGGTTTTGTACCCGCCTATATCCGTCCCTTGTTCTGCCGTGGTGCCGGTCCGTTCCGGTGGGCAGCATTATCGGGTGACCCGGCAGATATCCGTGTCACGGACGAAGCCATCCTGGAATTGTTCCCGGAAAAACTGGCACTGAGGCGCTGGATCGAAAAGGCCCAGGAACAGATCAGTTTCCAGGGTCTGCCAGCGAGAATCTGCTGGCTGGAATACGGCGAACGCGCCCAGGCCGCATTGAAATTCAACCAACTCGTACGCGAAGGCAAGTGCAAGGGCCCCATCGTCATCGGTCGTGATCACCTGGATACCGGCTCCGTGGCCTCACCTAACCGCGAAACTGAAGCCATGAAGGATGGTTCTGACGCCATTGCCGACTGGCCCTTGCTGAATGCCATGCTGAACACCGCCTGCGGGGCCAGCTGGGTTTCCATCCATCACGGTGGTGGTGTTGGCATCGGGTATTCGCAGCACGCGGGTATGGTTTGTGTAGCAGACGGCACCGAAATGGCCGACCGGCGCTTACAAAGAGTGTTGACCGCCGACCCCGGAACTGGCGTCATGCGCCATGCGGACGCCGGCTACGAAGAAGCCATCGACATCGCGAATGAAAGAGGCGTTGACCTGCCGATGATCAACGGCGAGTGACAACCGTGAACACTGCGCATATTCGTCTGGAGCATTTGTATACCGACCTGCGCAACCGCATGGTACAGCTGCGAGAACAGCATGAACCGGTCACACAATCACGGAATATTGTAGAGCAGGCATTGCTCGACGGAGAGGCGCACTACGGCATCAACACCGGTTTCGGCGCACTGGCCAATAAACGTATCTCGGATGACGAATTGGCCAAGCTACAACAGAATATCCTTCTGAGCCATGCATGCGGCATGGGTGAGCCCGTGCCGCCGGATATTACCCGCCTGATGATGCAACTCAAGATTCAATCGCTCAGCCTGGGCTACTCGGGTGTGTCTGAAGAAACCTTTCTGCAACTGCTGAAGCTGGAAGAAAACGGTATCCTGCCATGGATACCCAGCCGCGGCAGTGTCGGAGCGTCGGGTGATCTCGCTCCGCTGGCACATATGTGTCTGCCCCTGATCGGTCGCGGCGATGTTTGGGACGACAGCAACTCTGCCAGGGTCCCGGCTGCGGCGATATTGGAAGCTAAAGGTATCGAGCCGATCAGTCTGCAGGCCAAAGACGGCCTGGCGCTGATCAATGGCACCCAGATGATGGCGGCTTATGGTGCGTTTGTACTTGAACGGACTCACGTCCTGCAACGTGAGGCCGATTTACTGGCCGCTATGAGTCTTGAAGCACTTCAAGGCAGCGCGGCTCCATTCGATAAAAGAATACACTCGATCAGACCCCACCACGGCCAGCAGATTGTTGCTTCCAACATAAGGAAATTACTGGAAGGCAGCGAGATATTAACCTCGCACCGCGATTGCGGCAAAGTCCAGGATCCTTACAGCCTGCGTTGTGTTCCGCAGGTACATGGGGCCAGCAGGGATGCGCTGGACTATTCCCGCCGATGCATCGAAACCGAGTTGAACTCGGTCACCGACAACCCGCTGGTGTTTGAACAGGGAGACATTCTCTCCGGGGGCAATTTTCATGGTCAGCCGCTGGCGTTGGCAATGGATTTCGCCGCCATTGCACTGGCTGAACTGGGCAGTATATCCGAACGCCGAACCTATCTTTTACTTGAAGGCCACGACGGATTGCCGAAACTATTGATGCATGACACCGGTGTTAACTCTGGCTTCATGATTCCACAATATACGGCCGCCGCGCTGGTTTCCGAGAACAAGGTCCTCTGCCACCCTGCGAGCGTGGATTCAATACCCACCAGTCTTGGTCAGGAGGACCACGTCAGCATGGGTTCGATCAGCGCCTTCAAACTGTTATCGGTGTTGAGAAATGTAGAACGCGTGCTGGCAGTTGAGTTACTGACATCGGCACAGGCGCTGGACTTCCGGGGCGAACTCTCCCCTGGTAACGGTGTTGCACTGTCCCACAAAACGCTGCGAAAGGAAATCAAACATGCTGTCAGGGATTACGAGGTAAGAAATGACCTGGATCTGTGTGCTGATATTTTGCGTAGCGGAACATTGCTGAAAGCTGTTGAAGATGAACTGGGTCCACTCAACTAGGCTGGTTTAATGAAAATTGGTTCCCTGTCACCGCCGACGGTGTTACGTAATATCGGCCAACTTGCCACCTGCCCGGCTGATGCCGTGCAGCAGGATGCGGGCCTGATCGACAATGCCGCGCTGGTATTTGAGGGCAATAAAATCACTTGGGTAGGTGCTGAGGAGCAACTACCAGACCAACTTGGCAAGCTTGATTTCATCGACTGTGGCCAGCGCCTGGTTACACCCGGCCTTGTGGATTGTCATACCCACCTTTGCTTTGGCGGTTGGCGCGGCGATGAATTTGAAATGCGTCTGCAGGGGCGCAGCTACCAGGAAATTGCTGCAGCCGGAGGCGGCATCCGAAGCACGGTTGCCGCCACTCGCTCGGATTCACCGGTACAGCTGGCCGACAAGGCGCTCAAAAGTCTGCAAGGTATCCTCGACCTGGGCGTCACCACGCTGGAATGCAAATCAGGCTATGGCCTGGAAAAGGTTGCTGAACTTAAACAGTTACAGGTCTATCGCCAGCTGGACGAACAGCAGGCCATTGAGCTGGTACCCACCTTCCTCGGCGCGCACATGGTGCCTGATGAATACCAGGATCGGCGGAATGAGTATATTCGCCTGCTCTGCGACGAGCTGATTCCCATGGTCAGTGAGCAGCAATTGGCGCAATTCTGTGATGTCTTTGTTGAAGAGGGTGCCTTCAGCCTGGCGGAGGCTGAGGAAATACTTGTCGCAGCACAAATAGCCGGCCTGGGGCTTAAGGTCCACGCAGACCAGCTGAGTAATGGCGGTGGTGCACAGTTTGCAGCCAGCATGGGCGCTGTATCGGCAGAACACCTTGAATACGCCAGCAAACAGGGTATCCAGGCACTGGCTGATACCGGCACAGTGGCCGTCAGTCTTCCCCTGGCTTCGCTGTACTTGCGAGAAGCTTATATGCCGGCCAGAGATATGCTGGCAGCCGGGGTGAGGGTCGCGGTTGCGACGGATTTTAACCCGGGTTCAGCACCCAGTTACCATTTGCCGCTAGCCATGACACTGGCCTGCATAAACCAGCAGATGACACCTCAGGAAGTCCTGTCCGGTGCGACAACCATCGCAGCACGTGCCGTTTCCGCCGAGCACAGGATTGGCTCGTTAATACCGGGTTATGAAGCCGATATTGCAATATTTGATGTACCGTCTGTCAATCACTGGCTTTACCATTTCCAGGCCAATGCCTGCTGCGGGGTGATCAAAGCCGGACAATGGGAACGTAGATACCTGTAAAAACTGTAAGAAGCTGCATGGAAACCCATTGCTGGCCACAAATGGGCGATTTTTAATAGAAATGATTCGCATTTAATTGATCTAGGTTATGTAATTCGCACATCAAGATGCATTACAATACACTCCTCTAATGAGAATAACTCTCATTTGCGTTATAGGATGATCATGACACTAGCAGACCTGGCCCCTGGCGACACTGCCAAACTGGACAAAATCGATACCCGTGATCCCGGCGTCATCCGTTTGATGATCCTCGGACTGGTTGAAGACATTACGGTTCGAATGGAAAATATCGCCATCGGCGGCGACCCCCTGGAAATTGGTTTTTTCGGCAGTTCCGTTTCATTGCGAAAGGAACAGGCCCGCCGTTTCAAAGTAACCCGGATAGATAGTGCTTCCTCAACACTAAACTCCTGATCACTGCGCTGAAGGAACATCTGTGATTGAAAGCACCGAGGTAAAAATCCCGCTCAGTGGCATTGGCATCAGGCACAAGGCCAAGGCTTCCATCGCACTCATTGGCAATCCGAATACCGGTAAAAGCACCCTTTTCAACCGTTTGACCGGTTTGCGTCAAACCACTGCGAATTTCCCCGGCGTCACCGTTGAGAAACACCAGGGCACCGTGGAGCTTGGAAACCGCGCACTCAATCTTATAGACCTGCCCGGCATATACAGCCTGGACGGGAATTCAGCGGACGAACGAATTGCCGTGGACGTCATACTCGGGCGTGTTGCAGGAACCCAGCGTCCATCAGGGCTATTAGTCGTTATTGATGCCACCCACATCTACCAGGGGCTTTACCTGATGGAACAGCTGCTGGAATTGCAGATTCCAACCATGGTGGCGCTGACAATGATCGACGCGGCCACGGCCAACGGGATCAGCATTGACGTAGACAAGTTGCGGCACGCACTCGGTGGCATCCCCGTGTATCCGGTCAGTAGCATAAGCGGCCATGGTCTTGACGAGCTGAAGGAAGGCCTGGAACATATAACCGGCGTCGAGACGCCGCAGGTTCCCGCCTCGTGGCCGGAATTGAGCGAAACCGCCCAGCAACTGTCGCAACAACTGGGCGCCGACTGGCAGCGGATTGACGTCATCCAGGCTCTACTTCAAACGCACCCCGGTTTTGAGGGAAGACTGAGTCAATTGCTTGGGAATGAAGTAGTTTATGAACTGCGCTCGAGACTATTTGGCAACGAACCACCGTCGGCAGTCGAGGCGCGCCGGCGATATAAATGGGTAAAATCTGTCATCGATGATATCCAGGTCCAGGCTCCCCTGTACGTAAAAATGGGAGCCAGGCTGGTGCGTTGGACAAACCGTCCGTGGCCGGCCACCTTGCTGTTTCTGGCCGTTCTATTACTCGTGTTCCAAGCGGTGTTTACCTGGGCCACTCCGTTGATGGACATTATTGATACGACCAGTTCAGAATTGGGCCGCTGGCTGGTCGCAAAGCTTGGTGACAATGCCTTCAGCAGTTTTTTAGCGGATGGTGTGATCGCTGGCGTCGGCAGTGTCGTCATTTTTTTACCGCAGATCCTCATCCTGTTCCTGTTTATCATCATTCTCGAAGACACGGGCTACCTGGCCCGGACGTCTTTCCTGATGGACCGGGTCATGCGAACCGTGGGCCTGTCCGGTCAATCCGTCATACCTATGCTGTCGAGTTTTGCCTGCGCAGTGCCATCCATCATGGCGACAAGGGTGATACCTGACCGCCGGGACCGTATTGCAACGATCCTGGCAGCTCCATTTATGACCTGCTCTGCCAGGCTTCCAATCTACGCCCTGCTGATTGCCGCTTTTGTCCCCAATCAATCCGTGGGCTGGATGAATCTGCAAGGCCTGGTTTTATTTGGGCTTTACCTGTTGGGGATCATCGGTGGCCTGGGTACCGCCCTGATGCTCAAATCCTCAGCATTAAAAGGACCCAAACCTCATTTTGCGCAAGCGCTACCGGAATTTCGCAGGCCCAACATCCAAACCGTTGCAATCAAGTTGTTCGACCGCGGCCGAATCTTTCTGAAACGCGCAGGTACGGTTATTTTTGTCGTGGCGATCCTGGTCTGGACGCTGGCGTACTTTCCCCGAATGGACCTGGAGCAGGCCCCGGTATCTACCACCATCAGTGAATCACTCGACCAGGAAAGCATTGAAAGCGTCCACTCTGCTGCACAAATGGAACAAAGCTGGCTGGGGCGTATTGGCCGCACGATTGAACCTGTGTTCAAACCCCTGGGCTGGGACTGGCGGGTGTCATCTGCGGTGGTAGCCGGCTTTCCTGCGCGCGAGGTAGTCGTTGCTGTGTTGGGAACCATATACGCGGTTGGTTCAGAGACTGATGATCAAAACCTTTCTGAAAAACTCAGGTCCGCAACATGGCCAGACGGCAAACCCATATTTACTTTACCTATGGTGCTTGGCCTATTGGTGTTTTACGCCTGGTGTCTGCAATGCGCCGCCACGCTGGCGACCATCCGCAGAGAGACCAATAGTTGGCGCTGGCCGTTGTTTGCCTGGGTTTACATGACCAGTATCGGGTATACCGGTGCATTGGTGATATTCCAGATAGGCAGTCTGCTTTAGAAAACTTACAGACCCCTGTTTCCAGGCAAAAAAAAGCCCGGCATTGCCGGGCTTTTTCAAAAGTCTTTTTCCTGGCTGTTTATACGTCCGCCTGGTCATCCTCGCGGGGACGGCCAACCAGTTCTACATAAGCCATTGGAGCCTTATCACCAGCACGGTGTCCACATTTCAAAATGCGCAGATACCCTCCTGGGCGTTCCACATAACGTGGACCAAGTTCATTGAACAATTTGCCGACAGCGGCTTTATCACGCAAGCGGTCAAACGCCATCCGGCGATGAGCTACGCTGTCACTTTTCGCCAGAGTAATAAGCGGCTCAGCAACACGACGCAGTTCTTTGGCCTTGGGCACCGTGGTCTTGATAATCTCATGCTCGAACAGCGAGTTTGCCATATTGCGGAACATGGCTTTCCTGTGGCTGCTATTGCGATTTAGTTTACGTCCTGATTTTAAATGACGCATATCTCTTTCCTATTTCCGTGTTCTGCTGCAGGACTTAAGCGTCTGCCAGTGCGGCCGGTGGCCAATTTTCAAGCTTGGTACCCAGTGACAGCTCGTGTTGAGCCAGCACATCCTTGATTTCGGTCAGGGACTTCTTACCAAGATTGGGGGTTTTCAATAACTCCACTTCGGTTCTCTGTACCAGGTCACCAATGTATAGAATGCTTTCCGCCTTCAGGCAGTTAGCAGACCGGACAGTCAACTCGAGGTCATCGATGGGGCGAAGCAGCACGGGATCGATTTCCTGTGACTTCTCTTCTTCAATGATTTCGGTGCGGGCCTTGAAATCCACGAATACGGCCAACTGGTCAGCCAGAATATTTGCGGCCATCTTGACCGCAGCCTCACAATCCATGGTGCCGTTGGTCTCAACATCCAGAATCAGCTTGTCCAGATCGGTGCGCTGCTCGACACGTGCGGTCTCGACACTGTATGAGACGCGTCGTACCGGGCAAAAGGAGGCATCCAGCATCAGGCGCCCAATTGGACGGCTTTCTTCTTCGCTGACCAACACCTGGTTTGCTGCCTGATAACCAACTCCACGCTGGACTTTCAGCTGCATGTTGATGCTACCGGTTTTGGACAGTGTGCAGATAAGATGATCCGGATTGACCACTTCAACGGTATGATCGACCTGGATATCACCGGCAAATACCGGTCCCTGACCCTTCTTGCTCAGGGTCAGAACAGCCTCTTCGCGTTCAAACATGCGCAATGCCACACCTTTGAGGTTCAAAAGAACTTCAATGATATCTTCCTGTAAACCTTCAACTGCAGTGTATTCGTGCAACACGCCGTCAATTTCAACTTCCACGATCGCATAACCGGGGATTGAGGACAGCAACACACGGCGCAATGCGTTACCCAATGTGTGCCCGAATCCACGTTCTAATGGTTCAAGTGATATGCGCGCACGATTGGGGTTGATCTCATCAACACCAACCGCTCTGGGCCTTAACATGCTTTCAATCACATCCATCATGGGATGTACCTCACTAAATAGTTAATCCGATTAAATATTTCTGCCAGCCACCCGGCAGAAAACAAGTTATTACTTGGAGTAAAGCTCGACGATCAGACTTTCGTTGATGTCGGCCGGCAAATCATTGCGATCAGGGAAAGATTTATAAATACCTTCCATCTTTTCGTTACTGACTTCCATCCATACCGCTACAAGATCCATCTCCTGGGCCAAAGTCATTGCTTCTTTCACACGTAACTGGTTTTTGGCCTTGTCTGCAATGCTGATGACATCACCTGGCTTTACCTGGCATGAAGGGATGTTGACCTGCTTTCCGTTGACCTTGATGGATTTGTGCGAAACCAACTGACGCGCCTGCGCCCGTGTCACTGCAAAACCCATGCGGTAAACCACGTTATCGAGACGGCTTTCCAGCAATAACAGGAGATTCAAACCCGTTGCACCCTTCTGGCCGGCTGCTTTCTTGTAGTAGTTGCTAAACTGCTTTTCCAATATACCGTAGGTGCGGCGGACTTTCTGTTTCTCACGCAACTGAAGTGCATAATCCGACAAGCGCTGACGTCTTGACGCGCCATGCTGTCCGGGAACCTGATTCAGCTTACACTTGGATTCTATTCCGCGTGCAGGGCTTTTCAGGCCAAGGTCTACACCTTCTCGACGTGCGAGTTTACAGGTGGGTCCAATGTATCTTGCCATTTCTAAAACTCCTAAACGCGACGTTTCTTGGGCGGACGACAGCCATTGTGTGGAATTGGCGTCACGTCGATGATGTTGGTGATTTTGTAACCCAGTGCATTCAATGCACGAACCGATGATTCACGTCCAGGACCCGGGCCCTTTACGCGGACCTCAAGATTCTTCAGTCCAAAATCAAGTGCAGTTCTGCCTGCGGCCTCGGCGGCTACCTGGGCGGCAAACGGTGTGCTTTTCCGCGAACCACGGAAACCGGCACCGCCGGACGTAGCCCATGAAAGAACATTACCCTGCCTGTCACTGAGTGTAATAATCGTATTGTTAAAAGAAGCATGTACATGGGCGATACCGTCGACCACGACCTTTTTGACCTTCTTTTTACCTTTTGTGTTTGGCTTTGCCATTAGTATTCCACCTGCTACCGCTTAACGCTTGATCGGACGCCTGGGACCCTTACGGGTACGGGCGTTCGTTTTTGTACGCTGGCCACGCACCGGTAATCCACGGCGGTGACGAAGACCACGGTAACAACCGAGATCCATAAGGCGCTTGATGTTCATTGCCACATCTCGACGCAAATCACCTTCAACGGCGATCTTTGCCACTTCCCCGCGGATACCTTCAATTTCAGATTCCGTGAGGTCCCTGATTTTTGTTTCGGGCGTGACCTTGGCGGCTGCGCATATATTCAATGCACGTGTGCGACCGACCCCATAAATGTAGGTCAAAGCAACCCATGCGTGCTTCTGATCTGGTATGTTGACTCCCGCTATGCGAGCCATACTGCGTACTCCTGCTACTGTTGGTACTGCTTAACGTAAACAGTACATTATATCGAATTGATTAATCCGGTAAAAGCTGCAATCCGTGTTTATGCGAATTGATTCAGCCCTGTCTTTGCTTGTGTTTCTTGTCCGAACAAATGACGAATACAACGCCATTACGACGGACAATCTTGCAATTCCGGCAAATCTTTTTTACTGAAGCTTGCACCTTCATTGCAGCTCTCCTTAGATAACAAAGGCGGTTACGCTGATCCGGTTACCCGGCATGGCGCATCCCGCCGACAACTGCATGACCGAAGCCATGCTCTCAAATAAATTCCTATCGGCGTACCACACCTGAACGCCCATAGGACTTCAGGTTCGCCTTTTTCATCAGATTATCGTATTTATGCGATATCAAATGCGCCTGTACCTGGGCAATAAAGTCCATGATGACTAC
>CALBDB010000029.1 GCA_937927755.1 uncultured Lysobacterales bacterium
ACCGGCAACCCTACAAGCACCTCCTTATGCACCTCCCACACACATATTCTTTGTCCATATGATTCAAAACACCTAAACTATCCCCAATGAAACGCCTTCTGCCCTTTATCCTGTTGTTGCTCTGCAGCTCTGCCCTGGCAGAGTCCGGGGCTTACCGTGTCGAGGTCGTCGTGTTCCGAAACCTGGCGGTTATCGCCGAGGCAGAGGAGGTCGAGGAGCTTCGCAGTTTCTCGCATTTTCCGGCTCTCGAAGAAAAACCACTTCCGGAAAACCGGCCTGAAAGCGGATCACCGAAAGTGCCAGCCGGAGATTTACCGGTGTCCTACCGCAGCGACCTGCCTGATGATTTGAAGGTTATCACCGATAAGGGTGCGCAAATGGACGATGTCTGGAGACGCCTGAGATCCAGCAAAAATTACCGGCCATTGATTTATTCGGCCTGGGAACAAAACCGGACTGACTACTACCCGCCGATGCGTATCCATGACCAGCAGATCATTGACACCCAGTTACGCCCGCCAATGGATATCATGGTCGCTGACCTTTCAGCGGACGATCCGTTGGCGGCTTACCGCAGCGTTTTTTACCAGATTGACGGTGGCGTCCAACTGAAGCGCAGCCGTTTTTTGCACCTGTACCTGGACCTGGAGTACCGCGAGCTCAAACCCCGCACTGTGCGGGATACCGGCCTGCTCGGTGATGATGCAAACACTGATGTGATCGAAGCGGACAATACCGAAACTGGTAATCTCGGGGCCGGCAATACTACTGATTACCAGGTTTTCAGCCTTAAACAAAACCGGCAGATACAGACAGGCCGCCTGCAGTATTTTGATACGCCCCATTTCGGCGTGCTGGTTCTTGTATCGGCAATAGCAGCTGACCCTACTGGCAGGCGCGACTGATTAGGATTATTCTTAACTGCAAAACCGATTGGGAGAATAACCACCGTGAATTTTGAAAAAGTAATGTTCGCCTTTTTTATCGTCCTGGCACTGACGCTGAATTTCGGTTTTTTTATTGGCGATATCGATAACCCGGCCCACCACGATGGCCTCGAACTGGCAGCAGCATTGGCTGTCAGCCTGATCGCAACCATCATGAAATTCGGTGACCGATCACAAATGGGCGCCGTGTTGCTCGCCACCAGCCTGGTGGCAGACCTCCAGTTACTGATTGCCGCCGGCACCTGGGTCTGGGCGGTTAACGTTTCTGATATGGGCAACGTCTCTGCGGTTATACCCCGCATTGTTTCGCTGTCCGGCGGCGCCCTGTTAGCCAACCTGGTGTCTGTGACCCTGTTGATCGCCGAAACAATCAGTATCCGCCGCTGATGATCACTGATAAAGGATAGCCCCTTGCCCCGCCAGGCTCCCAGGAATGATTTTGTCTGGATGACGATGCGGCGTATGCGTACGCCGATCATTACCCTGATACTGGTTTATTTCTTCTCTACGCTGGCAATGATCTCGGTGCCCGGCATGGACGATGCCGGCAACACCTATTACATGAGCTACATGGATGCGGCGTATTTCATCGCCATCATGCAGACAACCATCGGTTTTGGCGAGATACCCTACAGCTTCACCGATACCCAGCGGGTGCTCGTCTATATCCTGCTGCTGCCAAATGTGGTCGCCTGGCTTTATTCGATTGGTACCCTGCTGGGCCTGGTTCTCGACAAGCAATTCCAGTCAACATTGAAGATTGCCAAGTTCATCAGGCATGTTGCACGTCTGAAAGAGCCATTTTTTATCGTTTGCGGTTTTGGGAATACCGGCTCAATGACGGTGTCGGGATTGCTGGCCCGCGGCATCCATGCAGTTGTTATCGAAAGTGACGAGAGCACCGTCCGCTCGATGGCGCTGGAAGACGAGTATGCCCATGTTCCAGCCATTGTCGGTCGCGCCAGGAGCCAACAAGTCCTGGAAATGGCCGGTTTGCGTCGTGAAAATTGCAGGGGAGTCATAGCCACCACCAATAGCGACCAGGTCAACCTGACCATCGCCATTACTGCCAAACTGCTGTGTCCAAAACTCGAAGTGCTCGCACGCAGTGAGAATAAGCGTGTCTGCGACAATATGGCCTCCTTTGGCACGGATGCCATCATCAACCCCTATAGTATTTTTGCAAAGCGATTATCCCTGGCCTTGAGCTCACCGATGAAATACCTGGTGCAGGATTGGCTGATCAGCGTACCCGGCAGCGAATTGCGCAAGGTTCTGGAGCCCCCAAAAGGCCCGTGGATTGTATGCGGTGTGGGGCGGTTCGGGGCACTAATGGTTGAGCAACTGGAGGCAAACGGGCTGCCGGTAACCG
The DNA here is from genome assembly GCA_937927755.1 of uncultured Lysobacterales bacterium. Classification (GTDB taxonomy): domain Bacteria; phylum Pseudomonadota; class Gammaproteobacteria; order Xanthomonadales; family SZUA-36; genus SZUA-36. Next base: position 2,320 of record CALBDB010000029.1, read on the forward strand.
TTGTTGATGTGCACCCTGACCGCTTGCCAAAATATAAAAATGCCGTACTTGGCAGGGGCACGGAAGCACATGAACTCGAGGCTGCTGATATCGCCAATGCCGAGGGCATTATCGCGGGGACCGGTGATGATATTGACAACCTTTCCATCATCATGACGGCCCGTCAACTGAACCCAAAAGTCTTCGTCATAGCAAGAGAGGAAAGACGTCAGCATGGCGGGCTTTTTGACAGCTCCGGGGCTGACCTTGTCGCACGCCGCAGCCTGATCGTCGCGCGCAGAATCCTGTCCATCGTGTCCACCCCGTTACTGTTGTCATTTATGGAGCACCTGATCCGAACCGAGGAGAGTTTTGCAGAACGCACCGCAGCAAAATTGAAAGAGGTACTGGAGAATCGGGCGCCCAGCATCTGGGTGTTCGAATTAAGGGGTGAGATTGCCAGGAATCTGCGTTTTGTACGGGCGCAGACGGGCCGGGTTCAGCTAGAGCACATTTCACGCAACAGCCGCAGCGAAGAGAATGAATATCTCCCTTGTGTATGCCTGACGCTGGAACGCGGCGCACAAAGACTTTTCCTGCCTGATGGGAACACCGAACTGCAGATTAATGACCGCCTGTTATTTGCAGGCCGGGATCATGCCCGCCGGCAAATGACCTGGACCCTGATGGACTCCCATTCGCTGATGGGCAATATTTTCGGCAAGCAACTGCCGCGTGGCGCCTTGTGGCGGTGGCTGTCCAAACGCAATTAATTCAGAACAAAGTCATCTGCATCCTGCTGGAACGGCAGTTCACTCCTGATCTCCACAACCTTTGCAATCTCTATCGTGGCCGCGCCGCTGCCCTCCCCGCTCCCGAGGTCCAGCACGGTCTCGCCCAGCGGACCGTAAATCGCACTGCGGCCGGAGTACTCAAGCCCCCGCGGGTCTTCGCCACTGCGATTGACGCCAATCACGTAACTTTGATTCTCAATCGCACGCGCTTTCAGCAAGTTGGTCCAGGCGGTGGTGCGTGGCTCCGGCCAATTGGCGACAAATAGCAGGACATCGTAATCATCACGGTTGCGGCACCAGGCCGGGAACCTCAGGTCGTAACAGACCTGCGGACAAATTCGCCAGCCATGATAATGGAAAACTTTTCTCTCGGTACCCGCAACATAGCGCCGGTCTTCCCCGCCATAAGAAAACAGGTGGCGTTTGTCATAAAACTGCACGACGCCATCGGGCTGCACCCATAAAAACCGGTTTGCCCTGCCCCTCGTTGTGGCGATTGCCACGCTGCCGCAAATAACGGCATCCAGATCTTTGGCCAGCGCTTTCATCCAGCTGAGTGTCTCGCCATCCATTTCCTCGGGCTCTGCCCGGACATCACCCAGAAAGCCGCTGGTGAAGGTTTCCGGAAAGATGACAAGCCCGCAATCAGCACCCTGCCTCCGCGCAATGGTTTCCAGCGCTTTGCGGTTTGCAGCCGCATCGGCCCAAAACAGCTGGGCCTGTATCAGCAGGCATTTGAGTTCTTTGATATTTTGCATGGCGGTGATTCTATCAGGCAACAAACAGGTAATCTTCTCCTTCGTTCAATTCGGTCCCGGACATAAAGCCGGCAATATCCTCACGTGCGCCCGCTGCCCCGACGGCGACCAGGATCATTGGTAAACCCGGCTCCTTACACTTGTCCATAGCCCATACCGGCAGACCACGTTTCTCGCCACCGATGCGGCGCGGGTGCACGTCAATGAAACCGACAACTGTCGTACCCTCTTTGGTCAAAAAGTCATGAATCTTCTGTCCTGTCGGGCCTGCGCCCCAGATAATCACCCCACGGCCTTTCAACCTGTGATGTGCCAAAAAATGCGTTTTGGCCTGCATAAAATTTTCATGGCTGTAACGCGTGCCAGTATGTGTCAGGCGGGTATCATGTTCACGCCAGCGAAGCAGGATCGGCTCTGGCTTACCCATTTGCATACCAACTGCATCCGCACGCAGCAGAAGGTCATAATCCTCAGCCCAGACCATTTCCCGGTAGCCTTTCAGTTCCCGCAAAGCGCTGCGGCGGAGCATTATACCCGGGTTCGGTAATGGGCTTTCTATGAATATTTGCCGGTGTACCTGCTCCGGCTCGCAAACGGAATTTAACCAGGCTTGATAGCGCTGGAGACCGCCCTGTATTCCTTCATCTGAAAATATTTCGACGCGACAGCCTGCTATATCAATTTCCCGCCGCTGAGCGAGGTAATCAAGCTGACACTCCAATCGTCCCTCGAGAGAAATGTCATCGGCATCCATCCGTGCAATGTATTCACCTTCACAATGTGTAAACCCGGTATTGCTGGCAGCTACAACGCCACGACATTCGCTGGCAATAATCTTCAATCTTCGATCAGATTTGTTTAATGTTGTGATTGCATCATCTGTACTGTGATCGTCAACCAGGATCAGCTCAAGATTGGCGTGTGACTGAGTCAGGATGCTTTCCACAGCGGCAGCAAGGTATGCCCCACCATTGTGGACAGGCATGACAACAGAGACCAGAGGGTTCAAAGCAAAGACCATTAAATTCCCTTAAACTGCTATCATTCTAACTTATGAACTGAATTCATCGACGATTAGGGCCGTAGAGAAAACCATTCCCATGAAACTCAAATCAAGTATTGCAATCAATTTTGTTTTCGTAATCATATTGCTGCTGCTCGCTTTGCCAGCAGCTGCACAAGACAGCGATGCAGCAGGTGAAGAAGAGGCACCCAGTCTTGACTTGTTTGATGACGATGCGGAACGCACAAAACAAGGCTGGGTCCAGTTTTATGTATCCCTTGGGGTCACATACCTGGATGCCGACGGCAGCATGGGTGTACAGGTGCCTGACGACGACTATGTGACCATTATTGATTTTGACCGGGCCGGTTTGGATGAAACCGACGCCTCTTACTGGTTATCGCTCAATTGGCGTTCTGCAAACTCCCGCTGGGGTGCATGGTTTGGCTCCTGGCGGTATGACGTTACGGGCTCCCGCGCCTGGGAAGATACTGTTGAAATACCGGGTAAAGATCCGGTGCCTGCAGGCGCATTTGTGCGAACCACCTTCGATGCAAAGTGGTACATCCTGGAAGGCACCTACTCATTTTACCGCTCAGAAACCATTGATACCGGTATCGGCTTTGGTCTCCACACCGTCGATCTCAGCACCGAGTACAAAGCGCGGATAGAATTGGCTGATACGGCTGTAGAAGTGGTTTCTGATCGACTTACCACGCTTGCGCCCCTGCCAAACGTATTGGGCTATCTGCACTGGAAATTTGCACCCAACTGGAGTTTTGTTGGCCGTTATGGGTGGTTTGGACTGGATTACAAGGAATACAGCGGCCAAATGACAAATGCCCACGCCATGGTTAACTACCAGTTCTCGCCACGCTGGGCACTGGGGCTGGGTTACCAGTTCGTCAACCTGGACCTGGAAATAGATAAAACTGATTATGTCCAGGATTACAACATCGACTTCTCGGGGCCGATGGCGTTTCTCCGTTTCCATTTCTGAGCCGGTGGGTTTTCTATTCGGACAATAAAATTCTCCGCTGCCTGCAGCTTTAAAAAGCGTCAGTCGATAATTTCTGTCATCACCCTTCCACGTGTGCCACTTGGGTATTTCACTCCCAGGTAGGCTGAAATTGTGGGCGCCACGTCAACAGTCTCGGCTCGCCGGCCAACCCGTCCGGGTTTGACCCCAGGCCCCATCCAGATTACCGGCACATGGGAGTCATAGAACCAGGGCTGGCCATGCGAACCACTCACTGCCATTCCATCAAACTCCCCCACGAACCACTGCGGATTGAAGACCACGTAGATATCACCGGACCGGTCCTCGTTGTAGTTTGCCAATATGGCCGCAGTGACTGGTGTGTCAACGACTGCGCCGGCTCGCAAGTCATAACTCGAAACTGCATAAGCGATACCGGGTAGTTTGCGAAGTTCTTCAGCGACCCGCCTTGCCACCACTGAAATATCAAAATCCAGCTCTGCAATTGCTTCGTGGTTCAGGTAGAAATAAGGCTGGAAAAACTGATCGACCAGCTCTTTAGCGACACCGAACTCCGCCTTCAAGGCGGCTATGCCTTCCGTCTTATCGACGTTTTCGAAGTTGAAGTAGTTGCTATCGACACCAAGTGACTGCAAGTATCCGGGTGCTTCCGAGCCACCATGGTCGGCTGATAGCACAACCAGTGTTTTATCAAGGCCCACCTTTTTGTCGACAAAGGCAAAAAGCTCGGCCAGTGTGCGATCAAGCTGGTGCAGGTTGTCCTCGGCTTCGAGACTGGACGGTCCGAAAAAATGACCAACATAATCGGTTGACGAGAAACTGATTGCCAGGTAGTCCAGCACATCATCCGTGCCGATGCCCTCTGCAGTCATCAGGTCCTTGGCAAAATCAAGAACGATTTCGTCACCGGCCGGAGACAAGGTCAGGAGCGTGGTGAAGTACGGACTGTCAGCCTTGCCAAAGGGATGAGGAAAGGTTCGTCCATAGCCCGGAAAATCGACCTCCCACTCCTGATCGTCAGCGTTGCCGAAGAGGTAAGCGGATGGCTTCTTGGAGAGTTCCCATGACTTGCCCTCGTAAGCGTTCGGAACTCCCTTGGCGTTCCAGGCCTCCACCCAGTCAGGATATTCATCCTTGTAAAAGGTACTGGTGACCATCTGGCTGGCGGACTTCGAAAACCAGTAGGCGGTGCCGGCATGGCCAGCCATGGTGATAGCACCACGGTCCTTGATCGAGACACCGAAAACCTTGGCTTTTGGGCCGGCAGACAAGATAATCTCGTCGCTAATCGTCGTGGTCCGGATCGCACGCGGCGAGCGCCCCTGCGTGGTGGCGACCTTTTGAGTCGGATCGATCTCGGTGCTAGCGTCGACACCACCACCCTCACCGAGCAACGGATGGTCAGCATCCTCGACATTGTAAATAAGCTGGCCTGTTAAGCGGTCAAGCCAGACGTTGCCGACCATGCCGTGAATCGCAGGGTCAGTACCTGTGGCAAGGGTTGTGTGGCCAACCACAGTTTCGGTGTTGGCATGGCGGTGATGTGCGTCAACATAGAACGCACCCGTATCCAACAGTAGCTGGAAACCGCCCTCGCCGTATCCTGCGGAGTAGCGGTCGATCAAATCGCCTCGCAACTGGTCGACCGTGATCTGCAGTACCAGATTAACTGGCCGTTCGGCGTTCTGGGCCCAGGCTGTTACTGATGACACCAAAACCGTAGTTGCTATCGCTGCTCTTATCCTGTTCATGGTTACCTCCGGTTTAAATGGTTTTGCTTGTGAGCATGGTTGCGATTCTACAAGTGAACTGTCATTTCCTCATAGATTTTCTTTGCGGCTCAATTTGAAATGACTGGGACTCGCACGAAAACCCGGCTTTATGCCGGATTTTTTACTTTCGCGGAATTACAGGTTCCTGAAATACAGACTCTTCAATTTCCCATCAAAATAGCCGGTACCGCAGTCGCGCAAGCCAACGGGCTTTAGGGTCATCCTGTTTCACAGGCTCAGCCGAAATTCCTGTGGTGAAACTCCGTTTCTGAGTCGAAAAGCCCTGGTGAAATTGGAAGCGTCGGTATACCCGAGGTCAAATGCGATATCAGCGATGTGTTCGTCGGAGTCACGCAAGCGTTTAACAGATTCCTGATTTCGGGTTTCTGCCAACAATTGTGAGTAGGATGTGCCATGTTCGGAGAGCACGCGCTGCAGCGTGCGCCTGGTCATCGCCAGGGATTCAGCAACGTAATCAATATGCAGCTTGTGCTCATAAAGCAGCGACACTATCTGCAACTGCACAAGGTCGGAGATGTCCTCGGGCAAGCGCTGTGCCGCGATGGATTCCTCCATTTGCTCAAAATGAAAGCTGGAGTTCGAAAACGGCATTCCCATGGCTGCACGGGGAATCACCATGTAACTCCCTTCGGCTCCTTTCACGATTTGCGATTCCGCAAAGCAGCTATTTTCCGGAAAGGCTTCTTCACTTTTGTAAGTCAGGCAGAGTTTTCCAGGTGACCAATCCCTGCCCAGAGCCCTTCTGAGTGCCATTGTCGTTGTAGCCAGGGTTTCCAATTGCGACTGGTAGGGGCCGATTCCAGGCTCGCCGACCGTAGCCACGTTGAGATGAATCTCCTCGCCATGGTAGGACAGCCATATACGCTGACCCGTGATGAGCATATCGTAAAGCTCGATGCCCTTGCGGAGGTAGTCATAGACGGTCGTTGAGCGTCTCAGCCGTTTGCCAACAGGTCCGAGATCACGCAAATGATTACTCATGCCCATATACAGACCAAGATGCTCGGTACCTGTGGCCTCACAGGCCAGTTCCGCAAACCTGAAAATGCTTTTCATACAAATCGCAGCTTCAGGGTGATCAAGCAGCTCTTCGGGGATGTGAGATTCTGCCAACAGACGTTCCAGCGATGCACCCAGGTTATCCACTAACTTTGCATAGCGCAGTAAAAACGCCACCCTCGTCACCGGTATTGATCTGTCGATCATTTAAGCACCTGCCATTCTTGATGAAATCGCAAGGTTTTATGACTTACATCATAACCTGAGCGGGGGTTTGGCACCAAATGACAGGTGGTTTTCCTGGACAGGGGATATAGTTAATCTCGGTAGGCTGCAATGTTATTGCGCGAGTTACAGAGATCACCGATATCTTCAAGTGAACTCTTACATCGCCATCACTGTATTGACCGATACCTGGATCTCAAAGCGGTCGGTACGCGTTGCCCGAAATCAATTGACATCATTGCAGCCTGACCACGGGTAACAAAATTCAACCCTTCAGGAGAGAGAGATGATCAAAGTAAGCAATATCTCGATTGCCATTCTGATCTCGGGATTGCTCATCTGTTTTCCAGCGCAATCTGCCAGTAAGAAAACAAAGAACGCAGCCGCGGTCGGTGCCGGGGTCGGTCTGGTTACCGGCGGTGGCAAGGGAGCAGCCAAAGGTGCGGTACTCGGCGGCGGCGCAGGCGCCATAGCTGCCAGCGATAAAGGCGACGAGACGAGAAAGCAAGCGAAAAAAGGCGCGGCAATTGGTGCCGGAGTTGGCCTGCTCACTGACGGCGTAAGCGGAGCCGCCAAGGGTGCGGTTTACGGTGGCGCCGGCGGTGCAATGTATGGAGACCATAAAGACAGCAAAAAGAAAAAGAAGAACAAGAACAAGCCCGAAATTAATCAATAGGGTTCCAGCTATTGAATGACCATCAGACATTTCATGAAAAGAATTTGAGGTTTTGAAAATTCAACGGAGACAGACAATGAGTTTAAATATGCAAATCAAGAAATCCTGGGTATTGACCGGATTGGCGGGGCTTTTGCTAAGTTCCTTTACCTATTCCCTATTTGCCGGTGAGGAAAAAACGATCGAGCAATATGTCGAGGAAGCCCGGCCTTACCTGCACCTCAGTTGCCAGGGGGCATGGGATGCATCCGGTGAAGATCCGGACGAGTACATTGCCATCATGAACCGGTTCGTATCCATCGCATTCATCAATCACGATTTTGACGTAGAGCGCATTTACTCGGCGCCACAGGCAGACCAGGACGAACTCAGCGTTCTGTTCTACGATGAGATCGGCCAGCGCTGTAAAGAGAACCCAGAAAAACTGCTCGCCGGCGTCGTCGAGAGATCGCTGGAATCCGCACTCACCACGATGGACAAGAAGAGCGATTGACACTCATCAGGAAACCACTTGCTGGTGGCAGAAACCCATCTCCGCCAGCAGGTGTCTTCCTCGAACATACATCTCGATACCAGAAAGGCAGGTTACTGAAATGACCATGAAAGACAAATATGGATTACATTCTGCGGTTTTTGCAATTGGGGCGAGCTTGCTCTGTCTGTCGCTTGTCACTGCTTGCGGTGATTCTTCCGAAGAAAGAATGGCGGCCGATATCGACTGTGCACAAATTGCCGCCTCCAGGTCGGGATATAAGCCCGCCGGTTCGGACAGTTCAGTTGGCAAGGGTGCCGCCATAGGAGCCGCCGGAGGCGCTGTTGTTGGCGCGGTGAGCAGTAAAAAAAGCAAGGATGTCGCAAAGGGTGCTGCCATTGGCGCTGCTGCCGGCGCGGGAGCAGGCGCATTAAAGGACAGTGAGGACAGGAAAAAGGCCAAACAGGCCCAGAAAGCCTATGACATGGAATATCAGCATTGCATGAAGTCCAAGGGCTTTTAGCTGTTCACACACCAGGGACCGAAGATTGATCGGTAACTGAAAAGAGAACTTTTAGCGCGTTCGCTTCCGTGAGCGCTCCAGACTCCATCTCAGCAAGGAGAGAATTATGACCACCATGGCTTTAGCAAAGAAGCTCTGCACTTCGCTGCTCGTAGCCGGCATCCTGATCAGCAGCAACCTTGTAGCCGCCGAGTTCAGTTATGACAAAAAGGCCTTTTCCGGTGAGAAGCCGTGGACTTCTGAGGCGTTTCAGAATAACCCTGAGGCGTTTCAATTTGTCGTCATCGGCGACCGTACGGGCGGTGCTAACCAAAAAGAAACTTTCAAACTGGCCGTTGGGCAGCTTAACCTGTTACAACCGGAGTTTGTCATCAATGTCGGCGATCTGATCGAAGGATACAGTGATGACAAAGCTGAGTTGAATGCCGAGTGGGATGAACTCGACAAGATGTTGGCGGAGCTAAAGATGCCATTCTTCCGCACACCGGGTAACCACGATATCGCAAACGAAGTTGCTCAAGGTCTATGGCGTGACAGATACGGCGCAACCCGCTATCACTTCGTCTACAACGATACCTTGTTCGTGGTTCTCGATAGTGAGGACCCGCCCCGCGAAGCCCCGGAGGGTATCAAGGAAAAGCTCGAATTATACAACGAGCTACAGGTAACAGATCCCGCCAAAGCACAGGCCATGCTGGCTGAGTTCATGGCGGACGAATCAGTGGTCGCCGGACTCGCCAAAGAGATTGATTTCGGTGAAGATCAGCTTGCCTGGATCAAAGACACATTGGCTCAAAACGCCGATGTTCGCTGGACTTTCCTGTTCCTGCACGAACCCGCCTGGGAAAATGCATCGGATAGCTTCAAGGCGATCCAGGGCATGCTCAAAGACCGCAAACACACCTTCCTCGCAGGGCATCTTCATTATTATGACTACGACCTGCTCGATGGTCATGAACACATCACGATGGGTCCTGCAGGCGCTTCCTTCCATCACGAGGGTCCGGGCAACGTGGATCACATCATGTGGGTGACGATGACCGAAAACGGGCCTGAAATTGCCAACATAGCGCTGAAAGGGGTGTTTGATCGCAAGGGTCTGGATCCCTCCCTGTTTGGCGCCTATGACCGCAAAGGAGAGTAGGAATAAGACCACCAGGCTGAAGAAGTGATTTCTCGCTAAAGCCAGACCATCCCCCCGGTTACAAAAGACCGGGGGGATGGGCAAGACAAGTGATGTATCAGGTTTGAACATCAGTTAAGTCAGTAACGTTAACGGGAGGGTACTGTAATGATCAGGTCATTAAAGGTGGTAAGTAGTAGCAGTCCGGTACGTGGTCTTCGTCAACTATGCACCGTGTGTGTTTTTTTCTGCATTGTCTTTGGTGCAGAGTGGGCGGAAAGCCAGGAGTCAATTCAGTGGTCTGTCACACCCTATATCTGGGCGTCGGATACCAAGGTCGACCTGACCATTCGGGATGAGTCGCTTGGCGGCGACAAGATCAGCTTTAAAGACCTGCTCGACGTCCTTGATTCAGCCTTCATGATCAACGTGGAGGGCGGCAAGGGGCATTGGAGCCTGTTTGGTGACCTTACCTACCTGGAAACTTCAGATACCAACGAGCGGACCTTGCTTGTCATCGATACCAATAGCAAACAGACCGTACTCGATACCGGGGTAGCCTACTGGCCCAACGGTGTCGGTTCACGCTTGAGCCTGATCGGCGGCTTGCGTTACAGCGGCTTCGAGGATCGCTACACATTTATCATCGATGACACACCGGTAAGCAAGCAACGAAATTCAAATGATTATTACGATGCCCTGCTGGGGGTCCGTTACCGGTTTGATATGAGCGAACGCTGGTCACTGCTGACACATGCAGATTTCAGCTTTGGGGATTCCGAAGGTACGTTCCTGTTGCGGGCCAACTTCGCCTATACCGTCGGCAAACGCCAACAAAATCGACTCCTTTTTGGCTACCAGTACAAGCAAGCCGAGTTCAGGGACGGCGATTTGACAACAGACTTCAGCTACCAGGGACCGATGGCCGGGTTTAATTTCCGCTGGTGATGTTGTTGACAAGGATCCCGGAGGACGCTTCAAACCAGCACTGAACCACTAAAGAGGATATGTCCATGAAGATACTGACCAAACTGCTGATAGCAGGAACAACTGCCGTGCTGGCAATGGCGACAGTTTCGTGCAAGGTTGAACAGAATGACACCAGCGCTGCCGTTGGTGTTGACACAAAAGTTGACGTGGCCGCTGACCTGGACCTGGACAACCTCGTCCGTCGTTCATACCAGTATGTCGCGATGTACAACGTGAACAACAAGTTTGCGATGAAGCAGGGAGGCTGGAACACCTGCGTTGCCGATACCCAGCTAAAAGATCACACGATGCGTGAGATCGCGCGCCCGAACAATGACACGCTCTATATTTCGTGTCTGCTGGACCTGCGCAGAGATCCGGTAATCCTTGAGATGCCCGACTTCGACTCAAAGTATGTATCGCTGATGATCACCGGCTACGATCACTATGTGAATGTGCCGATGGGGACGCGGCTGGGTGATTTCGACAGGCCTGAAAACCTGCTTATATATACCGCACGCACCGAGGGTTATAACGGTGAACCAGTCGAAGGTGTCGATGATATTTTCGAGGCAAGCGGCGACTTTGTTTCGGCCGTACTGCGTATCATGCCGCATGCGAATGATCCTGAGCGGTTCCAGCGCATCGTCGGGCAGATGGAGGCCGTGAAACACATCACGTTGGCAGAGTACCAGGGCGGCGAGTCCAAGCCAATCGATGACATCGAATTCCCGGCGGTCGGTGAGAGGGATGCCGATACTTTCGAGAATAATCTGCTTGAGGTCATGCAATTCGTCTTCAATCACACCACCTTCGACACCCAGGATCAACTCGACCAGCAAGTACTTGCCGTCTACGAACCTCTCGGTGTCGTACCGGGCAAGGCCTTTGACCCTGCGCAGGTGACGCAAATCGATGGCGCCGGCGTGCGGAAAGTCTCTGAACAGATCTTTGCCGACGAGATGGCAAGATCGACCGACCCGGACTTCAAGGAGACGGGTACGTTTGGCTTGTTCCTGCCAAAGGGAGAAATAAGCCTGGAAGCCCTGGTGAACCAATCGGTCATGGGTCCCATCGGGTTACCCGCAGTGGAAGCGATCTATCCGGCCGTCACGACGACAGACGGGGGAATGATGAATGCGCAGTACGATTACGTGCTTCGTATGACGGCTGAAGAACTGCCGCCGTTCGGACCCTTCTGGTCGGCTACGTTGTACGACATGGAGAACGGCTTTTTCATCCCGAATGATCGCAAGAAATACAGCGTGGGAGAGAATGGCGGTATGCAATTGAATGAGGATGGCGGTATTGAGATCTACGTCGCCGCCGAACAACCCGAGGGCGTACCCGAAGATAACTGGCTGCCAACCGAAAGAAAGGACGAAGACATAGGTATCATCATGCGGGTTTACGTGGCTGACCTGGAAAAAATGAAGACCTGGCAGGCGCCGATGGCGGAGAAATTATCTAAGTAAGCAACAATCCGGGGTTTGGGCACCGTGAATTGCGGTGCCCATCCTGGGAAAACATCTGCTTTGAGTGAAATGTGGCTGAAGTTTCACAATGTTGCTGTTCGTATGCGACAGGGTTGGCATTTTCATACACATCCATGGAAGCTACAATGTCATGAAATATAATACGAATAATATTGAGTCATTGGAGTAAACAGAGATGCGAACCGCGTATGCCATCTGTCTTGCCGCCCTGCTCTTCCCGCTAAACGTCGCCGCGCAGGAAGTAACTGTACTGCCGGGTTATGAGGCGGCCATCGAATGGCTCCAGTCAATCGATTGGTGGGGCGAGGATCTGCGTAGCGAGCAATTAAAGACGCCGCGAACACTTTTGATCGCTACCTCCCCCCAATGGCGTAAATCAGCACCGCAGATGCCCGTGGCAATGAAGAAGGAGTTTTTCTATCGTAGCTTGCTACCATTGGTGGTTCACGCAAATACCATGGTAATGAAACGGCGGGAGCGACTGGGGCGTCTCGACAAAACCATTAACAGTGGCAAGAGTCCGGAACCCCAGGAAATCGAGTGGTTAAAGCAATTGAGCGTGGCTCTGCGAATCCGGACTGTGGATGAGGCCGGGCAGATATCCGACCCAGGGGACTGGCGCAAGGTCATAGCCGAAGCACTGTACCGCCTCGATGTGATTCCTGCCGGACTGGTGCTGGGCCAGGGAGCCTATGAGAGCGGTTGGGGTACGTCCCGGTTTGTCGAGGAAGGCAACTCACTGTTTGGCCAATGGAGTTTCAGTGGCGAAGGCATAAAACCCGCGCAACAACGCAAAGAACACGGTGACCACCGGATTGCTGCGTTCGAATGGCCTTTCGACAGCGTGCGTGGTTATTTCCTGAATCTCAGCTCACATCCTGCCTACGAGGACTTCCGGCGTATCCGCGCTGAACTAAAAGCAGCGGGAAAGCCGGTCACTTCACTGGCACTGGCTGATGGCTTGCTGAAGTACTCCGAGCGAGGTCAGGTATACGTAGATGAACTCAAGGGCATTATTCGCGCAAATCATTTTGACGTCGCTGACGTCGCCACACCACGAGACGAACCAATCGGGTTTACGTTCCTTGTCAATGGTGAGGAGGCTGCAAAGAGCGCACGGTCAGAGTATGAAAAATTGCGAAAATCCGGTGAACTCGCCAAGATCCTCGACCGCATGCAGCTTGAGTGACCGTCTCAAATGAACAATAAGAAAGTATGGCGGCTGGCACTGATTTGGGCAGTGTGTGGTCTGTGGGCAACTGAAATAGCCGCACAGGAATTGACACCACGTTTGTACTGGCCGGCACCCAAGGGCACCAAGGTTTTTATAACCGGTTACTCATATCTTTCTGGAGACGTAATTTTTGACCGCACGATTCCGATAAGCGATGCGGATTCAAGCGTTAATTCCAGTATTCTCGCCTACCTGCAAACCATCAATCTATGGGGACGTTCATCCAATTTGATGGTGGAGTTGCCCTACGCCTGGGGAAATACCAAGGGTAACCTTCTGGGCCAACCGGCGCGACGTGACTTTACCGGCTTTGGTGATCTCGGATTCACCCTGACGGTCAATCTGCTGGGTGCGCCGTCGATGACCCTGGAAGATTTCCTGGCATTGCGTGCCGACCCGCACCCGATTATCGGCGCGAGCCTGAAGGTCGTGGCCCCCACCGGGGACTATGATGAGAACAGACTGATCAATGTCGGACTCAATCGCTGGGCGACAAGACTGCAACTTGGATCCATCATTCCGCTCAAACCCAGCTGGCTTTTGGAGCTTTCTGCCAGTGCGTGGTTCTTTGGTGACGATGATGAATTCCTTCCGGGCAAGAGGGTCCAGGAACCTATTTATGCAGCACAGGCCAATCTAATTAAACGTATCCGTCCGGGACTCTGGGCTTCACTGGATTTCACTTTCTTTGGGGGTGGCAGGCAAACGATTGGCGGAGGCGAGCTAAGCGATGTGCAGAAAAATTTCAAACTCGGCGGCACACTCGTCGTTCCGTTCAAGGGCCGTCATGCCATCAAACTAGGTTATGCCAACGGCCTGAAAACCAAGTATGGCTCGGACTACGACCAGCTTTTACTGACCTACCAGGCACTTCTTAATTAAGGCCCGCAATTTTCCGGAAACCCCACTCTGCCAGATAAAGTGTACTTTCAGGCCGCCCTGTTGCGCTCACGGGCTTGCGTGGGTGAATGCCCAAACCAACTCCTGAATGCACGGGAGAACGCGCTGCTATCGGTGTAACCCAGCAGAAACGCAATCTCTGTAAAGCTATAATCGTCGTCCGAAATGTAGCGTTTGGCAAGATCCATTCTGACCTGCGCTAACAATGACCGGAACGTCTCATCATTTTCACGCAGCTTGCGGTGCAATGTTCGTTTACTCATGTTGAGAACGTCGGCCAGGGTGTCCTGGGTGACACGGCCGGAAGGCAGTTGCTCCATGATTCCCAGCCGGCTTCGGTTAAGAACACTATTTCGGTCCAGTTTCATCAGGTGTCTCCTGATGACATCCTCATGTACGGTCACGAGTTCCGAGTTGGATCCTGTCAGAGGTGTGTCTGCGTCCCTTGCACTGATGGCAAGACTGTTTTCGGGCTGTTCAAATTGGACCTTCACTCCGAAATATTCAAACCAGGGAGAAGGATCGGGTGGCAGCGGTCGTTTTAACCTGACCTCGACGGGCTCCAGATCCATACCAAAATTCATCCTGCACAACTGCAACAAACTGGCCAGCAGGGCGTCCCCCATCAGGTTGGGATGGGTGGGCTGCCGCAACATCCGGTAGGTGACACGGACGCGGTCTGATAGCTCCTCCACCTGCATGTCGATCTGCTCATTGAACATCCGGTGAAATCTACTGGCACGCAGCAGCGCAGTACGCAGGCAGGCGCTGGCCAGCCAGGCGTGCCCGAAGGCCCCCAGGTGTGAGGGATGCAGGTACTGTGCGGAGCGAATACCCACCGTTGGATCGTTGATCAGCGAAGCCGCATGGGCCAGCGCGGCATCGTATTCAGCAAAGCTGACGCGTTCGACATATGCCGAGTCATTGCCGGGTCGAAAAAGCGACTGGTCGATAACTTGCCCCGGATCCAGGCTGTATGACTCCAACGTGCGCCACAGGTTGCCGAGCAAGGGAGCATAAACAGACATGTGATCTATCCTGATGGAAGTGGCTCTTCATTTTCATTAAAAAAGTCGAAATCGTCAAACGACTGGCTTGATTTGCACTGCGGCGGATTCGGCAAAGCCATAACCTCGCGCCACCGCTTCGGGTGCAGTTCGCCGTATCCGGGCATCCAGCCCGCAAGTGTTGCGCAGTGCGGGACATTAATCAGAAGTCAAACCACAGGAGTCAATAATGAATAACGCAATTCATAGGGCCTTCCGCGGTGTAACAATTTTTGCCTCCATTGCCATCACGGCATTGAGCCTGAACGTTGCCCATGCGAAGAACATAAAGAAGCAGAACCTACTGGAACTGATGACACACACCGACTCAATCATGGTCGGCACCGTCTCCGGGATAACAGACGGTTTCCACAAAGGTCTTCCCTTTACCGAGATCTCACTGGATGTCGGCCAGAGCATCAAGGGTGACCATGGTTCTACATACACCTTCCGCCAGTTTGGCCTGATCGAACCCAAATCCATGGGTGACGGCCGTGTCAACCTGATGGTCACGCCCGCTGGCTGGCCGACATACGTCAAGGGCGAGCAGGTTATGCTGTTCCTGCACAAGCCAGCTTCCGAGACAGGCTTCCAGACTACCTCCGGCCTGACCCAGGGCAAGTTCACCATCAAGGGCTCTCAAATTGCCAATGACATCGGCAATGACGGCATGTTTGCCGGTGTGAAAATCAACGGCAAGATGACCGCGACCCAGCAGGACCTGGTCAACCAGCCCGGTGGCGCCTACGCGGCCGAAGCATTTCTTACGCTGGTAAAAACCGCGGTCGAGAATAACTGGATCGAAAATGGAGTTATGACCAATGAAGACTAATAAATTACTGAAAAAGTCGATGGCAGCCGGCATTGCAATCGCCGGATTGACCAGCATCGCGGCCCAGGCTTACGGGCCACTCTATATTTTTGACTATACCGACGGCACACCCTATCGCTGGGACGTGACGGAGCCGGTACAGGTATACACCGATGGCGGCAACTTTGCTTCCGGTACCGTTACCTTGTATGACTCGAACCTGCCGACCTGCAATGCCGAAGGTGGCTGGCAGTGTTACTACGACCTCTATGTCGAGTTCACCAACGAGCAAGGTGTGGCAAGAGTTGCAGAATCACTGGCATCCTGGTCAGGCGTGGCAACATCCTCCTTCCAGGCGGAAATTGCGGGCACCTTTGCAGATATCGGTATCGGTGGTGATGATGGCGATATCACGGGAGCTGAGGAAGAATTCAGCACCGATGAAAACGGTGAAATCGTCCATGAAATCCTCGGCACCGTGAACAGCGGTGGCATCCACGTGGTCTTCGATGAGCATGGTGACGTGATGCGAAATGTGTTGGGTGTGCCTTACGGTGTACTGGGCGTCGCATCGCCTGAATGGGCCGACGAATCAACCGGTACTATCACAGAAGGCTGGGTCTTTATCGGTGGTGCTGAAACCTATTACAACGACACTGAACTCGAACAAATGGCGGGTGTTATTACCCATGAACTGGGCCATTCTTTTAACCTGGCGCACACCCAGACCAACGGTCACCTGGTGATGTATAGCTGGGGCATTGTGTCAGCCGGCCCGATTGATTGTTCTGCTCACTATGAAGTCGGCGGTGAATACCAACTGCCATTTCCGCAGTTCTCGGGCCCTAACCCGGAACACATGTCAGTCATGTATCCGTACATCAATAACAACCCGGATTCATGGAACAGCACTGGTGCGCACCAGGCGACAGCCAGCACCGCAGAAGACTTTGCGGCGATTTCATCAATCTACCCCACTGCCAGTTTCGCCTCTGACACCGGCACCATTTCCGGCTCTGTCACCTATCCGTTCACTAGCGAAGGCGTCATCGGTATCAATATCGTGGCGCGTAACATCGACAATCCATTTGAAGATGCCATCACGGTAATGAGTGGCGATTGGAACGACGGCGCCCCGGGTGCTGCACAGGGTACCGGTGAATTCACCATGCGGGGCCTGACACCCGGCGCACGCTACGTCATCCACGTGGAGAACATTTTTGCCGGTGGCTTCCCGACACCCCAGGTCGCATTGCCTGGGCCGGAAGAGTATTTCAGCGGCTCTCGTGAAAATGATGACGCCAATTCAGACAATGCCTGTGACTACGAGGAAGTCATCGTTGCTGCAGGTGCAAACCAGGCTGGTATCGACATCCAGATGAATGGCATGAAAAAGGGTCTGAACCTGGTGATCAACCCTGCGCCGAACGGCAACAATGTGACCGAAGACGGCCACGTTATGGCGGGTAACGTTGATAACAGCTACGGCAACGCCATCAGCTGGGTTCATCATGATGGGAATGACCAATACACCATATTACCTATGGGTGGCATTAGGCTCAGTGACAATGGCTCCATAATTGCAGGCCGGGTATCTGTTGATGATCAGTATCTGCCGGCGCGACTGCTACCGGGCAAAGACATCGAGATTCTTCCCCCAGCGGGCAATAATGCCTGTGACCAGGGCGGTGGAATCGATGAATACTATTCCAACTTTGCCATCTCACCCAATGGCGACACCATGGGCGGCTTCTTGTGGAATTGTGACTATGTTGAAGGCCTGAAAAACTACAAGGTTTCCGCCGCCACATACAGTGATGCGGATGGCTGGACCATTCTGAACGACCATTACGACAACCGCAGTGCACGCGTGAACTCGCTGGCAAATGACGGAACCGCCGTTGGCTGGTCCGAAACGTCTGTAGGATGGTGGGAAGGTACTGTCTGGAAGAACGGTGAAGAAATCAGCATGCAGAATGTTGCCCCCGCAAATATCATGGATATCGGTGAGGCGACAGCAGTGAGTTCCGACGGTTCAATGGTCGTGGGTATCAACTCATGGGATGACCAGTGGAACCAGCGTGGATACACCTACAACACCCTCACCGGTGAGCTGACAATCCTGGAAATGTCCGAGGAATGCCCCTGGTGGGATTGGTTCTGCTTTGGTTCGAAACCATTCAACCCTTACGATATCTCCGATGACGGCACCATGGTCGGTGCATTTGGTACAGCCAGTGGTGCTGGTGCGACCATCGTCAGTGATGTGCTGGGAACGCAGAAACTGGTTGAATTCCTGAAAGCACAGGGTGTGATGAACGCCAACGACCTTGGCATAGCCTCCACTGCCAACAAGATCTCCAGCAACGGCAAGCATATTGTCGGCTGGACAGCGGTTGACGGTTACTTTGGCAGCTTCAAGCTGACACTTGACCAGCTTTATGTTTGCCGCAAAGGCAAAACCAGGCAGGTGGGTTACCCCGGTGGTGTTGCAGACCAGCTGATGCAAGGCGCGACCCTGGGTATGTGTGAAGCAGACCTGCCCTTGCAGTACAAAGGCAACTTCTGAACACGATCTAAAACGAAGTACGAAAGAAGACGGCTCGCAAGAGCCGTCTTTTTTTACAGCTTTACTAAAGGGCTTTTCAGAACTTGTGCCCTCCGCCGAGCACGCGCCGGGTTGGCTTGAACATGGGTTTATCGTACCTCTCGGCAAGCATGTCCAGGTTATCGATCAGGTCAAGTTTCGATATCTGGCGACCCAGTGAAATTGGCCCGAAAGGCATACCGGATGAGTTGACCATCGCCAGGTCGACTTCATCAAGTGTATCAACCACGCCTTCCTGAATCAGCTTGGTCGCTTCGTTGATCTGCACAAAGAAGGTCCACAGGAAATTGAATTTTCTCGTGGCCTTTGAGAAATCAATCTTCGGGCGTTCACCATTGGGCCATTCGAAGTAACCCTGGCCTGATTTTTTACCCAGCTTGCCCTCTTGCACCATCTTCAACAGGTGGGCCGGCGGCCCATAATCCGGACCGAGGGTTTCTGCAAAGTATTTGCTAACATTGACCGCCACATCCACACCGACGTAATCGGTGAGTTCGCAGGGGCCCATGGCCGAGCCCATCAGGCGCACAAAAGCATCCAGCTCTTCGGGCTCGATTTCACCGCGCTCCAGGATTTCACCGATCAACACGGCTGGTGCCTGGTTGACACGGTTGGCGATAAAACCAGGGGTATCACGTTTCACGTATACCCCGACCTTCTTTTCCCGTGCGGCAAAGTCCATACCAATCTGCATGGTCTCATCCGAAGTTTTCTCCGCCCTGATAACTTCCACCAGGCGCATCAAAACTGCCGGATTGAAATAATGCAGGCCGAACACTTTCTCGGGCCGGTTGGTTGCCTGCGCGATCTCTGTAATGCTCATGGTCGAGGTATTTGACGCGAGCAGTGTGTGGGCCGGCGCCAAGTTGTCTATCTCGGCAAACACCTTCTTCTTGAGGTCCATGATCTCGGGGATCGCCTCGATAACCAGGTCAGCATCTCCAACCGCTTCTGCCAGGTCAGTCGTCGTCGATAAAAGCTGCTCACGCATCGCCGTATCCAACTCCTGCGGAATCTTACCCTTGCCCAACAACAGGTCAAGGCTCTCAAAAATCCGCTTCTTACCGAGTTCTACAAACTCGTCCTTGATGTCGTACAGGTTGACTTTGTAACCGGCCAGCAGGGCCACTTCGGCTATGCCATGCCCCATATCACCGGCGCCGATCATTGCAACTGTCTTGATGTCGTTAATGTTCATTGCCAGTTCCTCAGTAATCTTCGTTTTCGATGATCATGGCCACACCCTGGCCACCGCCGACGCACATGGTGGCACAACCGTAACGGCCACCCTCCTGCTGGAGAATTCGTGCGAGTGTTCCCACCAGCCTGCCGCCGGTGGCGCCCAGCGGATGACCAATGGCAATACCGCCGCCCTTGACGTTGACCTTGTCCGGGTCGATACCCAGCTCCTTGATTGCGTACAATGCAACCACGGCGAAAGCCTCGTTGATTTCCCAGAAATCGATATCCGAGGCTAGCAGGCCGGCGGCCTTCAGCGCCCGCTGTGTGGATGGCACCGGGCCAGTGCCCATGATGTTGGGTTCAACACCTGCAAAACCGATGGAAACCACCTTTGCAAGTGGCTTGATACCCTTTGCTTCGGCGGTCTGCCTGTCCATCAATACCAAAGCGCTGGCGCCCGCGTTCAGTGGTGAAGCATTGCCGGCGTGGATCGTGCCGTTCTTCTTAAAGGCGGGCCGCAAGTTGGCCATGTCCTCCGCAGTGGCGTCCGAGCGTACTGCCTGGTCGGTATCAACGGTTTTGACCGAACCGTCACCCTGCAGAACATCGACAGGAATTATTTCGCCTTCAAAAAAACCCTCCTGCTGAGCCTTGTAGGCCAGTTGATGAGAACGGGCACCCCAGGCATCCATATCCTCACGCTGATAACCCATGTCTGCGATTTTTTCTGCGGTCAGACCCATATTCATCGCGGTCATGAAGTCCCAGTGGAGCAAGGAGGGTTCGCTAAACAGACGTAGGTTGAGCTCAATGTTACCGCCGCCCCCCATTGGAATACGGCCCATGTGCTCCATTCCACCGCACATCACGACATCGGCAAAGCCCTGGGCGATTTCCATGAAGCCGATCTGCAATGCCGCCATGGTTGAGCCGCACTGTTCATCCACCATTTTGCTGGAAGTGCGTTTGTCGAGATTGGCCAACAAGGTCGGTACACGACCGCCGATTGAGAAATTTTCCCCGACCGCCTGTGCGCAACCCACAATGAAATCATCGACATCCCCTGCTTCGATTCCGGCACGGCTGATCGCCTCGGGCAGCAATCTGGCCAGCAGGTCATCGGAACGAATTTTAAAAAGCCAGTCGCGCCCCGGATCATTGGGGCGGCAACGGGACTGGGCGGATCGAACGTAACTTGCAATAACGACTTCTCGCATATCAAGTGCTCCATCAGGGAATCAAAATCATCGGATGATTTTAAAACAATACGCACGCGTATGGAAGAATCCCAAGTACGATTTCTGACGGGTTTCTGGCAATTGAACTACAGCAAGAATCCTTACATTGAGCGAAGCGCCCTTTTTCTTAGAATACGTATTGCCTTTACAGAAAGTAAAAGCACACCAGCGATATTGTTGACCGGTGATAATGCCCAGGCCACCCATCCATCACCCAGGTCAAACAGGCTGATCGTAAAGACTAATGAGACCTGCTGTACCATTTCCCAAACCGGAACATTGAACACCCATATGCAAATGGCCAACACCAGCGCCATGCCGGCGATTCCGGCAATCAGGCGATTTCTCCGGCTAAGAGTTCCCGCCACTACCCGGCCTGTAAAACCCTCACCATCCAATTCATTTTTTGAGTCGGCGAAAAGGGTTTGCAATTGTGCGTCCCATTCATTTGTCATGAAGTTTTCTCCGCTGTGTTTTCTCTATACGGCGACAGTATCTCTTTCAACCTCTGCGAACCGCGGTTGATGTGCGATTTCACCGTACCCAGTGGCGTATCCGTTATTTCTGCAATCTCCGCGTGGGTCATGCCTTCCTGGTAAGAGAGGACAATACATAATCGAACCGTGTTTGGCAGTGTTGCCAGCGCAAGATCGAGGTCCATCCCCATACCGGTGGTTTCGTTGTGTGCATGGTCGGGTTCTTCCAGTTCATCGGCACCCCGGAGTGCATCGTTCTTGCGCAGATACTGAAGCCAGATCGAGACCGCCACCCTTTTAAGCCAGCCACCCAGTGCACCCGCCTGCTTCAACGTGTGGATTTTGCTCCACAGTTGTAAAAACACCTGTTGCGCCAGGTCGTCAGCCAGGGTGATATCACCACAACAACGCCTCATCAGGTTTCGTACCGATGACTGCCTGCGCCTAACCAACTCTTCAAAAGCTGCGCGGTCACCCGTACGTGCCAGGCTGACTATGATTGGCTCAGGGCACTTTGGATAGTAGTCCTGTGCTTTACGCACGGTCTGATCCTTCAGATATCCATTTGCGAATTGTTGTCTGTGTACCAGCGCCCCACTATCTTTGAGGCCAACAGGAATCCCAGCCCGAGAACCGCCAGAAGCCCTGCAGCACCCAATAATGGGCCATAAACCTGTGGGTAGAAACGACCCATAATGAGTCCGAAAACTACCATTCCCACAGAAACAGGCAGCACCCACAGACCGGTTAAAAAGAAAACCCTGTCCGGGCGCTCACTCTTGCCATCGGTCAGGGTCACCAACTTATCCATCAGCTCTGCATCTATCTTTTGGCCATTTTCCACCAGGCGACGGACTGTTTCATGTTTTGCCTCGCGTTTTTTGATGCCATCCCAGACACCTGCTACCACGGCTGTGGCAACAAATCCCCAGAAAGCCAATGTGGCCAGACCTGCACCTATTCCTATGTCTTGCATGTCATTCTCCTGCTAAAACTTTTTGGTTCTATTTATAAAGATGGTTTTTATTCGGTTTTAGATGCAGCTGAACAAAAATAAACCGAATGGGTCCTATAATTGAAGTTCCAATTGTTAGAATATGCAAACAAATTGACATCAGTCAAATCAATAGATAAAAATATCCATTATAGTGATCTTATGGAACCATTAAGCGGTAGATTGAAGAGCGAACACCAGACCCTGGTGAAGATGACGGTCATTTATTGCAAGGACCATCATGGAAGAGACGATGGCAGTTTGTGCGAAGACTGTTCGAAATTGATGCAGTATTCAGAGCGGCGTCTGGCCAAATGCCCCTATGGACAGGCTAAGCCGACCTGTGCCAACTGCCCTATCCATTGCTACAAACAGCAACAACGTGATCATGTCCGCGATGTCATGCGCTATTCCGGTCCACGGATGATCCGTCATCACCCCTGGGACGCGATAGTCCACATTTTCGACAAGATGCGCCGTGCGGTGCATCCGATGGAATTACGCCGCGCGCGTTCTAAAAAAAGCTAGGCTTCAGGCCGCATATAGGGGAACAACAGAACGTCCCGGATAGAGGGTGAGTCTGTAAACAGCATCACCAACCTGTCGATACCAATACCCTCACCGGCCGTCGGCGGCATGCCGTATTCCAGCGCACGGATATAGTCGGCATCGTAATGCATCGCCTCCAGGTCTCCGGCGTCCTTTTGTGACGCCTGTTCCTTGAAGCGGGCGGCCTGGTCTTCCGGGTCGTTTAACTCCGAGAAGCCGTTGGCAATTTCACGGCCCGAAATAAACAGCTCAAACCGGTCCGTGATCAGCGGGTTGGCATCATTACGGCGTGACAACGGGGAAACCTCTGTCGGATATGATGTAATAAACGTGGGGTTCACAAGGTTTGCCTCGACCGTCGCTTCGAACAACTCGATCAGGATCTTGCCTTCACCCCATTTTTCATTGATATGGATATCACGCTCAGCACAGGCCGCCTTGAGGCTTGCCCTGTCCCATAAATCGGCATCGGCAAGATCCGGGTTGTATTTGTGCACCGATTCTTCCACGCTCATACGTTCGAAAGGCGCAGCAAAATCGATTTCCTGGCCTTCGTGAACCACGGTGGTCCCACCGCTTACCTCGACGGCCAGACCCCGTAGCATATCCTCGGTCAGGTCCATCAGGTCGTTGTAATTCGCATAGGCCCAGTAGAATTCCAGCATGGTAAATTCAGGGTTGTGCCGTGTGGACACACCCTCGTTTCGGAAACTGCGGTTGATCTCATAGACGCGGTCAAGTCCGCCAACGGTGAGCCGTTTCAGGTAGAGTTCCGGCGCGACCCGCAGATACATCTGCAAATCCAGGGCGTTATGGTGAGTTACAAATGGCCGGGCCGTTGCACCGCCCGGTATCGGGTGCATCATCGGGGTCTCGACCTCGAGGAATTCCCGTCCGGGCGCTTCCATGAAGTCGCGGATAAAACGGATAATTTTTGAGCGTGTAAAAAAGACCTTCTTTGAATCTTCGTTCATGATCAGGTCTACATAACGCTGCCGATAACGAGTCTCGGTATCGGTGAGGCCGTGGAATTTCTCCGGTAATGGCCTGAGCGATTTCGTCAGCAGGCGCAGTTCGCTTGTTTTAACCGACAACTCGCCTTTCTGGGTACGGAATATGGCACCGCTGCCACCGATAATGTCGCCGACATCCCACTGCTTGAATTGCTGATACAGGCCTTCGGGCAGGTTGTCACGCTGCACGACAAACTGCATGGTTCCGGTACCATCCAGAACCTTGACGAAGGCGATCTTGCCCATAACCCGCTTGGCCATCATGCGACCGGCCAGCGCAAAGGTTTCATCGACCTGAACCAGTGTCTCGGTATCGTCATCTGCGAAGCGCTCATGCAGTGCGGCCGAGTTGGTATTGGGGTGAAAATCGTTGGGATAGGCGTTTGTCTCTGCTCTCAACGCGTTCAGTTTCTCCCGCCGTTCTGCAATCAGGCGGTTTTCGTCCATTGATGTGTCAACATTATCTTTGGGGTCTTGTTTGCTCACGCGTCATTTCCTGTACTAATACTGTACTAATATTCCGTACTGAGGCCCTGCTTCAGGGATGCTTCAACAAATTGGTCCAGGTCGCCATCAAGCACGGCCTGGGTATTGCCGGTTTCAACATTGGTACGCAAATCCTTGATGCGGGACTGGTCCAGCACATATGAGCGGATCTGGCTTCCCCACCCGATATCTGATTTTGAATCTTCCAGTTGCTGGCTTTCCGCATTGCGTTTCAACAACTCGAGCTCATACAGTTTAGCGCGCAATTGCTTCATCGCGTGGTCTTTGTTCTTGTGCTGCGAACGATCATTCTGGCACTGCACGACCGTATTGGTAGGTATATGCGTGATACGCACGGCCGACTCGGTGCGGTTTACATGCTGCCCGCCGGCGCCCGAAGCCCGGTAGACATCGATCCTGAGGTCCGCCGGGTTGATATCGATCTCAATATTGTCGTCAACTTCCGGTGAAACAAAAACGGCGGCAAATGACGTGTGACGGCGGTTACCCGAATCAAATGGCGACTTCCTGACCAGCCGGTGCACTCCGATTTCCGTCTTGCACCAGCCATAGGCGTAGTCACCGGTTATATGAATGGTGGCGCTTTTGATACCGGCCACGTCACCTGCCGATACTTCAATCAACTCGCCCTTCCAGCCGCGCCGTTCAATCCAGCGCAGGTACATACGTAACAGCATTTCCGCCCAGTCCTGGGCCTCTGTACCACCTGAGCCCGCCTGGATATCAAGATAACAGGGGTTGGCGTCGACCTCGCCGCGAAACATGCGCTGAAATTCCAGCTTGTCGACTTCGGCCTCAACATCATCAAGCTCGGAAACAACGGACTCTAGGATATCTTTGTCCTGTTCCTCGATGGCCATTTCCAGCATTTCGGAATTGTCGGAGAGAGTTTGTGAGATCCGGTCCAGCGTTCCGACGACGCCGTCGAGTAACGCGCGCTCACGACCCAGGTCCTGCGCCCTGGCCGGTTCATTCCAGATTCCGGGGTTTTCCAGTTCGCGGCTTACTTCTTCGAGGCGGTCTTTCTTGCCGGCATAGTCAAAGATACCCCCTGAGCGCTTCGGAGCGCTGCTGGAGATCTTCAAGCTGATTACTTATCTGGTTGGTTTCCACGTTAACGGACCCTGGTTACGAAGCGCTGCATTTTACACTAAGCCTGCGACACAAACTCAAGCTTAATCGAGAATTTGCTCTACCATCAACTGACAGGTTCTCTGGCCGCGAAAATGGTTGATATCCAGCCTGTATACAAACCCGGCAGTGTCTGAGTCAGGCAGGTCTTCCGGCAGGCGTCCAAACGCGATGGCATCAACCCGGCCACGCCCGTCTACCGGTCTGAGGACCATTTTAAGATGTGCGCCACCAACCACCCTCTTCTCTTCCACAACGAAGCGCCCTTCGAATACCGGTTCGGGAAAATGCTGCCCCCAGGGACCCAGGTCACGGAGTTGCTGGGCAAAGTCCAGGTTAATCTCATCCGGTGACAGTTCACCATCCGTCAGTATTTCATTGTCCAGTGTTTTTCCCTGCAGAAAGAACCCGACCGATTCATGCAAGGCCTGTTTGAATGGTTCCAACTGGTCGACCGTCAGTGTCAGTCCCGCCGCCATTGCATGGCCGCCAAAGGCCATCATCATCTGCGGATGGAGTGCGTCGATCCTTGCCAGAACGTCGCGAATATGCAGACCACTGACCGAACGTGCCGAGCCTTTCAGAACGCCGGAACCTTCCGATTCGGGTGCGAACGCCAGTACCGGGCGATGCACGGCATCCTTGATACGTGATGCAACCAGGCCCACTATGCCCTGGTGCCAGGCCTCGTCGTAAAGACACAAGCCGGCCGGAAGATCATCCCCCTGCAAGGTTAATACAAGTGACTGCAACTGCTCGAGTGCCTCACTCTGCATTCTCGCCTGCCTCGCCCTGCGGTCATGGTTCAGGTTATCCAACTGCGTTGCCAGTTCCATGGCTTCTTCACGGTCATCTGTCAGCAGACAACGGATACCGACACCCATATCCTCCAGCCGGCCGGCGGCATTCAGACGCGGAGCTACCGCAAAGGCCAGGTCGGATGCCACCAGGTGGCGGAAATCCCGTTTACCCAGTCGCAGTAAAGCCAGCAAGCCGGGGCTGCAAATGCCCCGGCGAATTCGGTCCATACCCTGGCGGACAAGGATGCGGTTGTTGTTATCGAGGGAAACCAGGTCAGCGACAGTGCCGAGGGCGACCAGGTCGAGCAGATGCCCCAGGTTGGGCTCGCTGCGGGGCAAGGTGAACCAGTTGCGTTCGCGCAATGCGCTTCTGACCACGCTTACCAGGTAAAAAACCACGCCAACGCCCGCCAGGGACTTGCTCGGAAAATCGTCACCGGGGCAATTGGGATTGACGATGGCATCGGCATCGGGCAGCACGTCACCGGGCAGGTGGTGATCGGTGACTACCACCTTGCAGCCCAGGTCACGTGCGCGCTGCACACCTTCAATTGAACTGATACCCGAGTCGACCGTGACCAGTACATCGGGAGGGTCGGCGGCTAAAGTTTCAACCAGGCCGGTACTGAGACCATAACCAAACTCGAAGCGGTTGGGTACACGGAAGTCCACATTAGCCGCACCCATCATTGCAAGCGCCCTCATGGCGACGGCCGTACCGGTTGCGCCGTCCGCATCAAAATCACCGACGATCAATATCCGTTGCCCGGAAACCACGGCGTCCGCCAATATCTCTGCAGCTTCGTTGATGCCTGACAAGGCAGCCGGTGACTGCAAATACTTGAGCTTCAGGTTAAGGGATTTTTCGTCCGTGACACCACGCGCCAACAGGATACGCCGGATAGCCGGGTGTAGTGTTTCCGGCAAGCTGTCTGATGGAGATGCAGGCTCCCGCTGCCTTACCTTACGGCTGGCGTACATCAGGGGCGCTTATACATATTCGATACTGATTATTTCATACTCCAACTCGCCACCAGGCGCGTTGACAATAATTTCATCCCCTTCTTGTTTACCGATCATGGCGCGGGCGATCGGGGAGGTGATCGCGATGCGGTTTTCCTTGATGTCCGACTCAAGGTCGCCAACAATCTGGTAGGCGATCTCGACGTCCTTGTGCGTGTCGTACAAGGTCACGGTGGCGCCGAATACAACTTTTCCACCCGCGTTCAGCTTGGTGATATCGATGACCTGCGCACCGGAAAGCTCGGATTCCAGGTGACGGATACGTCCCTCGGTAAAGCTCTGCTGCTCCCTGGCCGCATGGTACTCGGCGTTTTCTTTCAAATCGCCGTGCGCCCTGGCCTCGGCAATGGCAGCGATGATTGCCGGCCGCACGACCTTTTTAAGATGTATCGCCTCGGCCCGCAGACGCTCCGCCCCGGCTTGTGTCAATGGTGTTCTCTTCATGCTCATAATATGTTTATGCAGGGTTCTTATGCCCCGTTTGTATTCCTTCCGTGTAATTCTTGCAGACTTCTTACCTTTCGATCAAATTCATGGTCAATGGCTTGTAAAGTCGCCCAGCCGCGTGCAATCGTCGTTGTATAGCTGACTTTGTACTGCAGTGCCTCCCGGCGAATGGAAAATGAATCGGAAATCGCAAGCCTGCCCTCGGTGGTATTGACGATAAATTCTACCTCACCATTCTTGATCGCATCGACGATATGCGGCCGGCCTTCGTCAACCTTGTTGATACGCTCACAAATATAACCATTCTGCCGCAGAAAACGGCAGGTACCACCGGTCGCAATCAACGAATAACTGCGTTCAACCAGGTCCTCGGCGATCGGCAGCAGGGCTTCCTTGTCCGCGTCCCTGACACTTAAGAATGCCTGCCCGGGCCTGGGGATACCGTATTTCGCAGCCTGCATCGCACGCGCGCATGCTTCGCCGAAACTTTCCCCGACACCCATAACCTCGCCGGTGGACCGCATCTCAGGCCCCAGGATCGGATCGACTCCCGGGAATTTAAGGAACGGCAGAATGGCCTCTTTGACAGAATAGAAATCAGGTACTATTTCTTCTGTAACGTTTTGTTCTTTAAGTGTTTTACCCGCCATACATAATGCAGCAATGGATGCCAGCGGCCGCCCCGTGGCCTTGGATACAAAGGGCACGGTACGCGAGGCGCGCGGGTTCACCTCGAGGATATAAATTTCATCATCACGCAAGGCAAACTGGGCGTTCATCAGCCCCACAACACCCAATTCGATCCCCATCATCTTCATTTGCCTGCGCAGTTCGTCCTGGACTTCCGCAGACAGGCTATATGGCGGTATCGAACAGGCAGAATCACCCGAATGCACACCGGCCTGCTCAATATGTTCCATGATGCCGCCGATCAGCACGTCCTTGCCATCACAGATCGCATCCACGTCAACCTCGGTCGCGTGGTCCAGGAAACGGTCAAGCAGCACCGGCGAATCATTGGAAACCCTGACCGCGTCAGTCATGTAACGACGCAGGTCTTTTTCACCGTGCACCACGTCCATGGCGCGCCCGCCCAATACATAAGAGGGCCGGACAACCAGCGGGTAGCCGATCTCTTCGGCCAGACCGACGGCCTGCTCCACGCTGACCGCCGTGCGGTTGGGAGGTTGGCGCAGACCCAGTTTTTGCAACATTTGCTGAAAGCGTTCGCGGTCTTCGGCGAGGTCGATGGAGTCGGGCGACGTGCCAATAATTGGAACACCGGCGGCTTCGAGTGGTCGGGCCAGGTTCAAGGGCGTCTGGCCGCCGTACTGGACAATGACACCTTCCGGGTTTTCACGGTGGACGATTTCGAGTACGTCTTCAAGCGTCAACGGCTCAAAATAAAGCCGGTCGGAGGTGTCATAATCGGTAGATACGGTTTCAGGGTTGCAGTTGACCATAATGGTCTCGTAACCATCGTCGCGCAGCGCCAGTGCAGCGTGCACGCAGCAGTAATCAAACTCGATACCCTGCCCGATCCGGTTCGGTCCGCCGCCCAGCACCATAATCTTGCGGTTATTACTTGGCTGCGACTCGCACTCTTCCTCATAGGTGGAATACATGTACGCGGTGGTGGTGGAAAATTCCGCCGCACAGGTATCTACGCGCTTGTAGACCGGGCGCACATTCAACTCATGGCGCCGGGCCCGTAATTCCTGTTCGCTGCAACCGGCCAGCTTTGCCAGGCGGGAATCGGAAAAACCTTTTTGTTTCAGCACGTACAGACGCTTGTTGTCGAGTGCCGCCATGCCCTGTTGCCGCACTTCCGCCTCGGTGCTGATCAAGTCTTCTATTTGCGCGAGGAACCATGGGTCAATTTTCGTCAGTGCATGGATATCTTCTGCGCTCAATCCCTCGCGGAAAGCATCGGCCACGTACAACAACCGTTCTGCGCCCGCTTCACGCAGTTCGCGTTTCAACACCGAGGCCCGTTCATCCGGGTCTTCGATATGCAATACCGGGTTAAAGCCGTCACGGCCTGTTTCAAGGCTACGCAAGGCTTTTTGCAGCGACTCCTGGAAAGTCCGGCCGATGGCCATGGCCTCCCCTACTGATTTCATCTGCGTTGTCAGGCGGTCATCTGCCGCAGGGAATTTCTCAAATGCAAAACGTGGGATCTTGGTCACGACATAATCGATGGCAGGTTCGAATGATGCCGGTGTTGCGCCACCCGTGATCTCGTTGCGGAGCTCATCGAGTGTGAAGCCTACCGCCAGCTTGGCGGCGACCTTGGCTATCGGGAACCCGGTTGCCTTGGATGCCAGCGCTGATGAACGCGACACCCTTGGGTTCATCTCGATAATAATGACCCTGCCGTCTTCCGGGTTGACCGCAAACTGTACATTGGAACCACCGGTGTCCACGCCAATTTTGCGCAGCACAGCGATCGATGCATCCCTCAGCCGCTGGTATTCCTTGTCAGTCAGGGTCAGGGCCGGTGCGACCGTGATGGAATCACCCGTATGGATACCCATCGGGTCGAGGTTTTCGATCGAACAGATAATGATGCAGTTATCCGCATGATCGCGCACCACTTCCATCTCGTATTCTTTCCAGCCCAGCACGGACACCTCGAGCAGCACTTCCGTTGTCGGTGACTGCTCCAGACCGCGCTTGACGATCTCGACAAACTCTTCACGGTTATAGGCGATTCCGCCGCCGGAACCACCCATCGTGAACGATGGCCGGATAATTGTTGGGAAGCCAATATCATCCAGTGCCTCCAGCGCATCTTCCAAGCTGTGGGCGAGGCTTGCCTTCGGTGTGTCCAGGCCGATATCAGCCATGGCCTGGCGGAACAGGTCACGGTCTTCCGCCATGTCGATGGCTTCACGTGACGCGCCAATCATCTCCACATCGAATTTTTCCAACACACCCTTGCGCACCAGGTCCAGCGCACAGTTCAGCGCAGTCTGGCCACCCATGGTGGGCAACAGGGCGTCGGGGCGTTCTTTTTCGATAATCCGCGCTACCGTACGCCAGTCGACCGGCTCGATATAGATCGAATCCGCCATCTCCGGGTCGGTCATAATGGTGGCAGGGTTGGAGTTGACCAACACCACGCGGTAGCCCTCTTCTCTCAATGCTTTGCAGGCCTGGGCGCCGGAGTAGTCAAATTCACAGGCCGGCCCGATCACGATCGGACCTGCACCGATGATCAATATGGTCTTGATGTCAGTTCTTTTCGGCATTAGTCATCAAGCCCCATCGTTGTACTCTCTGCGGTCATCAACGAAATAAAACGGTCAAAAAGATGCGCTACGTCATGCGGACCGGGGCTTGCTTCCGGGTGCCCCTGGAAACCGAAGGCCCGCCCGCCGTTAAGTTCAATACCCTGCAGACTGTTATCAAATAAAGAACGATGCGTTGCCCGGATGTGATCCGGCAGTGATTCTTCGTCGAGCGCAAACCCATGATTCTGGCTGGTGATCAATACCTGTTTGGTATCCAGGTCCTGCACCGGGTGGTTGGCGCCGTGGTGACCAAACTTCATCTTGATGGTGCTCGCGCCGGCTGCCAGGCCCATCAACTGTACACCCAGGCAGATGCCAAATACGGGAAGTTCGGTTTGTAATATTTCCCGGATTGCCTCGATGGCGTAAGCACAGGGCTCGGGGTCACCCGGGCCGTTGGACAGGAACACGCCATCCGGATTCATTGCCAGCACCTCTGCAGCCGGCGTCGTGGCCGGAACAACGGTCACCCGGCAACCTCGGTCACTCAGCATGCGCAGGATATTGCGCTTGATACCAAAGTCATATGCGACCACGTGAAAGTTCTGGGGCGTGACTTTCCAGTCTACCGAATCAAGCTCATAACTACCCTGGGACCACTCGTAGGCCAGGGAGGTGGTCACAACGCGGGCCAGGTCCTGGCCTTGCATTCCGGGAAAAGCCCTGGCTTTGGCCAGTGCGGCTTCCGCGTCAGCCTGTTTACCGGCCATAACACAACCACCCTGGGCGCCTTTCTCCCTAAGTACACGCGTCAAGCGGCGGGTATCTATACCGGCAATCGCCACAATGCCATGACGGCGCAGGTAGTTAAAAAGCGACTCCTTGCCGCGCCAGCTGCTATAAAGCGTGGGTGCGTCTCGAACGATCAGCCCGGATGCCATCGGTGACCCGGATTCCTTATCGGCCGGGTTACAGCCGGTATTGCCAATATGGGGAAATGTCAGGGTAACAAGCTGTTTCGCATAAGAGGGATCGGTCAGGATTTCCTGGTAACCGGTCATCGAAGTATTGAAAACCACTTCACCGGTCGTATCGCCGACAGCACCAATGCTTTGGCCGTAGAACAAACTTCCGTCTTCGAGTGCCAGCACTGCCTGCTGTGTCAATTTCCTGCCTCCGGATACACAAAACGGGAATGCTGTATCAGCAATTCCCGCTTAGATTTGATGAGTATTCACTACGATCTTTTAACCAAACCAGCAAAAACCGCAGATGTTGCTCTAAGCGTTAAGATTTTACTGGAACTGGCCACCGCCTGTCTAACAAAAAACCTCAATGATCTGCATTGTGAGAAAATTCCACACGGATCACGCAGATTTTGGCTGTACCAGCCGTCATCCCAGGTCAAGCCAATCGCTGGTTGAATAGTATCCTGCTGGTTGCCCGGCCAGCCATTCGCCGGCTTTGAGGGCGCCCTTGGCAAACACGTCGCGATTGAGCGCCTTGTGCGTGATTTCTATTTCTTCATCGGCAAGCCGGAAGCTGACCGTGTGTTCGCCGATGACTTCGCCTTCGCGGACACTTGAAAATGTAAGTTCGCCCTCGCCTTGTTCGATGGGCTTTTCCTGCTGCGCTGACTTCAGCAGGTCTTCGAGCGGCTCGCACCTGCCCTCCATGACGGCTTCAGCCAGGGCCAGTGCTGTTCCCGAGGGGGCGTCCAGCTTGTGCTCGTGATGGGTTTCTGCAATGTGGATGTTGGCGCTGGCACCAAACGCAGACGCGGCCCGGCGAACCAGGCTTGTGGCGACGGCGACGCCGAAGCTTAGGTTTGGCGCCCATAGTACCGGCACTTTTTGCGCGGCTGTCTTTAAGGCCCGTCTTTCTTCAACAGACAAACCCGTGGTGCCCGTGAGCAGTGCGACACCATGACGGGCGCACCAATCGGCTGCCGCCGTGGTTCCTGCCGGCAGGGTGAAGTCTATCAGCAGGTCAATTTCGCCGGTGAACTCCTCCAAAGAGGCATACCAATCCATGGGGATTGTGTCTTTGGGTTTTGATCTTGATACCAGGCCGAGCACTTCAACATTTTCTGACTGTGGCGCCAGGGCCAGAACTCTGCGTGCCATCCTGCCCGCCCCGTGCAAAAAAATCCGGGTCACGAAGTCATCCGGTCAAAAAAATCCCGCACGCCATCGAGCCATGAACTGGATTTTGGGTTGTGTTCGGTATTGCTGGACTCATAGGAGTCCTGGAACTGTTTCAACAGCTCCTTCTGCTCTTTCGAGAGACTGACCGGTGTTTCAATAACCACCTTGCACATCAGGTCGCCCTGGCGGTGGCTGCGAACAGACTTGACCCCTTTACCCTTGAGGCGGAACATTCTTCCGGTCTGGGTTTCAGGCGGCACCTTCAATTTCACCTGGCCATTGAGCGTGGGTATTTCGAGTTCACCGCCGATGGCCGCGGTAGTGAAATGTATGGGCACCTCACAGTAAAGATCGTCACCGTCACGCTCAAACAAGCGGTGCGGCTTGACCCGGACTTCGACATAAAGGTCGCCTGCCGGCGAGCCGGCCATACCGGCCTCGCCTTCCCCGGCCAGCCTGATCCTGTCGCCCGTATCCACACCGGAGGGGATTTTTACCGACAAGGTCTTGGTCTCGCGAACACGGCCCTGGCCATGACAACTGCCGCAGGGATTCTTGATCACCTGCCCCATGCCCTTGCAGGCAGGACAGGTTTGCTGAACTGAGAAAATCCCCTGCTGCATACGTACCTGGCCAACACCGCCACAGGTTGTACAGGATGTCTTTTCACCGTCTTCCGCACCACTGCCGTTGCATGTCCCGCATTCACCCAGCGTCGGAATGCGTATTTCACGCGTGATGCCTGCAACGGCCTCTTCCAGGTCAAGGTCCATGGCAAAACGCAGATCGGAGCCACGTTGTTGCTGGCGCGCACCGGCACGGCCGCCCCTGGCGCCAAATATATCGCCAAAGATGTCTCCAAAAATATCGCCTACATCACCATCAAAACCGGCTGGGCCGCGTGCCCCGTGATTCGTTGCCGCATGCCCGAACTGGTCATAAGCGGCACGCTTTTTTGCGTCCTTGAGAACTTCATACGCCTCCTGCGCCTCTTTGAAATGCTCCTGCGAGTCTGCGTCATCCGGATTGCGGTCCGGATGGTACTTCATCGCCAGCTTACGATAAGCTTTTTTGAGCTCAGCATCGTCAACATTACGCTGAACCCCAAGCACTTCGTAGTAGTCCCGTTTAGCCATATTCCAAAAATTCAATTAGTAGTTATTGGTCTGCAGCAGATTTGAGGCCGGACTTCGGTTAATTCAAGCGTAACGGGCTACTTTAAGCGGCAACTCCCCGGATTTTTTTGCACGGTCCAGCGCCCGTGACAGGTCGCTGATCAAGTCGGGCAGATATTCAATGCCCACCGACAACCTCAACAGCGTCGCTTGTATACCAGCTCGTTCGCGTGCTTCTTCGCTCATGGCCGCATGGGTCATGCTGCCCGGATGGGAGACAAGGCTTTCCACGCCGCCCAACGATTCCGCCAGCGTGAACAGGGACAAGCCATCAAGAAACGCCCGCACTTCGCATTCACCGCCTTGCAGCTCGAAACTTATGATCGCGCCAAAACCGGATTGCTGTGACTGGGCAAGATGGTGATCAGGGTGTTTGGTCAGGCCAGGGTAATGAACCCGCCGAACCGCAGCATGGCTATCCAGAACCCTGGCAATGGCCTGTGCATTTTCTTCATGGCAACGCATCCTAGAGTGCAGGGTGCGCAAACCACGCATAGTCTGGCTGCAATCCCATGGCGAAGCGGTCGAGCCAATACAGTTCGCCCACCAGGCAAGGTCCTCCAACAAGGCCGGCGTTCCTGCAACAACCGCCCCGCCCACGACATCGCCGTGTCCGTTGATGTACTTGGTGGTTGAATGCACAACAATGTCGGCCCCTAAAGAAAGCGGCTGCTGCAGCAACGGCGTCAGGAACGTGTTATCCACCACCAGTAAGGCACCGCACTCCCTGGCTATAGCTGCCATTGCGCGGATATCCGTGATTCGCAGCAAGGGATTACTGGGCGTTTCTACCCAGACGATTTTTGGAAGGTGCCGCAGGCAGGCACGCCGCACGGCATCGGTGTCGGTAAAATCCACGAAGCGAGTATTAAAACGCCCTGCTTCGGCGAGCGCTGAAAACGCCCTGTAACACCCACCGTAACAATTGTGCGGCGCAATGATCGTGTCGTCCTTGCCTAGCAGCTGCGTAACCACTACCACGGCAGACATACCGGTATTCGTAATGACTGCACCGTGGCCGCCCTCCAGCCGGGTAATGGCTTTTGCGAGAATGTCACGGGTCGGATTTCCGCTGCGCGTGTAATCATACTCGCGCTTGCCACCGAGGCCGTCAAAGCTGAAATTGGAAGACAGGTAGAGCGGCGGCATCACGGCACCGAACTGCCCGTCAGTGTCAACGCCTGCCCGAACCGTACTGGTAATTTTTTGATGTTTCATGATGATCGCCTTATTTCCATTAAAAAGGTTTATTGCAAACCTCATTGGAAACTCCGGCGAAGCCGTTGGCGGGAGAACCGGCCCATCACAATTCTGACTGTGCTGCCTGCTCGCTCATTTTTCGGTAGCCCTGGAGGACCCCGCAGGAGTTAGCACCTTTACGGGATGGTTAGTCCCGAAGGTTGCCCCGGCGTCTAAGGGCCTGTCCCTCAGCCGGTCTCAATGAGTGATCGTGCAGTCTAGCCTAAGTGATTGAGATGTCAAGCACTTTATGATAAAGCCCGGATTAATGGTTCATTTTTTGCCGAGCCAATCGAGTCTGCCCACAAGCCAGG
>CALBDB010000030.1 GCA_937927755.1 uncultured Lysobacterales bacterium
ACCTGTAGGAGCGACGCTCGCGTCGCGATTTCCTGAGCTTGGAAATAGCCTGAACCAATCGCGACACGAGCGTCGCTCCTACAATGGAAATTTATTACCGGGTCTGGTAGTCCAACCAGCACTCGATCCCCTGCGCATTGAGCGTGATGTCGTTTTGCAGCAACTCGATACACCTGTCTTCAGCCAGCGTCACACCATGCCCGCGCAAAGCAACAAGCAGCCAATCCCTTATCGCCGATTCGATCTTCCATGTGCGTGAATCATCATTTTTGAACTGCTCACCAATACCGGCAAATACATCCACACCCTCGATCATCTTCTTCGCCAGGCGCTGGACTTCACCAACACGTCCATAATGCGTCAGGTACATCCAATCCGGTTCATTGGCGACCAGCCTTCCGACCGATTCCTTCAACGCGACAGGATCAAACTGCACCGGGGTTGTGGTGGGCAAAATAAACGCCCCGTTCTGCGTATCAAATTCGCGGTAGGAGAGCCCGAAAGTATCGCCGGTAAACCAGCCATTGGTCTGGCTGTCATGCACACAGAAATGGTGCTTCGCATGCCCCGGTGTATCTATAAAGCTGAATGTACGGCTGCCCAGGCTGACTTCATCACCTTCCTGCATGATTTGCGTGCGTTCTTCCGCGATGGGGATCAACTTGCCATAGAGTTCGTCGTAAACCTGGTCGCCGTAAACCGCGCGCACACCAGCCTCCAGTTTGGCCGGCTCGGCCATGTGCCGGGCGCCGCGGGGGTGTACCAGGAATGTGGCGTTTGGAAGCTCTCGCATCAGGCTGCCCGCGCCGCCTGCATGATCGAGGTGGACATGGGTGACGATGACATACTTCACATCCTCCGGCGCCCGGCCGCGCTGCGCAAGGGTAGCCATCAGGCGGGGAGTGCTTGAATTGGCGCCGACCTCGACAAATGCCACCTCGGTCTCCGCTTCAACCATGTAGCAGGCCGTCATGTGCTCACGGCCAAATCCGGAGTCGATGACCAGCACGCCGCCGGGGTACTCGGTGACACTGAAGTCATCATTCCTGGTCATTTTCATTTTTTCCCCTGGCTGGAAATTCAGCTGACAGGTTGCCATATTATGTGAATGACCCAGAACGGGCAAACGAGGATATGCGATCTGTATCCGTGATCGGCGGATAAAGCGAAAAAATGACCCATTACAACGGCTTTCGACGGTGTAGAATATTGAATACTCGGCAATCTCTGAACCAGGACCGACAATGCACTACAAAAAAAGACTGCTGCAAACCGTGAATGTGTTACTGACGCTGCTGCTTACAGCATGGCTGCTTAATTCTGCCCTGGCCGGTGGCGGCGACCCGGATGCCGCCAGAAAGGCCTGGCCGATGATTGAAAACGGGGCGTTGCTGATAGATGTGCGTTCAGAAGAAGAGTTTGCCGCAGGCCACTTGGATGGCGCGATCAACATACCCTGGGACAATATCGATGCGCTGATAGCCACCATCGGTGATGACCCGAAACGCCAGGCGGTATTTTATTGCCGCACCGGCAACCGGGTAGGTAAATCCATTAAACTGCTTGCTGAAAGGGGCTATACCAATATTTATAACGCCACCGGTCTCGAAGCCCTGAAAGCCACCAGGCCCTGAAGCACCTGCGATGAAGCCCCGCAGTAAACAACGCCTGCTCAGCTGCCTTTTCCTGGTATGCAGCTTTGCGCCGCCGGCAGTTGCGGCCAACCAGCTTGAACCCCAACGCTGGGAACGCAACGAGGCCATGGCCGCCGTCAGGTCGGTCAATACCGGCATGGCGGTTTATGAATTGGGCGATGATGCCGCACTGGCGAATGGCCCGGTTACTATCAACAGGCTGATAAACCTGGAAACCCGCGAAGACTGGCCTTTACCGGCCCGCGAGGCAGCTATTTACAGGTTTACCCGCTCCCTTGCCGACCTGCCGCGTGATGCAGTGGCCACGGTGGTGATGCAGCACCTGCAAAACTACCAGGCCCGGACCCTGGTTCCACATGAAGATCACGCCGATGCGCTGGTGCCGTTGTTCAATATCCGCAGCGCCGCTAAAGGTGTCGAAAACGGCTGGCAACGCCTGGAGTTTGCTGACGAGGCAGCCACGCTGATCGGGGCCAACCCGGTAGCGCTTGTCACCGCGTTTACGCAATCCGCCAACCCCGGACAGCGTTCTGGTTATCTTGATGCGCTGCGGTCCGCCGGTATGGCCGATGTCATGGCCGTGCAGGATATTGCCCTGGGTTCGCTGGCAGACACACCATCGCTTACCGGCATGATCGCGGTCACAGCGGTTATCACCGCAGACGAATTTGCAATCCAACAATTATTGATCGACGGTCGCGGCGCAGGACTGGCTGCAGCACTTAAGCAACTTGACGAACAACTGGGCGCCAGCGAAACAGCAAGCTTGCTGGAGTTCGCTGTGCAGGAGGCTCCTGCCCCGAATGCTTCACTGGCGATAGCCGCCTGGTGGCCCCGGCTGAAACACGACCCCGCCACCCGTGATCTGTTGATAGACGCCCTGGCTGACCCCGAACTGGGTGCCAGCGCAGCACTGGCGCTTGCCCGGGCCCCGGATATCCAGACCATCAGCGACCTGCAGCGCACCGCCAATGGCGACTCCACCGCCGCAAAACGCGCGCAAATGGCGCTGGACATCGGCTGGGATGGCTTGATCGGGGATAGCCGGCCATGAACCACTTCAGAATTTTAGCCCTGGCGGCCACCCTGCTCACCGGTAGCCAACTGGACGCACAGCTTTTAACCGAATGGGTAGAAACCAAAGCGGCCCACGAGACCGACAAGATCGCGTTGGGTTACCCGGTACCTATACCGGTCGACACACCCCTGCCCTTTGATGGTTTCCGTACATACGCAGGCCTGCACATGCGCCACCAGGACCTGGTGGCGACGACGCCATGGGTGCACCAGGAAGCTGTTGGCCTGACCCGGATGGGCCGAACCATCTGGGCCTACCGTCTGGGTGACGATGACCTGCTGACGGTGGACGGATTGCCGGAACCCGCCACTTTGACCAACGGCGGAATACATGCGCGCGAATGGCAGTCACCTGAAACGGTTACCGGCATCATGGAACTGTTTGCACTGCACGAAGACGACAATCATTTTTATGATTACCTGCGCGACAACGTCAACATGATCGTCATCCCGTCATTGAACATTGATGGATTCATGCAAACCCAGCGCTACCCCACGTTAAATTACCTGCAGTCCGATCCAAATGATCCGGATATTTCACCCCGTGACGGCCGCATGCGCCGCAAAAACATGCTCAGCGCCGATGAGGATTTGTATACCACCGGGGACCACCTGAACGGTGTCGACCTGAACCGTAACAACAATCCATTCTGGGCAAGCAATTCGGCCAGGTCATCCTCCGACCTGCAGTCCATCGTTCACCACGGCGCATCGCCTGCCTCCGAACCAGAGATACAAGCGCTGGAGACTGCGGCACAACTGGGGCCCATCGACCGCCTGCGTATGTATACCGATGTGCATTCATACTCGATGGTGCACTTCTGGGTGGGCAATGGTAACTACCGCCTCGCAACGCAAACCGAGAGGGTGCTGAACACTTTCAGCAATCACCATTTCTCATTCCCGGCTGGTAAGTACTATTACTATGCCTCGCGTGGCGCCGTTGCCGAGAGTTCAGGCATCGGCCTTACCGATGAGTATTTCACACACACCTACCAGGTGCCTTCGTGGACACTGGAGATCGAGCCCAGGAATAGCGGGGTGGACTATGGCGGTGTTGGAGAAAACGGCCACGACGGTTTCATATTGCCCGACTCGGAGATCCGCCGGGTAAGGGAACAACTGGCCGAGTCATTCGCAGCGGTCTTCTACCGCCAGGCAGGGCCGCCTGCTATCCAGTCACTGAAAATACTGGACCCGGATACCGGTGCGATGATCTTTGATGCCGAGTGGGACGTGGTGGATAACCAGACGCGTACGCTGTACAGCAATCAATTGCAGCCAATAGAACTGGGTCGTAACTACGATCTGTGGATGTCCTTCAACAAGCCGATGCGCTGGCGCGAGAATGGCGAGGTGACCGTGTTCCCAGGCCAGGGGGCAAGCACCCTGAGCCTGCACGCCGACGTCTATATCAACGACACGGAGTTAAATGGCACCATCGAAAGCGGCGCCTGGCTCGACCAGCCCGGCAAGGCGCCCGATGGCTACATGCACTACCAGGATGACGCGTTAATACTCAGTTTCAACCTGGCCGCTGATGAAGCAAACCTCGGTCTTGTCAGCGGCAGCACCCCGGCAAATTTCAAGTTCCTGGCCCGCGACATGACCGCCATGAACACCGACGCCAACCCCGGCACCATCGCCGACTGGCAGGACGGTGCATGGAGCGGTTATGAAAGCAGCGGCGGCACCGAAGGTGATTCAGGTGGTTTTGACGGTACCATTTCGCTACAGCTGACGAATGAAGCACAACCACCCCCATTCGTGCTGGAAGCCGGCACCTCGTCTTCCTGGTACGACCCGACCCACGACGGCGAGGGTTTCCAGCTGGAAATGCTGCCCAATAACAAGGCGGTCATGTACTGGTACACCTACGACAAGGACGGCGCGCAAGACTGGTACGCCGCGGCCGGTAACGTGATGGGTAACCGTATCGAGTTCCTGGAGCTATACAGCGTATCCGGTGGCGAATTCGGGCCGGGCTTTGACCCTGCAAAAGTCACCCGCGAAGCGGTCGGCTCTGCCAGTTTCACCTGGTCATCCTGTGACCAGGGCAATATGACCTACCAGATCGGCACGCAAAAGGGGCGCATGCAGCTAAACCGGCTTACCCGGCTGATGGGCATAGACTGCGGCAACGTGCTGCTGCCGCCCGCTCGCGAGGAAGCCTATTTGAGCGGCTCCTGGTACGACCCGGCCCACGACGGCGAAGGCTTCAACATCGAGGTCCTGATCAATGGCCAAGTGGTCGTTTACTGGTTCAGTTTCGATCCGGATGGCAATCGCCGCTGGTTCTTCGGCCTGGGCGATATCGTCGATGGCAAACTGGTTTTCGATGACATGATGACCTCCCGAGGCGGCATTTTCGGGCCGGACTTC
This sequence comes from uncultured Lysobacterales bacterium, assembly GCA_937927755.1. Taxonomy (GTDB): domain Bacteria; phylum Pseudomonadota; class Gammaproteobacteria; order Xanthomonadales; family SZUA-36; genus SZUA-36. The sequence goes on from CALBDB010000030.1 coordinate 5,115, forward strand.
AACCCTGAAACAGTCGTCTTTGAGCCCTGGGGAACGCTCGAACTGGACCTCGACTGCAACGGCGGCACAGCGACCTACAGCAGCACCGAAGAGGGCTTTGGATCGGGAACGCTGAATGTCGTGCGCCTGACCAGTATCGACGGGCTGAATTGTCCTTAGCTGGAATCCACCCTGCGAAACATCTGCTGCCAAACCACCCGGCAAACCCTTTATAATTACCGCCATCATTCAGAATCAAAGGAATAACACCCGTGACCGACAGAGCAAGCCACGACCATTGCACAAACAAATTTATTGAACTGGCCAATGAACTGAGACAGGAGGGATTTGATCCCCAACTGGTATCCGCGGCATTGATGGCTGCCTCCGGCATCTACGTAACCTATGTTACAGCCGGCAACGATGGCGGACTGCAGCCATCCGGCGTCGACAAGGTCGTCATGATGTACCGGCGCAACCTCGAACATATCCAGGAAAGGAAAAAAGCGGAAAACCAGGCAAGAGGAAATTAAACCGGAACAAATCGCGTAAATATAGTGCAAAGCGCTTCACTGCAAGCACCAGTCGAAGGTACAATTGCAGCCCGCAAAAAAATGGGCCCATAGCTCAGCTGGTTAGAGCACTCGACTCATAATCGATCGGTCGTAGGTTCAAGTCCTACTGGGCCCACCATTTTTTCTTAGGTCCTTACCGGGGACATAGGTAACACTTTTTTCCGCGCACCTCCTCCACTGCTTGTTTCGCAAGCCATCCCGAATACGCTATTCTGATTTACAGTACAGGCGCATAGCAGACACAAGCAGGGGGTCGGGTCTGGTGAAAAAGGTAAATGAACGGGCACAGAAAGGGATTGTGCAATCGGCACATAAAACCCTGGAGGCTTTCAGGCTCAACTGGAAGATTTTCCTGGGTATTCACATTACGGTCAGCCTGCTGTCACTACTGGTACTGACACCACTTCTTACACTGCTGATGGGCTGGCTGTTTCTGACCAGCGGGCACGCGGCATTGACTGACGAGGATATCCTGTTCTTTGCGCTCTCGCCGACAGGTATGCTGGTCATGCTCCTCGCCGGTGCAATGTTTACGACCGTTGTGATACTCGAGCAAGCTGCAATGATCACCGCTGCCTTCCACGTGACTTCAGGACGCACTGTGAGTCTGTCGCGGATCGGCCACTACCTGTTGCCAAAATTCTGGCCGCTGTTCAAGCTATCTCTGCAAATGATCGGCCGCACTGTGCTGGTGGCTGCGCCATTCCTTGCGATGGGTGCATGGGTGTACCTGTCGTTACTGACCGAGTTCGACATCAACTATTATCTGGCAGAAAAGCCACCTGTCTTCTGGAAGGCCGGTGGGCTGATCCTGCTCTGTTTGCTGGCAATGGCCGGAGTCCTGCTGCGTGTTTTCTCCGGCTGGATACTTGCCTTGCCTTTTCTGGTGCTTGGTGGCGAGAGCCCTGTGCAGGCGTTGAAAAAAAGCCGCACTGCATCCGTGTCAAACCGCATTCTCATCGCCGTGACCCTGCTGGTATTGTTCTTGCTTAATGCCGGAATGCTCGGCCTTGTGTCCCTGCTAACCGATTTTGCCGTAGACGGAGTGGTAGTACTTGCCGGCGAATCTCTCAAGACACTTGCCTACCTGCTCGGTGGCCTGGTGATTTTATGGCTGGTGGCCGAGGTGGCTGTCACCTTCTTCGGCAATTCGATACTGGGCCTGGCAATCATCTACTTTTATGTCCGCCTGGCGGGCATCCCGGATAACAGACAACCTATCCCTGAACCTGCTCCCGCACAACCAGGCAGCAGGCGGCGTCTCACTTATGTCAGGCTGGCCAGCCTTGCCGTGATAACCGGCCTGCTGGCAGGTCTCGCGCTCAACATCACGATGGGCAAGTTGAGCCTTGAAGACAACACCATGATCATCGCTCACCGTGGAGCCTCGGCCGAGGCCCCGGAAAACACCCTGGCTGCACTGGAACTGGCAATTGTGCAGCAAGCCGACTGGGTCGAGATCGACGTACAGGAAACGCGTAATGGTGAAATCGTGGTTATCCACGACAGCGACCTGAAGAAAATTGGTGGTTCCAGCCTGAAGGTAGCCGAAGCGTCGCTGGCAGAGCTGCAAAGCATAGATATCGGTAGTTGGAAGGATCCTTCTTTCAGTGACCAGCGCATACCGACGCTGCAGCAGGTATTGGATCTGTGCAAGAACCGCGTCAATATAGTTATCGAACTCAAGTACTACGGACATGAGGAACGGCTGGAAGAGCGTGTCGCAAGCCTGGTCGAAGCTGCCGGTATGCAGGACCAGGTGATGCTGATGTCCCTGAGTTACCCCGGTATCCGGACGATGAAATCACTGCGGCCCGACTGGACAGTAGGTTTGCTATCGTCAATTGCCGTTGGCGACATAACGCGGCTCGAAGCTGACTTTTTTGCGGTCAATGCAAAGTTCGCCAACCGCGCCTTCATCAAACGTGTCCACAAAAAAAATCAGAAGGTGATGGTCTGGACTGTCAATGACCCGGTCAGCATGTCGGCCATGATGAGCAAGGGGGTCGACGGCCTCATCACTGACAAACCGGGGTTGGCGTCAACTATCAGGACTGAGCGGGCCGAACTGGGCATGCACGAGCGAGTCATGATTCAACTTGCCAGCCTGGTTGGCAGACAACCGGTGAGACCGGAACAATGACATATTTGCCAATCCGCAGACTATTTCACGACACTCCTGTAAACGGCCCTTGGTTGACGGTAGAATAGACTTACATTCCTGCGGGAATGCCTGAGGGGCGGCCTATGGCCTGAGATGTCCCGGAGCAGTTGCTCCAGCGGACGGACCCTTTGAACCTGATCCGGATCATACCGGCGTAGGGATAGGGCGCATATACAGTTCAATCTCTCCACCTTCCGGGTCTCTTTAAACACTGGTTTTCTATCAACTTGTTGATAGCGGGCCGGTTAGGGAGACTTTAAATGTTAAACAGGAAATTGATTTCCATACTGCTGGCGGCGGCTTTGACGCCCCCGGGCTTGAACGCACAAGAGCAGGCCGAAGGCATGCTGGAAGAGGTCATCGTGACGGCTGAATACCGTCCTGTATCCGTTCTGGAGTTGCCCACCAGCATCACTGTTTTCGATCAGCAGTCGATTGACCGGCGCGGTGCTGTTCACCTGGAACAACTGCTGAACCTTGCCCCTAATGTAAACCTGTCGTCCGGTGCATCGCGTGGGCGCTTTGTGCTGATTCGCGGCATTGGTGAACGCAGCCAGTTTGTAGAACCTATCAATCCGTCGGTGGGCCTGATCATTGATGGCATGGATTTCACCGGAATCGGCGGCGCGGCCAGCACGCTGGATATCCAGCAGGTCGAAATTTTACGTGGCCCGCAGGGAACCTTGTTCGGCGCCAATGCCCTGGCCGGTTTGATCAACATGGTGTCGAACGGCCCGGGCGATGAGCTGAATGGACGTGCTGATCTGACCATTGGCAACTATAATCGCCTCACGGCCACAGCTGCCATTGGCGGGCCGCTGTCTCGAAGTGCCGGCTACCGCCTGGCTGTGCAGAGCAGCAAAACCGACGGCTACATCGACAATATATATATCGGCCGCCCCACCAACGACATTGATGAGTTTACTGCACGTGGAAAATTCGGCTGGCGGGCCAATGATGATTTTTCACTCGATTTCACGTTGTTGTACAGCGATGTAGATAACGGCTATGACGCCTTTTCACTGGATAACACTCGCGACACCTACTCTGATGAACCCGGTCATGACCGGCTCGAAAGCCTTGCAGCGGCGCTTGGAGCCACCTGGCAGGCCAGCGACACGCTCTCGGTTGAAGCACTTTTGAGCCGGGTGGACGCGGATACCGAGTACGGCTACGACGAGGATTGGAGCCACACGGGCATTTGCGACAATACCGGCTGCGACTCCGATATCTGGGGTTTCGACTGGTGGTACTCATCAACGGATAACTACATCCGCAATAACACCAACACCGCTGCCGACATACGCCTGGTCTCCAACAACGGCGCCGGTGAGGCTGCCTGGGTGGCCGGTGTCTACTACCGGGACCAGCAGCAATCTTTGCTGCGTGAGTACACCTATAGCACCGGTGATTTCAGAAGCCGGTACGATACTGAAAACCTTGCTGCCTACGGGCAACTGGACCTGCCTTTTGCCGATGCCTGGACATTTGTGACAGGGCTGCGCTACGAGTCACGGGACTGGAACTACGCTGATAATGTCGAGGGCGATAAGCGCTCTTCGGATGCAGAGAATTTCTGGGGTGGAAAGGCTGCCATTGAATACCATACCGGTGCAGGCACCCTGCTCTACGGCCTGGTATCACGGGGCTACAAGGCCGGCGGTTACAACTCCGCATTGGCCAGCAAAATCCCTGATCTCGAGCAGGAAGGTATTTTTGTGCCGCCTGAAAACCTGGTGTTTGGCGCGGAGACCATGTGGAACTACGAAGTTGGCCTGAAGGGCAGTTGGCTGGCAGACCGCCTGGTGCTCAGCGCCGCCTTTTTCTACCAGGACCGCGACGATATGCAGGTCAAGCAATCTATCGTTATACCGGTTGACCCGGCTTCGATGGCCTGCCCCTGCAACTTTATTGACAGCCTGCAGAATGCCGCCGGCGGCACCAATAAAGGTCTGGAAATCGAAGGCAGCTGGCAGTTGACTGACGGAATCAATCTGTTCGGCAGCCTGGGCTTGCTGGACACTCAGTATAAAGACTACCTGAGCTATGCCCATAGCGATGCCGACCTGGAGAACAATATTCCTTACGACTTGAGCGGCCGTGCACAGGCGCATGCACCGGAAACCCAGTACGTGATCGGGGCACGGTTCTTTATCGGCCGGAACTGGTTTGCACAGGTTGATATCGAGGGCAAGAGCGAGGCTTATGCCTCTGCCAACCACAATGAAAAGCTCGAAGGGCATACGCTTTTGAATATGCGCCTGGCTTATGAAACCGGCGAGTGGAGCATTGCTGTGTGGGGGCGCAACCTGGCCGGCGAGGATGTCCAGACACGCGGGTTTGGCGGATTTGGGAATGACCCGCGCAAGTTTTATGAAACCGAGGCCTACTATCAACTGGGTGAACCGAGAGTTTACGGCCTGGATGTGAGATATGAGTTTTAACAGCCGCATGAGCAGCCAATGAGCGACTTGCTGCAATCACTGGTCAACGGGGCGCAATCCATGTCGCCGTGGGAGACGGCCGCGGTGATATTTGCAATTGCCTACCTGCTTCTGGCGGTTAAGGAAAATGTCCTTTGCTGGCTGTTTGCTTTTATGAGCACGGCCATCTACACAGTCCTTTTCTGGGATGTCAGCCTGTTGATGGAGTCGGCGCTGAATGTCTACTACATGGCGATGGCCGTCTTCGGCTGGTACCAGTGGACGCGGGGCGGGCATAACGGCGGTGATGAGCCGCATGCGCTTGGCATCCAGGTCATGTCGGGGCGGCAGCATGCTTTGGTGGTTGGCGCGATCGCGGTGCTTACATTTATTTCTGGTTATATTCTCAGTGAACACAGTTCGGCGGTCTGGCCCTATGTTGATTCGTTTACCACCTGGGCCAGTGTGATCACCACCTACCTGGTGACCCGGAAGTATTTGCAGAACTGGCTTTACTGGATTGTTATCGACACGGTTTCTATTCCGCTTTATATCGACCGGGGGATGGGCCTGACGGCGGTATTGTTTGCTGCTTATGTGGTGATTGCGGTTTTTGGCTACAGGGGGTGGCGCAGGCATTTACTGGCGAACAGGCAAGGCGATGCGAGTTGAAGATTTGATTGATGGCTGGCGCGGATGGGATGCTGACCTGGGCTCGCGGCCGGAAGTGCTCGAGGTGTTGAGCGGGGGTCTTAGTAACCGTAGTTATTTGCTCGGGCCGGTTGACCGGAAGATGGTTTTGCGCATCAATGGCGCAGGATCGATGTTGCCTGGTGGTGATCGGGGTAACGAGGTTCGTGCATGGCAGGCTGCAAGTGCGGCGGAGATTGCTCCGGCGCTGGTGCATGTCGATGAGCAGGGCCGGTTTTTGGTCAGTGAATACATTGAAGGCAAACTGCGGGGAAAGCCCCAGGATGATGAGGGTGTTGTGGAGCGGGCATTTCAGTTGCTCGGGCGATGCCATTTGCTTG
>CALBDB010000031.1 GCA_937927755.1 uncultured Lysobacterales bacterium
GAACAATAAATAGTAAAAGCAAAATAGCCGCGATCAGATCAGCACCAGAAAGCTGGAAACTCACTTTACCAGCGAAATATTTATGAACTGCAAGAGCACACCAGGCAAGAGCCGCAATAACAAAAAAAGATTCAATGATCAGATTTGGTATAGCGAATCTACGAAAATACAAGTAGATCACCGGCACCACGACCATACCGATGCTCAAACTCATAAAAAATCGGCCACCGTTGGTCAAATTTTTTATACCGGAATAATTCAACAGCAAATTTCCCGGCACATAAAATATCAGAAATATGGCTAAAATAAACTTAAGTGAATCCCACCACGGAAGCCCATACATACGATTAAATCCAACGCTCATTATTGTAACCAGTGTGAAAAACAATAGGCCTAATAACGGTTTGTTGATTTGTCTGTGTAAGGTTGAGATTTTATTCTTCATTTTTTGCTTGTTGTTGGCTCATATAAACAACAGTTCAAGCTTTTTTGATACTTTCTTCGTGCCAGCCTGAAGTGATCGGATAACGCCTGTCCCGGCCGAATGCCCGCGATGTGATCCGAACACCGGGAGCACCCTGGCGCCGCTTGTACTCGTTCCTGATGACCATCGCTGCCACGCGGCGAACTACCGCCTCATCAAATCCACCCCTGACAATATCAGCGATCGACCAGTCCTGTTCAATATAGCGAGAAAGTACCTGGTCCAGGATTTCATATTCCGGCAGGCTGTCCTGGTCCAGTTGTCCAGGCGCCAGTTCGGCGGAGGGTGGACGGTCGATGACGGCTTGCGGGATCGCCGGTGAGATCGAGTTTCTATAGGTGCTTAGTTCGTAAACCCGTGTTTTCAGACAATCCTTGATCGGTGAGAACCCGCCGCACATATCACCGTAAATAGTGCTGTAACCCACTGCAAGTTCACTCTTGTTTCCGGTTGCCAGCACCATCCAGCCAAACTTGTTGGAAAGAGCCATCAGCATGTTGCCCCGGATTCTCGCCTGCAGGTTTTCCTCGGTTACGTCGGCCTGGCAGCCTTCGAAAGATTCCTCCATTGACACGAGAAGTGCCCCAAAGGCCGGTTCGATGGATATCTCCCGGTGCTCGACATTCAGCATATCCGCCTGTTGACGGGCCAGTTCCAGGCTCAGTTCCGCCGTGTGCCGGCTTGGCATCATTACCGTGTGAACATGGTCCGCACCCAGGGCATCTACGGCAAGAGCCAGGGTGAGTGCTGAATCTATCCCTCCGGATAAGCCGATAACCACATCGGTAAATCCGTTTTTAAGCACGTAATCCTTCAAACCGCGAACCAGTATCGTGTAAATGCAGGCAACAGAGTCTTCCCCCTGCTGGATTGAATCATCATTAAGGTTTGAGGCTTCATGCCTTCCATCAAACCATAGCTGGCCCGATGCCGGTTCATAGCAGGCTATGGGCATACCCTCTTCACATGGGATCGCGCAAATACTGATGCCGCCATCGGCACTGGCCAGCATGGAACGGCCGTCGAATACAAGCTCATCCTGGCCACCGACCAGGTTGCTGTAGACGATAGGCAGCCCGCATTCCGCTTTGCGGTCGCGCAACATGGCCAACCGCCCTGCCAGCTTGATGTCGCTGAATGGCGATGCGTTGGGTAACAGCAGCAACTCGGCGCCCGCTGCTTTTGACTGGGAAGCCGGACCCGCCACCCAGGCATCTTCGCAGATAATGACACCCAGGCGACTGCCATGGATATCATTAACAAGTGGTTCGGTTCCGGCCGAAAAGTAGCGGCGCTCATCAAACACCGCGTAGTTTGGCAGTGCCTGTTTAAAGTAACGGCCAAGTACCGCACCATCACGAATCCAGCTGACTGCGTTGAATCTCTCCGCACCAACCATCCACGGATGACCGATAACAACATCTATGCCGTTTACGCTATCCACCAGTTCAGCAAGCACATCATGGCATCTGTGCATAAATCCGGGCCGCAACAACAGGTCTTCAGGTGGATAACCGCTGATTGCCATTTCGGGAAACAGGATAAGGTCTGCGCCTGAATCACGGGCAGCCGAAATACTCTTTTGCGCCCGGTTGAGGTTGCCGGTCATATCGCCAACAGGGAAATCCTGTTGCGCCAGCGCAATTCGAATCATGACGATATAACAGGTGAGAACCTGCCCACGAATGCGGGCAGGTTGCAGAATTTAAGTTTAAAGTTTTTTCTTGATCGCATGACCAAGGTCAGCCGGGGAGCGCACGGTTGTTACGCCGGCCGCTTCCAGTGCCTCAAACTTGGCTTCAGCCGTGCCCTTGCCGCCTGCGATAATGGCACCGGCATGACCCATGCGCTTGCCCGGAGGGGCAGTCACACCGGCAATGTAGGCCACCACTGGCTTGGTCACGTACTCGGAAATGAACTCGGCTGCATCTTCTTCAGCCGACCCGCCGATTTCGCCCACCATGATGATGCCTTCGGTTTTCTCGTCATCCTGGAACAGGCGCAGGCAATCAATGAAATTCATACCCTGGATGGGGTCGCCGCCAATACCGATAACCGTGGTCTGGCCGAGGCCTTCCTGGGTGGTCTGGTAGACAGCTTCATAGGTCAAGGTGCCGGAGCGGGAAACCACGCCGACTTTTCCGGCGCTGTGAATCCGGCCCGGCATGATTCCGATCTTGCACTCACCTGGGGTAATGATCCCGGGACAGTTTGGACCGACCAGCCATGTATCCGGCTTGTCATCCAGAACGGCCTTGACGCGGATCATGTCCTGGACCGGCACGCCCTCGGTGATCGCGACGATAACCTTGATGCCCGCATCGACAGCTTCCAGTATTGCATCACCCGCAAATGGTGGCGGCACATAAATCACCGTCGCATCAGCACCGGTCTCGGCGACCGCTTCGGACACCGTGTTGAATACCGGCCTGCCCAGGTGTTCCTGCCCGCCTTTGCCGGGTGTTACACCACCGACTATCTGCGTGCCGTATTCAATTGCCTGTTCGGAGTGAAAGGTGCCCTGGCTACCTGTAAACCCCTGGCAAATTACCTTGGTATCTTTGTTGACCAGAACGCTCATTGGGCCACCTCGCTGTTATTTGCTGCCGCAACTGCTTTCTGCGCGGCGTCATTCAAATCGGCTGCAGAAATAATGGCAAGACCGCTCTCCGCCAGCAATTTCCTGCCTTCATCAACGAGTGTTCCTGCCAGCCTGACCACAACCGGCACACTCACACCGACCTCTTCCACAGCGGCAATGATGCCCTGGGCGATCAGGTCGCAGCGGACAATACCGCCAAAGATATTAACCAGGATGGCTTCTACATGCTCACCTGAAAGAATGATCTTGAAGGCTTCCTTGACACGCTCTGCATTGGTGCCGCCGCCGACGTCGAGGAAATTGGCCGGCTCTCCACCGTTGAGCTTGACCACATCCATCGTCGCCATCGCCAGGCCGGCGCCGTTCACCATGCAGGCAATATTGCCGTCCAGCGTGATGTAATTAAGGCCGTGGCGGCTTGCCGCAGCCTCGGTCGGGTCTTCCTGGGCCTCATCACGCATCGCGGCCATGTCATGATGTCTGAACAGGGCGTTGTCATCCATGTTGATCTTGGCATCCAACGCGATCAGGTTGTCTTTCCCGTCTATGATCAGGGGGTTGACTTCAACAAGGCTTAGGTCCTTATCCGTGAACAAGCGGTAAAGGGCGCTCATGATCCCGGTGAGTTGCCTGACATGCTTGGCGGAAAGACCCATACCAAAGCCCATCTGGCGCGCCTGGTACGCCTGGAAGCCGGCCGTGTTATCCACTTTAACGGTAACGATCTTCTCTGGCTCTGTGGCAGCGACCTGCTCGATGTCCACACCACCGGCAGCTGAACCCATGAATGTTACGCAACGGTTGACACGATCAATGAGGGCGGAAAGATAAAGTTCGCTCTCAATATCTGTTGCCTCTGCGATCAATACTGAATCGACCGGCAATGCCAAACCACCTGTCTGGTAGGTGCTGATTTTCATGCTCAGCATACGCTCAGTTTCTGCACGCACATCATCAAGTGTACGAACCAGTTTCACACCGCCAGCCTTGCCGCGGCCGCCGGCATGTACTTGCGCCTTGACGACCCACATCTTGCCACCGAGGCTCTGTGCCGCCACGACCGCCTCGTCAGGTGTTCTTGCTACCTTGCCTGCGTGAACGGGTATTCCGTAGCTGGCGAATAATTCCTTCGCCTGGTATTCATGGAAATTCATGCTTACTCCTTAAAAAGGACCCTAGAAACCAAGAGCCGGAGCCCGACCCTGCCAAGTGGGGTATTTTCCACTGAATCGCAGTTCAAAGCAAAGGCAAGCTGAGTCGATTTTTGAATGATATACTCCGTCCAACAAAACACGTTAAATGGATTTCGACGTAGACCGGACAACATCAGCTTGTCTTTTTGCAGGGAAAAAATGAGCCAAACGGCAGACTTTTCGAACTACCCCTTACCCGCGGCACTGACGCGACGTGTCGTGACTTATCTGATTGCCTTCAGACTGTTTATCAGTTTCGCGCTAACGGTTGCGTTTTTTACCGGTCTGTTGGTCAGGGCCTATTTCCTGGACAGTGGCGCCATTGTCGGCACGGTGCTGGTGTCCTATTTTGTGATCGCGATATACCTTGCCATTGAAGCCAGGCGGCGAACGGCTCAGCATTATTTCCTGGCACAGATTTCATTACTGACTGATATTCTCTTCCTGTCAGTATTACTGTTCATGTTTGGCGGGCTGGACAGCGGACTGGCGGTGCTGCTGATTTTTGCCAGCGCCTCGGCGGCCATCCTGTTGCCATTACGGACAGCGCTATTCCTGGCTTCACTGGTAGTCCTGGCTTTTATCGGCGAAGCCATGGCGGGTATCCTGCTGCGCGCAGACGACCTGACAAGCCTGGTCCAGGCCGGTCTGTACGGAACCACGGCTTTAATCACCACGTCACTGGTGAGCCTGCTTTCGTTCTGGCTCAGGGATTACCGACTGCTCACAGAGCAACAGGCACGGGAATTAACCCGCCTCGAACAGATCAATGAACTGATTATCCGCCGCATGCGCAGCGGCGTGCTCGCGGTCGATGGGGATTGTCGTATCCAACTGATGAATGAGTCCGCCTGGTTTTTACTCGGCAGCCCATCCGGGCAGCGCAGATCGCTGGCGGATGTTTCACCGGAACTTGACGGGGCCCTGGCGGAATGGCGCAGCAACCCGTCGCGTGATATCGAACCACTGACCTTGCATGCAAGCCAGGCACAGATCCTGCCCAAGTTTGTGTCTTTGCCTGGCAGTGTGGAAATCCGCGTGTTGATATTCCTGGAAGACAACGATGTCGTTGCCCAACGGGCTCTCGAGCTTTCGGCCAGCTCGCTGGCCAAACTTTCTGGCAGTATTGCACATGAAATCCGCAACCCGCTGGCAGCAGTAAGCCACGCCGCCCAACTCCTCGCAGAGGCTAAAGACCTGCCCGAATCAGATGCGCGGCTGATCGGCATTATTCACAAACAGTCGCGCCGGATGAATGGCATTGTTGAAAACATCCTGCAGCTTTCCCGGCGGGAAAAATCCCGGCCAGATATTTTTGACCTTAACGCATGGCTGAAAGAAACTGTTCAGGAGTTCAAAGGCGCCTTGCCGGCGATGGCAATTGAACTGGACACCGATATTGGAAGTGATGAAGTACTGGTGATGTTTGACCGCAGCCAGTTGCACCAGGCCGTATGGAAGTTAATGGAAAACGCCCTGCAGCATGCCGGCCGTGATGGTGTAGCACCGCATGTAAGCATACAAATGGAGAGACTCCCGGAAACTGGATATTGCCTGATCACGGTCAAGGATAATGGACCCGGTATCCCGGACGAACAGATCGCCCATATATTTGAGCCGTTTTATACTACGAATAAGCAGGGCTCTGGCCTGGGTTTATACATCGCGCGTCAACTTTGTGAGGTCAACCAGGCAGAACTTACGGTAGACTCTTCTCCGGGAGCTGGCACACGCTTCCACATACGCCTTGCATTGGCGCGGAGTGAAATTAACGACGGCCACGACCCGGCCGCTGTAATAGGGAAATAGAATCCAGGGATCACTAATCGAATCATGCAACATCACGTACTAATTGTTGACGACGAACCCGACATCCGGGAACTCCTTGAGTTGACACTGAGCAGAATGGGGCTCCAGGTAACCGCAGCTGAAGACCTGGGTGCAGCCCGCCGGGCACTGGCTTCTGAAAAATTCAGTTTTTGCCTGACGGATATGCGCCTGCCGGACGGCAACGGCCTGGACCTGGTGAGGGAAATTACCGATAACCACCCGCAATTGCCAACGGCGGTGATTACCGCGTATGGAAAGATAGAAGATGCGGTGCTTGCACTGAAAATCGGCGCTTTTGATTTTGTATCCAAACCGGTTGACCTGTCCATACTCAGAAAACTGGTTAACACGGCTTTAAAACTGCGGGACGAAGAACCTCGCAAAACCACTGCCATGGTCGAAGACGACAGCCCGTTCCAGGAAGACGAACTTAAAAAGCTGACCGGTAACTCCGCGGCCATACAACAGTGCAAGGCCATGATCAAGAAACTGGCTCGCAGCCAGGCGCCGGTTCTTGTGAGTGGTGAATCCGGCTCAGGCAAGGAGTTGGCAGCCCGCCTCATCCACGACCTGGGCCCACGTGTCGATCAGCCATTTGTACCGGTCAACTGTGGCGCCATCCCATCGGAATTGATGGAGAGTGAATTTTTCGGTCACCGGAAAGGCAGTTTCACCGGGGCTGCCACCGATAAAGAAGGGCTTTTCCAGGCAGCAGACGGGGGCACACTGATGCTGGACGAGGTTGCAGATCTTCCTTTGCACATGCAAGTAAAGTTGTTACGTGCAATTCAGGAAAAGGCGGTACTGCCGATCGGTGCACGACAGGAAGTACCTGTGGATGTGCGAATTATTAGTGCATCACACCAGACGTTGAAGCCCCTCGTTGAGGCTGGAAAATTCCGCAGCGATTTATTTTTCAGGCTTAATGTAATTGAACTCGCCATGCCAAATTTGCAGGAACGCCGGGACGAAATCGAACAACTGGCGCATCGCTTTCTCAAAGAAATTACCGAGCAA
>CALBDB010000032.1 GCA_937927755.1 uncultured Lysobacterales bacterium
GGGTTCAATAATCAGGTAGCGATCCAGTGACAGGTGCTCTTCCGGGTAAATGAAGGTGCGTTGAATACCGACGTAGTCTCCCTCTGCCCAGAAGCCCTGCATAAGACGATCTTCGATTTGGGTTTGTTCCTCCTTACCCTCAAACGATCCTACCCCCGCTACATCCATGACCAGGTACCCACCGGGATTCAGCATTCCACGGATTTGGGCCAACAGGCTTGCTCTTTGTAAGGGTGACAGCACGCAAAAGTCGGTGTAAATGAGCGTTACGATATCAAAACCACCGGGGAGATCATCTGCGAGGTAATCCGCCTCCAGGTAGGTGATTTCCAGATCTTCCTCACTTGCTTTGAGCCTGGCGTACTCCAGTGAATGTGCGGAGAAATCCACACCGCTTACGTTCGCCCCGCAGACCGCGAAACGCCGTGTATACAAGCCTGGCCCACAACCCAGGTCGCAAAGACGCTTGCCGGGAAGGCCTAGCTGGAAATCGATCCAGTCAACAATCTTGTCAATGGTTTCAAACCGGCGCGAAGCCAGGTCAGTTTCCTGGTTGAGATGAAATTCCAGCATTTGCCGGGCCAAGAATGGCCGGGTCCATAGCTCTTTTGCAGTGTATCGGGAAAAGGGCTGCGGGCGTTGGGCGATGTCTTTCAACAGTTGGTACATGGCGTGCTGCATTATCGCCGCAGGGGCGGGCTTTCCACAAGAGCATCGCGACGAGCACGTCGCTCCTACAAGTGCGTATCCACCCTTGTGGGACTCGGGTCTTGTCAGAGCAAGCGTGCCCAAAGTGGCCTTGAGACCAACATTACCAGGAACATCGTGGCCGGCCCCCACTTCTTCTTGCTCCACAAAAACCTGAACTGCGCCTTGATAAAATCCGCACTTAAAAAAGCATCAGCCAGTGCAACCGACTCCTTTGCATTAACCGCCTTAAGCTCATCGCTCCCGCTACCGCCCCTGATACTGCGCTGCGCGCCCGAAGAAATCCACTCACCGGTAATTCGCCGGGCTTCCTCCGCGAGTTTTTCATGCGGGACTACCCACTGGATCAAGCCCACCGCAAGCGCCTCTTCAGCAGTTGGCTTCCAGCCTTCTTCAGCAAGCATTCTTTCAGCATTTGCCTTCCCCGTCAGGCGTGCGAACTGCACACTGGAACAGCCTTCCGGGGTCACGCCCAGCGCTGCAAAAGGCGTCGAGAAAGTTGCGTTTTCCGAAGCAATGATGCCGTCACACAAGGTCGCGGAAGTTACGCTGGCGCCAATGGCCGGCCCGTTGACAGCTGCCAGTATGGGTTTGGGAAAATCCAGGAACATATCAAACAGTGCCTGGTTCTGCTCCACGATCATCGCGTGCAACTTACGCGGGTGGCCAAGGCGAAATATTCCGGCCAGGTTTACCCCGGCGCAGTAATACGGATCCGCACCGGTCAAAACCATCACCCTGGTTTTATCATCCGAAGCCGCAACACTGAAAGCCTCCCTGAGGGCATTCATCATCTCCATGGTCCAGCCATTGAGGCGTTCGGGCCGGTTCATGGTCAGTGTTGTCAAACCATCCTGCGTATGAACGAGGATGAAGGGTGTTGGCGTGTCTTTGGCCGTCATTGCAGTGCTCTACTCATATATACAGTGTTACAGTCCCGTCAGAACCGCCGCGTAAATCTCGATCGCATCCCACAGGTTTTGCAGCCGCAGGTTTTCATTGGCGCCGTGCTGGTTGTTGTCGTGATTGGCGACCGGCAGGATCAGGATCGGTGTGCTAAGGACATCCTCCACGATGTACAGTGGCAGGCTGCCGCCCATTGTCGGTGTCTGGATCAGCGTGCGATCGGATAAGTCGTCCAGCATGGCGGAAATTTTTACTGCCAGCGGGTTATCAAAATCAGCCCTGTAAGCCGGGTAACCACCTGATTTGGACCAGTTGATACGCGCCAGTCGCGGGTAGTTCTGTCGTTGCTCGCGGGTGGGCTCATTATCGGTGATGTGGTACCCCTGGGCCGTGATGTGTTTTTCGATGGCGGCACGCAGGAATTCGGGGGTCTGGTCCGGAACCAGGCGCAGCCCTATGGATGCAGAAGCCGAAGGCTGTATGGCGTTACGCGCCTGGCCACCGACATCCCCGCTGCTTATACCACGCAGGTTCATGGCCGGACGGGTGATGGCCAACTCGATCCGGTCGGTGGTTTCCGGCAAACCAATCCCCATGTCGGTTGCCAGTAATTTATCCATCGGTGGCGCTGCAGCAATTGCGGCCTGCTCGTGGTCTGACAGGGGCCGGACCTGCTCATAAAACCCGTCCACGTAAACATGGCCGTTGGTGCCGCGCATGCTGCCGATCAAATCGGTCAACAGCATGATCGGATTGGGCGCCCAGTTGCCGTAATGACCGCTGTGTAGCGGGCGGTTGGGGCCGTAAACCGTCAGGTCGAAACCGTAGCTGCCACGCACACCGTAAACCAGTTGCCAACGCCGGCTCTGGTGTGCCGGACCGTCACAGAACAACCACAGGTCCGCATCCAACTTGTCTTTGTGTGTCTCCAGCATACGGCGCAGGTTGGGTGAGCCAGCCTCCTCTTCGGCTTCCATGAACACCTTGAGGTTGACAGTGGGCTCGATGCCCGTCTCCGCGAGCGCCAGTAAAGCGGACTGCAGCGCAACAATCGGGGCCTTGTCATCACCTGCTGAGCGCCCGAAAATTCGCCAGTTGGGATCAAACGGCGCCTTCATCGCCACGGCTTTGCCGCCGTTCTCGACCATGTCTGTGCGCATTACCGGCACCCAGGGATCGGAAGCCCAGTTTTCCGGGTTGACCGGTTGGCCGTCATAATGGATGTAGATCATCAGGGTCCTGGTGGCAGCGGGTGCTTGCCTTTGCGCAAAAATAACCGGGTTACTGTCTTCCAGTTCCAGCAACTCCACGTTCATACCTGCCTTTTGAAGCATCGTTGAGATGTGACCGGCATTTCTACGGATATTGACCGTGTCCGATGCTACGTTGGGAATACTGAGAAGCTCGGCGAAGTCATCCACGATCTGTTGTTCATGAGACTGCCGCCACTGGTTGACTTGTGCCGCGGTCTGGACCGGATCGGCGTGGGCCACGCATGACAGAAAGAGTGCCACCGGCAATAAATAACGTACAAGCATTCGCTGAACCCTCAAGGCTGGTCAGCGCTAATCTTAACCTGTTTTGGGTCAGTCGTTTTCAGTGTGGGCTTCAACCTGACAACGGCCATCGGCCGCAACGCTCACGCGGATATCCATCGGCCGGCAACATACCTGGCAGTCCTCGATGTACTGCTGCTCCTCCACCGACCCATCCACCAAAATCGTGATGTGTTTGCCGCAATACGGGCAGGTGATCCACATTTCCTGAATCATGTTCATACACCCTAATTCTAGTCCAAAAAACCGTGGTGGGAGGCGCGTCTAGCGGCGATTTTTCAACCACATACGAATATGAAACAATCGCGACCGGCTTTGCCGGTTGCTCCTGCAGGCAGTTTTAAATTCTGCGGCAGAGCAAGAGCCCTGAATCTTCTATAATTAATAAAGTATTGAAATACTTATTCTTGCCCCAAACCTACCGGGCTGGATAAGTTTGTAATAATGGTTATCAAGAGGATTTAAAAATGTTTCATCCAATTACCATTCCATTTGATTGCGTCATGCTTTTCAACCGGGTTCATTTGAAAGAGGGCGTTACCGCCGAAGACGTGGAGCTGGAACTTGGCGAGATGTGCAACGTTGTCAAGAACAACTACCGTGATGAGGGTGGCTTTGTCGCAGGCCAGGTTTTCGAGTTCACAGGGTTTGCATCAGAGGAAGGGTCCATTAATAACCCCTCCCAGCATGAGAAACACGTTGTGATCATGACTTACTGGAGATCATTCGAACAACACGAAAAATCTCATGCAGATAAGCTGTTCAAGGAGAAATTCAGCGCCCTGCTTGAGCATGTAGAAGAGGCGGACGAGTTAGGCTACAGGCTTTTGTGGCAAGGCGAGCCCGAAGACATGTAGGAGCGACGTGCTCGTCGCGATTGGTTCAGGTTTGCACAGGGTTGAAAGAGCATCGCGACGAGCACGTGGCTCCTACCGCCTATACTCAACATTGATCAGCTCAATGATCTCCAGCGCGTTGGTCCGCAAACGCGGAATTTCTATCTCGGGACGGGCCTTCAGGTAGTAACCAAGGGAGATAAAGTTGTTGGTGGCGCGTCTCACCTCGTTGATCTCATCCGTCAACAGGGATAGGTCATCGCTCTTGATTTGCCGGTACAGGTTTGAATCAAAAAATGCAGCCAGCAGGTCTTCTTCGCTGTCATCATCGTAGACGACAATCTGTTCCCGCTCAGGGTAGTTCATATCGACAACCTGCATGGCCAGGTCTGCAGCCTGGCGGATATTGTTTTCATCGTTGGAATAATCCTGGTCCAGGTGCTTGGTGAGCGCATCGTACTCGGAAATCTTCATCGCCAGTTGCTGGTTCTTGATTTGTCGTAAAGAGCCAGAACTCTTGAGTTGCTCAAGTGCCGCACGGTTCCACTCGAACGGCCGGTAGAGGGGGTCGCGGGTATAAACATACAGGTCAATATTGCTGATGTCGGCCAGCGACCGGCCCTGCATATAGAGGGCGAGTTCGCCGGAAAGGTGTATCAGGTGTTCAATCTGCTTGGTGACTGGCACCAGCATCTCGATATCCCTTTGCAAATCACCCACCAGCGACAGGGCGTACTCCCGAATCTGCTTCTGCTCAATGCGTTCTTCATTCCAGTTGTTGATTTGCAGGGCGATTAGGATACCCGTCACAACCAATAATATTTCGCCAATGGCGTACCACACGTAATTACCCAGCTTTCTATTGGCCAACAGATCTCTCCTGATTTTGTGTAAGACGCGCAGCATTGCCGAAGAGTATAGCTGTAGAAAAGAAAAAGGTAGTCTCACTTTCTGCAGGCAATGCAGAACCATTGCCGTATGCTATTCTTCCAACTTCAATTTTCATCGTTGCCAATGATGATTGGCATGAATGGTCCTGGAGAGAATATATGATGGCGCGGAAGTCACGCTTGGCACAGTTGGTGTTCGGAGCAATCGTTGCGGTTTGCATGATCGTCGGTTCATCGGTGGCGACCGCGGCCGAAAAAGCCCAGGTAAACCGGCCACCGGCCGGCCAGATGTGTCCGGGTGGTTCTTATGTTGTTGGTTTTGATGACGAATCAAATATTATTTGCAGCGGGGAAGATAAACATGGCGACGTTAATCCGGCTGAAACCGCCGGGGACGTGAAACCCGATAGTGGAGGCAGTGGATCAGAACAGCGTCAAGCAGAGCAGGTGAATAAAGTGAGTGCTGACAAGGTCGTTGCCGCGGAAACCCTAACGGCAGAGCCGGCTGGTTCCGCTGCCACTTCCGGCCCGGTCATTACCGAGGTTAACCCAAAGACAGCCCTGTATGGCGCAAAAGAAACGAAAATCACGATAAGCGGCGCGGGCTTTGGTGCAGAGTCCGTCATCATCTTCGCGGGGAAAAAATATTCACCTTCAGTCAACCAGGCAGGTACACGGCTTGATGTCACCATCCCAACGCGCGATCTGAGCATGGGCCGTTACGCAATCACGGTCTCCAACGGCCCCGGCCTGGAAACCACCCGGAAAAAGGCCCTGGAAATATTTTAATACCCTGGCCCTCTTGTAGGAGCGATCAGCAGAGCTGGTCGCGATTTTTTCTTATTTGAACGTGACCTAAGAGATCGCGACGAGCACGTCGCTCCTACAACTCCAGGGATACTCTCAGATTTCGGCATTCGCAGCTGCGTGTTCCAGTTCATTGCGAATGTGGTCATCCTGCGTGACGGGGGCGTAGAGCGCCGGGCGGTCCGGGCCGATAAATTGCGGTAGCGGCGCCACCTTGTAATCCCCATCCAATGCAAAAAACAGCACCATCGACAGACGCTGCCACGGTGTATTGGCCACGCGATGGCCGGTCGCTTTCAGCTCACCATTCGAAAAGCGCTCCAGCATATCGCCCAGCAAGACTGTAAAACTGCCGATATCCGAGGGCGCCTTGTACCATTCGCCGCTGGTATTGGTCAGTTCCAGGCCGTCTGCAGTCTGGTTGATGATGGTGAAACACTCGAAATCGGTGTGCGCGGCAATCCCGACATTGCGGTCATCGGCGGGAGCCTGGTTGGCTGGGTAGTGCAATAACCGCATGGTGCGGGGTGCACTTTCACCGCTGTGGCGGTTGATGAATTCCCGGTCCATGTTCAGCATATCCGAGAACACCCTGCTCAAGGCGCGCCCCATAGCGGTTACAGCCTCATAATACGCGAGCACGGCGTCGCGGAATCCGGGGATTTCCGGCCAGACATTGGGCTCGATGCCCAGTTCGTGATGGCGCTCAATATCGAGTTGCTGCCCGATATCAAAGGATTCAACATGCGCCAGCGTGCCTGGTTGGTAGGTGGGTTCACCGAAAATGGGGCCCCAACCCTTCTTCTCATTGAAAAAACGATTATGTACAGCCTGTTTTACCGGGCTGTCATCCGGTATCAGGAAAAACTCCCGTGATGCCGCGAGCGCATTCTCGATAACACGAGCATCGACACAGCTGTTGTGAACGTAAAAAAAACCGGTATTCAAGCTGGCATCACGAATTTGCCGTTCCAGTTCATTGCGTGCGATAACATCGTGCGCAAACAGGGGGGCCAGATCCAGGTTTGGAATCCTGGCCCGATCCATCGCCATGGACGGTGCATGCTGGTCGAGTTGTTCAGTGCCCGGCATAGTATTTAGAGTGAGCCGGTTGCTCAATGGGCAACCCAGGCATCATCCCATAAACAGCTGCACAATTATCAAGACCATTCCTGCGATCCCGCCAAAATAGGCCAGCGATCGCAATATCTTCACGCCGCCTATATACAAGACCGCATAAGCCAGGCGACTCAGCAAAAATATCTCGGCACCCAGCACACTCCATTCACCAGTCCGATCCAGGCTATAGGCAATCAGCACCAGGCAGGCAAATGGCAGCAAACTCTCCGCCATATTCACATAAGCACGCTGTGCCCGCCCGCCCCAGCCTTCCACCTCGGGACGAACTTCACGATTACCAATCCCCCACGGAATGCCATTCTGAATATCAGCCGCCAGCGCACCGATCATGATCTGCAAAACATACAAAATGGACGCCCACATCAGCATGGTCAATTCCATCGATGATTCATACATAGAATGTCTCCCGTAAAGATCAAAATATTTAATTGTAGTGGTAATCGGTGAAGCCGGTCGCGATTTTCGCCGCGGTACGCGCCTGCCGCTTCAAAAAGGTTTTACGACCACCATCACCAGGATCACGATGATCAAAACAAGTGGGATTTCGTTGGCCCAACGGTAGTAAACACCGCTGTGGTCCAGGTGCCCCGCCTGCATTTCTCTCATCCTGGTGCGCGCCCAAAAGTGATACACCATCATTAGTACCACGAATAAAAGCTTTACGTGTAACCAGGCGCCGTTGAAGCCATACGCCAGCCATAAAACCACCCCGCTAACCAGCGCTAATACCATCATGACTGTCATAAAGCCGTAAAGCTTGCGCGCCATGATAGCCAGCCGGTCAACCTGCTCACCGGCCTGTTGCCCTTCGACAAAATGAACAAAAATCCTGGGCAGGTAAAATATACCCGCCATCCAGGACATGACAAACAGGATGTGAATCATCTTCACCCAAAGCATCGGGTTCTCCTCATTTACAAACGCCACCACCCGGTACAGGAAACCACGATAGATTTACCCGGATAGCTGACTGCCCGTGGCCAGTGATCGGCAGTGTCAATTGCCTTGAAGTGCGCGTGCAGTCTTATCAGCCATAGTTGCCAGCCACGAAATCCCAGTTGACCAGCCTCCAGATCTCATCGAGGTATTTCGGACGCGCGTTGCGGTAGTCGATGTAATAGGCGTGCTCCCACACATCAATGGTCAGTAGCGGCGTCTTGCCGTCACGCAACGGTGTGGCTGCATTCGATGTGTTAACGATCGCCACGCTGCCGTCCCCGTTTTTGACCAGCCAGGTCCAGCCGGACCCGAAATTGCCCACGGCCGACTTGATAAAGGCTTCCTTGAACGCGGCGAATGATCCAAACGCCTGTTCGATCGCAGTTGCGAGCGCGCCGCCCGGCTCACCGCCGCCGTCCGGGCTCAGGCCGTTCCAGTAGAAGGTGTGGTTCCAGACCTGGGCCGCGTTGTTGAAGATACCGCCGTCAGCCTGCATGACGATTTCTTCCAGCGAGGCTTCCGCGAATTCTGTTCCCGGCACCAGGTTATTCAGGTTGGTCACGTAAGCCTGGTGGTGTTTGCCGTAGTGATAGTCGATGGTTTCCGCCGAGATGACGGGCTCAAGCGCATCCTTGGCAAATGGCAATGGGGGTAATACGTGCGTCATGATAAGACTCCTCTGTGTACAGTTAATGAAAGTTCATCCTTGTTACATAGGTATGACTGTGCCGTCAATAAAGGGCTTTGGGTGCTGGATGTTGAGATTAATTGCAAAAATCAGGGTAAGAAGAAGTAAATTCGCGCCGAGCGCATACAATTGGCAGGTCGCCTTGTTAGATAATTTAGTACAACTACGCTTATCCAGTGAGAATACCAATGTCCGGATTAACCACACGCCTTCTGCTTCTTACCCTGCTGCTATGTGGTAACGCGTTCGCTGCCCAAACTGCCTGGGAATTTCAAACTACAGGTATGGTCAAGGCCAAACCCACCATCCGCGAAAACACCATCTATATAGCAGCCGGCCAAACCCTCTACGCATTGGAAATGAACGGCAAGCTGCGTTGGAAAATAGATCTCGAAGCCGAAATCGCCGCCAGCATCACGGTGGCCGGGGATGCGCTATACGTCCATTCTTCAGCAGGCCTGCATGCACTGGATAGGGACGGTGAGCAAAAGTGGTTTTTCAACAAGCCAGACAAGGGCCCTTTAGTGGCAGGATCTTCCTGGGGCTGGGGTGACGAAACCCTGCCGGATCCCTGGGGTTGGTATCGTTCCTCCCCGTTATTCAAAGACGGCATGATCTATTTTGGCAGCGACGACGGGCTTTATGCGGTTTCCGCCAGTGACGGATCACAAATCTGGCACGCCGCTATGGGCCCGGTAACAGCCGACCCGGCAAGCTACAAAAACTCGATAATGGTTGGGAGCTGGGATAACAAACTCTACAGCGTCAATGCCGAAACCGGCGAAACCGGTTGGGTGCACGAAGCACTGGCGCCCCGCGGCGCTGCTTCGAAGTGGATTGGCTATTACGGCTTCAACCTCAATCCTGTGGTCTATAAAGACGCGGTATTTGTCGGCGCCCGCGGCACCTACTTTTATGCATTGAAAGCAGAAACCGGTGAAGAAGCCTGGAGCGTGAAAGTGGGCACCAGCTGGGTTGGCTCGGCGGCCGTGGTCACCGAAGACAGCGTTTTTTTCGGGCTTTCCGACGGCAAGGCCGTGCTGGGCTATAACCGCAAGGGTGGTGAGCAAAACACCTTCTTCAAAACGGGATCACTGATTTTTGCCCAGCCTGAACTGCACGGTGACCAACTGATTATCGGTAGCCTGGGCGGCCAGCTGTTCCGGCTGGACACGGTATCCGGTGATGGCGAGCAAATCAAAGCCCTGACCGACAAGACCGGCTCGTACCAAAGCTTCTTCGATCCAAAAATCCAACCGAAGGACCTGAGCCCTCACCAGGCAACCGGCTGGAGCATCAATAAATTTCTTACCGGGCTCAACGCAATATTGAGCCTGACAGTACACGAGGGCGTGGCCTACCTGGGTACTGCTTCGGGCAAGCTCTATGCGGTGCCGCTTTAAGAAGAAAGGGCGACCCGTAACATCTTTCGGTTGATCTCCCTCAATTACAGGGCAAAGTCTTTTTTGCTTTAATGAGCGCTTTCCCAATGGAGCCGGAGTTGATGGAAATACATGCCCACGAAGTCATGCACATGATGCTGGAACAGGATGGTGGTTTCAGCCGTGAGTCACTGGCGCAGGCCATCATCGAACGCTTCGGGCCGGATGCCAGGTTCCATTCCTGTTCGCAGGCCGGTATGGATGTACCTGCGGTGATCGATTTCCTGGAAAGCCGGGGTAAATTCGTTGCACATGCTGACGGCTTCAACACCGCACAAGATAAAATCTGCAATCATTGAAAAGAGCGGTTAATTCGCTTGCATGGATTCTACCTGTAGGAGCGGCGTGCTCGCCGCGATGCTCTTTTCAACCCAGTGCAAACCCGACACAATCGCGCCGCACATCTGACCTCCACGGACGGAGGAAATGCAGGGGATTGTAGGGAACAATCCCTGCCATGTGCTCCATCGCGATATACCATTCATCCTGAATATAATCGCGACCAGCTTCGCCGGTCGCTCCTACAGGCTGTTCCGGCCCTACATTTATTTCCCATCAACGTTAGCGGTATAAACCCATCGCTTAACTTCACCGTCAAATGTCGTAACCCCAAACCTAATGGAGTAATCGATGAACAATTGTTTCAAGTTTCTCACCGCAGTGGCATTGGCGGCCCTGGTTGTATTGCCGGCAGTGGCCGGGGCATCCGGTAGCTACAGCACCGTCAACAAGGGTATTCACATCGAAGAAAACACCACGGCCGGCGATGTAGATTCGGTCAACGGTTCGATTCGCATCGGCAGCAATTCGTTTGTTGATTCTGTCGAGGCGGTCAATGGCTCCATCAAGTTGGGTAATGATGTCACGGTTGACAGGGGTATTGATGCGGTCAATGGCACGATTAAACTTCAGCCGGGTTGCAAGGTGGGCGGCAATGTCGAAAGCGTCAATGGCGGTATCCACCTGGAAAGCACCACTGTTGCGGGCGATGTCGAGACTGTAAATGGCCAGCTTCGAATTTTGGACGGTTCCGAAGTATCCGGCAACGTGGTGGTTCGGCAGTCCAGAGGCTGGAGTAGCAAGCGGCGCAAACCCGTACAGGTGGAAATCGGCCAGGACGTCGTGGTTCACGGAGACCTGATTTTTGAACACGCGGTTGAGCTAAAGATCCACAGTACCGCCAGTGTTGGTGAGATCATCGGTGATGAGGTTAAAATGGTGGGTAGCTCTTAAACGCAAAGGAGAACACCATGACGCTTTGCCCGGTCGCACTTGCAGTTGGTTGTAAAAAATGCCCCGTCTTTTCTGTTTGCCCGCTCAAGGAACAGATCGGCGACCACAAGCCGGAGAAAAAGCCGCCCCCCAAAAAAACCTGAACCGTAGGAGCGACGCTCGCGTCGCGATGCTCCACTCTCGTGGGAGTTGTGCAAAATCGCGACCAGCTTCGCCGTTCGCTCACACAGGCGTTGGCTGGTATGCAGGAGCGACGTGCTCGTCGCGATTATTCGTGATGTGAGAGGCTCGTCTCGCGGCGAGTTGACCTCCCTCAATTACAGGGCAAGATTTTTTTTGCTTTAATAAGTGCAACCCCAGGGGAGCACGACATGGTTGATGCCAGCAAGATCGATAAATCGCGCATGATGGGCACGGCCGCGTTCAAGAAAGAGATCAATCACCTGCTTTACTCCAATAGCTTCATCGGTAGCGATGGTGAATTTGATGCGGGCTGGAATAGCCGGGACCACGCGCTGGTAATGGCCTTGATGTTAAAAGCTGGTGATAACTTTCCAAAGATAGCCAGTGGCAAATGCATGTTTGTGCAGGGGCCGGTTGCCGGTAATGCCGCATTTGGCATCGGCCAGGAGGATTATTACAAAAGCGGACATAACTGGCTGCTCCATGCAAGGTTTGGCCTCATTGACGTAAGCCCTTCCTTGCAGTCAAAAGAGCACCACTTCAGGGAGCCGTTTAATGGCATCTTCAATCGCGTGTGGCTGCCGCCGGGCAAAGAAAGGGTCAGCGTGGTCTTGTGTAACGACCCCGATAAGTACGTAAGGGCGATCGAAAGAGCCCAGCGTGCGTTGGGCCATTCAACCGCGGTGTATTTGCACACGGATGAGCAGGAAGTTACCGAAAAGCTGATCAAGAGTCCGTTCAAATTTCTGAATTCCCGCTTCGCGAGCGAGATCAAAAGCCGTTTTGGTGCAGATTTTTATCCGGCCGTGGCACATCATCTTCACGACTTCATGCTGGGTAAAAAGGACTCGTTGATAAGCCAGCCGAGACTAAAAGCCTGGGGTATTGTCTTTGATGAATTTTCCGGCTGAGCCCTTTGCCCGCCCGGGTTTTTATCCATATCGCATTAAAATTCAGAATAAGGTGCAATTTTCAATTACACTTTACGTATGAATATTGAAGAAATGGCTGCTGAGTTGTTTGACGTCTTTGACGTCAATAATGACGGTGTGATTTCCAGGAGCGAGTTTATTGCCCTGGCCGAATCCCTGTTGTATGAAAATGAGTTTGAATTCAGCAGCGATATATTCAAACAGTTCGATGCGAATCACGATAATGCGATAAGCAAGGACGAGTTGATCGCCCTGATCATTGAACTTGCCCTGTAGTCCTCCTGGTTACAAATTACTTTTTCAGATTTAGCAGCACCCGTGTGCCGCGGGGTTCGCGCTGTTGTATTTCTATGCTGCCACCCTGGGCCTGGACGATTCTCTGGCACAAGTTCAGACCCAGACCGTAACCGGCACGGTGGCCCCTGGCAGGATTGAGCTTTACAAAAGGTTCGAATATTTTGTCGGCGAGGTCTGCGGGGATTCCCTCGCCGTCGTCATCGACGATGATCTGAACCCCGTCATCGGTCCCAAGCAGACTGACTTCAACCGGCAAGCTGTCGTCAAGTGAGAATTTAATCGCGTTATCAACCAGGTTCTGGATCAGGATCCTGATCAGCGCCGCATCGCCCGTGATGCTCAGGTTTTGTGGCGGTACATTGAGTTGCACACCCGGTGGGGCGCTGAAGCCGTCAATTACCTCGGCAGCAAGGGTCACCAGGTTGATCCTTTGGGGATTGGTATGGCTTGACTGGCTCCTGACCTGTTCGCGTTCCAGCAACGCGGTGGTCAACGATTCCATGCCCCTGATGTCCTGGCTGATTGAGTCACGCTTATCACCTTCCGGCAACAACTCGAGTGCGACCTTGATCCGGGCCAGCGGCGATCGCAGTTCGTGGCTGACATCGGCCAGCAGACGTTCCCGGTCGTCCATCATCTCCCGCACACGCGCCGTCATCTGGTTGAATGAACGCGCAACCTTGCCGATCTCATCATTACGCACCACCGGTACGCGGGTTGAAAAATCACCCTCTGATACTGCTTCCACGCCGCTACGCAGCCATTTGAGCGGACGCAACAGGTGTAGCTGCCTGGCGTAGGCAAGACCGATGGTAACCAGTAGCAGCACGACAAGGCTGAACAGCAATGGATTGCGATTGTCATCGAATTGCTCCTTGTCCAGCATGAATGAATATTGCAATTGCCCGCCGTGTTCACCGTGCTGAACGTGAACATCAATCCGCCGGAAACGTGAAGTATCTTCAAGCAACTGATCGGCATCGGCCGGTTCGCCATCCGGTCCAAAGGCATAATTCCCATCTGCGGTGGATATGATGATACCTACCTTGTGGGTCCTGGCCACAGCCTGCGCCTTGCCGGGGTCGCTGCCTATGTGGCCCGCAATCGTCGCACTCCAATCCCGCAACGGTGATTGAAAGGCAGACTCGAAAATTTCACCCCTCATGGCATGGAAAAAGATGATCGCGATCATGACCACGGCCAGCGCCAGTAATGCGCTGGAAGTGGCCAGCCGCATCAGCAGGCTTGAACCAGCTTCTGTTTCCGGCTTGTCCCGTGGTGCCTGCCGGCTCATGTATTGATCTGCCCGACAAACTGGTACCCGGTCAGACGTACCGTTTTAATAAAGCGCGGTGCGTGCGAGTCATCGCCAAGTTTGTCACGCAGCCGGCTGACCAGCATATCGATTGAACGGTCGTAGACATCCGCATCGATACCCCGCAAACGTTCAATCAGGCGGTTGCGCGACAGCACCCGGCCGTGACTTTCCATCAGTACCATTAATAACTCGAACTCCATAGTTGTCAGTTCGATATCGTTTCCATCCAGTTTTACCCGCCGGGTTTCCTTCGCCAGGCTGAGGCCGTCACTGGCCAGTACTTCGGGGTTTTTCCTGTTGGTTGACCGGCGGATAACAGACTGGATACGAGCCACCAGTTCCCTTGGCTCGAAGGGCTTTGACAAGTAGTCATCAGCACCCAGTTCCAAGCCCAGGACGCGGTCGGCGACCTCACCGCGGGCGGTGAGCATAATGATGGGTACGTCATATTCGCTGCGGATTTCACGACAAAGGGTCAGACCGTCGGTATCGGGTAACATGATATCCAGTATGACCAGGTCCGGTTGTTCACGCCGCAGTTCCGCCATGCCGCGTGCCGCGGTGGTGGCGGTGACCAGGCGGTGACCAAAACGTGCCAGGTATTCTGTTACCAGGGCGTTCAGGTCGACATCATCGTCAACCATCAGAATATGGTTTTGTGTCACATTGGCAAGATTCATATTATTGCGCACTCCGCAAAGCGATGATCGGATCGAGCCTGGCCGCGCGCAATGCGGGATAGGCCCCAAACGCCAGGGACAGCAGCAGTGAGATCAGAAATGTATACAACACACTCTTCCCGGTTAACGCCAATTGCCATTCCAGTAACCATGCGCCCACAATAATGCCAATAACACCCACGAGCAAACCCGCCAGTGCGCCGATAATGGCAATTATTACCGCCTCGGACAAGAATTGCGCAAGAACCTGTCGCGGCATGGCCCCGACCGCAAGGCGCAGGCCGATCTCGCCCTGGCGCTCCCGTACCGACAGCAGTGAAACCGCCAGCAGGCCGACACTGGCAAGGCCTAGGGTCAGCGTCGCTATACCGGTCAGGAATTTTGACAGCGATTGTTCGGTCCTTGTCATGGCGCTCAGCACAGCCGCCTGGTCACGCACGGTAAAGTCATCGGCAGAGCTATCCGCAAGGCCATGACGTGCACGCAGCAACTCGCGCACCTGCTCAATGGCGGTTGCGATCATGGGTTTTGACACCGCCTGCACAAATATACGGTCGATATAATCAACACCCAGTAATCGTTGCAAGGCGGTGGTGACGGGCACCAGGATACGGTCGTCCTGTGGTGAGCCGGTTGGGTCAACGCCTTTTTCCCGGAGCACGCCGATGACGATAAAGGGTGCGCCATTGACCAGCATCCGTTCACCAATTGCGGGCTTGCCGTCGAATAGCGCTTTTTCAACCTGGGAGCCAATGACCGCCACCCGGCTTGCGTCGTCAAGATCATACTCATCGATGAACCGTCCTGCCTGTAAAGGCTGGTTGTTGGTGGTCTGAAACTCGGGGGTGGTTCCTATTACAGTCATTTTCCTGGATACGCCACCGTAACGCAGATCAAAACTGTTCATCGCAATGGGTGCGGCCCTCTCGATACTGTCGAGTTCGTCGCCTATGGCGCGCCAGTCGTCGAGTGTCAGGGTTTGATAACGCTGGTTGCTGCCGCGCAGGGCATTGCCCTGTTTACGTTGCGCACCGACCGAGAGCAGGTTTTTACCCATGGTTTCAAGCGCAGCATGGTAGGCTTTCTCAGCGCCGGCGCCAACCCCGAACAACAGTGTCACCGCTGCAATTCCTATCATCATGCTGCTGGCAGACAACAAGCTTCGGACACGGGCCCGCGACAGGGCCCGTAACGAAAGCTTGAGGTTGCGCCCCCAGTTCACCGCAATGCTTCAACCGGGTCGAGACGGGCAGCCTTGCGCGCAGGCGCTATGCCCGAGGCGATGCCAACCAGCGCGGCGGCGCCAAGCCCCAGTGCAATCGAATCCGTGGTGACGATCACCGGCATACCAGTAAATAGTGAAACAAGATTGGCGGCGCCCAGGCCCAGGCCAACTCCCAGCAGACCCGATACCAGGGTCACCGACACAACTTCGATGAGAAACTGGAAACCAATGTTCTGTTCGGTCGCACCCAGGGCCTTGCGCAAACCGATTTCGGCAACACGTTCGCGTACGACCACCAGCATGATACTGGCGATAACGATGGCCGCCACCAGCAGCACCACGCCTGCGGCCGCGACCATGTAAACATTCAATACACGGTTTGTCTTGACGACCATACGGCCGACAAATTCAGACGAGTAAATCGCAAAATCCTCGTCCTCCCCCGGCGCAATATTGTGTTCTTTGCGCAGGATCTCTGAAACCTGGTCGGCATCCTCGTCGACCTGTTCGAGATCACTTACCAGCAGCTTGGCGATACCGATGTATTCGGTGTTGTTCAGGCGCCGCATGGCGGTGGTGATGGGTATGTAGATGTCTTCATCACGGTCTTCACCATGGGGGTCGATTCCGGCAGGCTCGAGCACACCGATGACACGAAACGGCACTGAAGCGATCAGTATCTCCTCACCGATCGGATCACCGTCCGCACCAAAAAGCAATTCTGATAAACGGTGACCAAGCAATGCGACCCGGGCTGTTTTTGACATATCACTGTTGGTGAAATAGCGGCCCTCGATCACGCTTCGGTTCCATACCGTCTCGCCCTCGACCGTGTGTCCGAAGACTGCGGCCTTGTGGTTGACACCCTGGTAGCTGATCTCGGATTCACCACCCCCAAAGCGGGCCGCGCTGGCGACTACCTGCTCCATTTGCTGCTCGACGGCTTCAACATCTGCATTGGTGAGTGTCCCGGACACGAGCATGATGCTGCCCGGGCTGAATATTTTATTCACACGCTGGTTAAGCTGTTGCTCGGCGCCGCTGCCAAGTGACTGGCCGGCAATCAGTGTACCCACGCCAATCATCACACCAATGCTCATGAACAGTGTTCTGAGCTTGTTACGAAACATGATTCGCAGGCTGTTTTTCAAAAGAAGTTTTCTATTCATGGGAAAGTCCCTGTGGCTGCGAGCCACTCACGAATGCCATGTTAATCCGGTCTGACTGCATCACTGCTTCGGCATGGGACAGGCGGCCGTCATGAATAAACACCCGGCGCGAGGCCTGGCTGGCGAGTTCAGGGTCGTGGGTGATCAGTATGATGGTTGAACCCGCATCGTTCAGTTTGCGGAACAGGTCCATGATCTGGCGGCCTGAGTCCTGGTCAAGATTTCCCGTTGGCTCATCGGCCAGGATAATGTCAGGGTCATTGATAAGTGCCCTGGCTATCGCAACCCGTTGTTGCTGGCCACCTGAGAGTTCACCGGAGTAATGTGTGAGGCGTTCTTCGAGCCCCACGCGGCAGAGTGCATCGATGGCTTTTTTGCGTGTGTCACCATTGATGGTGTTGCTGTATACCATTGGCAGTTCCACGTTTTCTATCGCGGTGGTGCGCGGCAACAGGTGAAACTGTTGAAATACAAAGCCGATGGTAGAGTTACGGATTCCGGCCAATTCGCTTGCCGACAGGCTGGAAACGTTGGCGCCCGCCAGCTCATATTCCCCGCAATCCGGTGAGTCGAGCAGGCCCAGGATATTCATCAGGGTGCTTTTGCCCGAGCCCGATGAGCCAACAATGGCGACAAACTCACCCCGTTCAACATCAAAACTGACGTCTTTAAGCACCTTCAGCTCACCCTCTCCGGGGCGCTGGTATGATTTTGAAATATTGCGTAATCGGATCATTTACTGGTTCTCCTTGTTGGGTTGAGTTCGATGACATCGCCCTGGTTGACACCGGCTATAATTTCTACCGTGCTTTCCGAGCGCCAACCGGTCCTGACAGCGGTTTCGACCCATTCGTCGCTACGCTGGACCAGCACAAACTGGCGGCCGTCACGGCGCGTGAGTGCACTACGCGGCACCGTCAGGGCATCGTTGCGTTCTGCGACCACCAGGCGCACGTGGGCGGTCATCTCGGGGCGCAGGACATAGTCATCAACGGGTTCAAAATCGAGTCGCACGACGTAGTTCACGACACTGTTTTGCAGCTCTGCGCGTGGCTGGATTGAGTTGACAACGGCCTTGAATTCCATCTCCGGATAGGTATCAACGGTAAATGTAGCGGCCTGGCCGGCCTTGACCCTGCCAATGTCTGTTTCATCTACGTAGGCCAGCACTTCCAAACGGTCAAGGTCGAGAATAGTTACAAAAGTGGGCGCCGAGAAATCTGCCGCGACAGTCTCGCCTTCACGCGTTGTAACTTCGGCGACTACCCCGCCCAGCGGCGCTGTAATTCGTGTATAACCAAGGATGATCTCAGCCGAACGCAAGCGCGCCTTGCTTGCTTCGAGCTGAGCGCGCGCCACCGCAAGGTCACGTTGCGCGGTGTCGAGATCTTCAGCCGAGGCCAGGCCTTGCCCTGCCAGCTGCCGGCGTCTTTCCAGGACACTCTCGGCCAGTGCCACGCGGGGCCGGGCCAGTGCCACATCCGCCCGCACCTGGTCGGCTGCGGCTTCCAGTGCAGTTGTATCGAGTTCGGCCAGCAGTTGGCCAACCTCGACCCTGTCTCCCACACCGACCGGCAAATTGACCACCGTACCGGAGATACGCGAGCCGACATTGATCTCCGCGCCCACCATCGGCCGGATAACCCCGGTCGATATCACGGTTTCTGTGAGCTGGCTAAAATCCACACGGCCGGTCTGGCGCAGCTGTTGTTGATCTACGCGGCCCTCGACGGACCAGGGATAGTTAAGACCCGCGGCCACCAGCGCAATTGCGGCCAGCGCCCACCATATACGTTTATTTGCCATCAGGAATTGTCCCCATGCTGTCATGCAGATGCTGCCAGGATTTTCATGGGGCACAGGTTAACGGCGATGTGTCTATCGCTGATGTCTGGTTTGTCACAATTTGTCACAGGGATGGACGTTTTTATGCACCGGCCAGGCGCCGCTGTAACAAAATGCGGGGGCTTCACCATCACGGCGTTACATTTTGTGATAACCGCGACAAAACCGGTAGACATTCGCCGCCTATAGTTTGCCCCATGAAAACAACAGCGATCTACCTCACAACCACCCTCGTACTGACATCAGCTTCCCTGGCAGTTGGTGATTCAGCGTCTGAACAACTTGAACTCAGTTACGGCAACCCAAGCGGCCAGGCCAGGCTGTCTGTAAGCCATGACATCAGCACCGACGGGCGTGATTCAATAGCAAGCCGTAAATTTCGAATGGATCTTGAACTCAGCGAAGCGCAAGACATTGTTTTAGTTACGGTCAACAAGGCCAGGGCCAGCTACACCACGCACGGCATGAAGCAACGGCTACCTGCCTCAAAGCTGACAGGTCAGAGCATCACATTTTCAAAACATGACAACGGCAACGCATTACAGCGCTCAGACCCGGGCAATGACCTGGAGATACCGGTTGGTGATGTGATCGGGGCCGACTACCCCATCGGGCTGGCGCTGGCTGACATACTACCCATGCTCCCGGAGGGTCCGGTATCTGTCGGTACGACCTGGACAACCTCTCGCGACACACGCTCGCTTGAAGGCTGGGCCTGGGCGGCCGGCATCCTGGACACTGAGCACACCGTTACTGCGCTGGATAAAGACAACGGCCATACCATTGTCAGCGTGACCAGCAGTTCGAAAGGACAACTTGGAAAGGATGGCAAAGGGCTTCAATACAGTGGTGACGGAGCGCTAAGCCGCACATCCAACTGGCGCTTTGATGCCAGTGACGGGCGCCTGTTATCGGTTTCGATGAGGCAGGAAACCTCCGGCATCAACGCGCTTCCACAAGGAAAAATGGGCGTGCGGCAGCTGACTAAAGTTGAATTCAATGCTTCAGGCTAAGTATTGGCTCTGGCGATCTATTTTTTCGGTCAGTTCCTGGTATAGACAAACTTCACCTGGTGGGT
Organism: uncultured Lysobacterales bacterium; assembly: GCA_937927755.1. Classification (GTDB taxonomy): domain Bacteria; phylum Pseudomonadota; class Gammaproteobacteria; order Xanthomonadales; family SZUA-36; genus SZUA-36. The sequence goes on from CALBDB010000032.1 coordinate 19,873, forward strand.
TCCGTCGCCTTGCTTCATATCGAGGGTCACATGCAGGACAGCATCGATCAATTCATAACGCAGCCCATCGAACTGGATAAAATTATCGCCCATTTCGACGAAGGGAAAAGTAACCCCCACACCCTGGTCGCTTTCCCATTGATTGAAGGAAGGATCAAAGTGTTTCACCCGCATACCAAGCGTACCTTCAAACTCGGCAATCGTGACAATCTCAGAAAACTGCTGCTTGCCATCCTTCGCCATCTGGAAAACGCTGGTGAACACCCCATCCGCAGAGCTCACCCAGCATTCCTGAACCTCACCACCCAGTCCGGTGCCTTTCCAGCAACCATTTAGCCAGGAAAGCTGGTCGAGTTGAGGTTTATCTGCCGTGTTGGCAAAGCAGTTGAAGGTGAAAACCATGGGCGTGATAAAAAGGAGAGCGCGCAAGTTCATAATCATTTCTCAGCTGATTTCGTCAGTCAGTCTAAGTATAGACACCAATCGGCCAACAATTAATTTGCTTCAACCCAACAAACAAGCGCCCTGCCGCCTGTAGGAGCGACGCTCGCGTCGCGATGCTCTTTAAGTACACTCGCTAAGCTGTGGGAGGCGCGCCCCGCAACAATCCCGTATAAACTAACAACACCGTAACCTCTATTGAGAACCAACTCCCCATGGATGCAAAACTAAATGTACTGGGTGAAGAACTCGCCCCTTGTTCTGAAAACCCGCTAACCGGCTACTTCCGTGACGGCTGCTGTAATACCGAACCCGCCGACGTGGGCTCGCACACCGTTTGCGTTCGTGTTACCAGGAAGTTTCTGGAGTACTCGCGCAGCGTGGGCAACGACCTGTCGACGCCACATGCCGAGTTCGGTTTCCCGGGGTTGCGTCCCGGCGATCAATGGTGTTTGTGCGCTGCCCGTTGGCAGGAGGCCCTGGATGCGGGGGTAGCACCACATGTGATCTTGCAAGCAACCCATGCAGCTTGTTTGAAGATTGTGAAATTGGCCGATTTGAAGCGGTTTGCGGTGGATTTGGTTTGAGATCTAGCTTAAATCTGATTCGTGTGTCCGCTTCCAGCGGATAGATTTAATGCCTGTGTTGCGACGATCCATTGAATCCACAGCCACAAGCCGCCTTTCAACTTAATAAAACTCTCTACATCAACAGTTGCTTCAAACTACAAACGGAAATAAATTCTGCATTCAGTGCCATCACAGATCACGGCCAAAAATGTACTACTCAATTAACCGTATATCCCCTCCCAGTCAGGCAAGCTGAGTAGGCTCGATAATAAACTTCCAATTGTTCCTGTTGATTTACTGCCAACTCCTGCTGTTGTTGCGCGGCTTGCTGTTGCATTTGCTGTTGTTGTTGTGCTGTTTGTTGTTCTGCTTTTCTATTCCTTCTTCTTTGCGAAATAACACCAGCCGCGGCGCCATATGCTGCGCCTTTGCCCGCGTCATCGTCAACAATCTCTCCGACAACAGCGCCTGCTGCTGCACCTTTTAGTGCACCACCACGGCGTTGCTCAGGGGCAGGTGCCGGTTGGGATGCCTGTTGAGCAACCTCAGATTGCTGCTGAGCGGTTTCTGAAGCAAGCGAAGCAGGATCTACGCCAGAACTGTCTACGGCCCATACGTGGCATTCACCTTCGTCTTGTTTTTGCTGTTCGGGGGATTGACCCCCGGCAGGATAAATAATGGGTTCGGCCGAAAGGAGCGGAGTGGTAATAAAAATTAGGCAAAAAGGTACTATTCGTTTAAGTAAAGGCATACGCGTTCTCAAATTTCGGAAACAGACTTTTAGCTTAATTGGTCGATTCATAATCTGCAATGGATCGAAAACGTATTTTGCTCACCCAGACCCAATGAGTGCTGCTTTTGGCCGTTTGTTGTCATACGCAGCGTCAGGAACCGGACTTCCGCTCCTGAGCGCAAAGCCGCCATTCGTCAGGCGTGAACTTGAGCAATGTGAGCGTCCGCTAACGGCCTATTCTGTTGAAAAACTCGTTTGTAAGATGAGTGATTTTGTAGCTCGGGTTTCGATGCGAGGTTTGCGTTCCGGCTGATGCCGGATTTTGACTTTTGTTTGTACTTTTATTCGTTTATTTCATGTTTTTCGGTCAC
>CALBDB010000033.1 GCA_937927755.1 uncultured Lysobacterales bacterium
CAGATCGTCCTTATCATCGTCCAGGTCATCGGCACCATCTTCCATATCATCGCCGGATTCTTCACCGGCCTCATCGTCAGGCGCAGTTACATCTGCCGCCGGGGGCGCAGGTTCCAGTTTCAATTCGGGTTCGAGGGTTTCCATGTCACGGATTTCAGCCAGCGTCGGCAGGTCATCGAGATTCTGCAGGTTGAATGAATCCAGGAAGGTTTTTGTGGTGCCGAAAAGAGCAGGTTTGCCGGGAACATCCCGGTGTCCAACCACGCGTATCCATTCCCGCTCCTGCAGGGTGCGGATGATATTGGTGCTGACCGACACACCGCGCACGGCTTCGATTTCACCACGGGTGATCGGTTGCCGGTACGCGATCAGGGCCATGGTTTCGAGTAGTGCGCGCGAGTAACGTTGCGGGCGTTCCGTCCACAGGCGTGATACCCATTCATTCAGGTCCTGCTTGACCTGCATGCGGTAGCCGCTGGCCACTTTTGTCAGTTCCACGCCGCGGCTGGCGCAATCGAGCCTGAGCTGTTCAAGCGCACGGCTGATCTCACCGGTGGGTGGGCGCTCATCATCGCTGAATAAAGCCGCCAACTGTACCTGCGAAAGTGGTTGGCCTGCTGCCAGCAGGGCTGCTTCCAGTATTTGCTGGAGTTGTTCGCCCTGTATCATGGATGATTCTGTTATGTCGCTTGATTCTGTCATTTTCTGCAAGGCAGCCGGTTAATATTTTTATGTGCCAATTGTCTTTGTCTGTTCAATTAAACTATCTTTCAGTCAGGTGATTTTATATAAATTTGCCCGAAAGGTTCATTCTGGACCAGGTCAACAAGCTGTTCACGAGTCAATTCCATTATGGCCAGGAAACTGACAACGACACCTTTGCGGCCTTCCGTGGGATCAAATAACTGCTGAAACTCCAGGTAGGGGTTGTCGCTTAGCGAACTCATTATGCGGGACATGCGTTCCCGCACCGAAAGCGGCTCGCCCGAAATCTGATGGCTGCTGAACAGCTCCGCCCGGTTTATGACGTCCTTCAGGGCCATCAGTATCTCGCGCATTTCAACCTTGGGTGGCAAACGCACGACCGACTTGTTTTCCACGTGTACCTCGGTCTGGCTGAAATCCCGGCCCAGCCTGGGAAGTTCATCGAGGTCTTCGGCGGCCTGCTTGAAGCGCTCGTATTCCTGCAGACGTCTGACCAGCTCCGCCCTCGGGTCGGCCTCGTCATTATCATCGCCGGCGGGTCTGGGTAGCAGCATTCTGGACTTGATTTCCGCCAGTATCGCGGCCATGACGAGGTACTCCGCGGCCAGCTCAAACTGCAGGTCCTGCAGCATCTCGATATATTCCACGTACTGCGCGGTAATTTCAGTGATCGGTATGTCGAGAATATCGAGGTTCTGGCGCCGGATCAGGTACAGCAGAAGATCCAGCGGGCCTTCAAAAGCATCGAGGATGATCTCGAGCGCGTCAGGCGGGATATACAGGTCATGCGGGACCTCGGTAACCGGTTGCCCCTGCACCAGGGCAAAGGGCATTTCCTCCTGGTCACCTTCACGCGTGGCCTGGTGAGATATTGGCTGTTTTTCCGGTTCCATTAAAGGAAGTCTATCACGCCGCCACCACGGCGCAGGATTTCAGGCTGGCCGCTAGTCAGGTCCACCAATGTCGTGGGTTCAAGCGGGCAGTAGCCGGCGTCCACAAACAGGTCAACCTGCCCGTAGATCTCGTCGTAGAGGTCTTCGGCGTCCATGATTCTGCCTTCCGGGTCAGGCAGGATCAGCGACGAACTCAACAGGGGCTCGTCCAGTACCTCCAGCAGACCCTGTACCACCGGATGGTCGGGGATGCGCACGCCGATGGTACGCCGCTTATCCAGTTGGGCATTACGCGAGACTTTGCCGGTCGATTCCAGCACAAAGGTGTAAGGCCCGGGTGTCAATTGGCGGATCAGGCGGTGGTCGGAATTGTGTATTTTGACCAGTGTCGCGAGTTCGGACAACGTACGGCAGCAATAGGTGAAGTGATGATGCCGGTCTAACCCCCTCAGGCGGATAACCCGGTCGCGGGCTTTGCGGTTATTTGAACGCCAGCCCAGCGCATACCCGGAGTCGGTGGGGTAGGCAATCAAACCACCGCGAACCAGTACCCCTACGATATGATCCAACTGGCGCGGCTGCGCCCCGTAGGGGTTGATTTCGATTCGCTCACTCATAATGCGGGTATTCTACCTGTGCTGAAGTGTTGCACTCAATGTAATTGGCAGGTTTGCGCGTGATTGAGAGGCTGGAGAGCGAAATTTTCCACGGATTACACAGATTACACAGGCTAAAATAGCATCGCCACGAGCACGTGGCTCCTACAAAAATTTGTGTAATCGGTGGGGAATATCGCTTTAATCTTTTACTTACCCTTGAGCAAACGCGACAGTCAGGTACACTCACTTAAAAAATATGAGGATAGCTTAATGTGGTATGTCATCCATGCCCTGGATCGCGAGGGCAGCCTTGAAGCGCGCATGGCGGCGCGACCGGCCCATCTCGAGCGGGTCAGGGTACTTATAGAGCAGGGGCGTTTGCTGGTTGCAGGGCCCATGCCGAAAATTGATTCGCCTGACCCCGGTCCGGCCGGATTTAGCGGTTCGACGATAATTGCAGAGTTCGATTCGCTGGAAGACGCACGGGAATGGATGGATTCGGACCCCTACGTGCAAGCCGGTGTCTATGAAACCGTTGATGTCAGGCCATTTATCAGGGCATTGCCATGAGGACAGCAAAATGAATTCAAGACGCGTTGACCGCATCCATGCGCTGCTTGAGGCAGCCTTTGATCCGGAATCACTGGATGTGGATGACGACAGCCACAAGCACGTGGGTCATGAAGGCGCAAAAGGCGGTCTTGGCCACTTCAGCGTCTCAATTGTCAGTGAGAAGTTCAATGGCATGAATATGCTGGCACGCCACCGGGCGGTCTACGCTGCCCTGGATGACATGATGAAAACTGATATCCACGCTTTGGCTATCGATGCCATAGCCAGCGATGAATTGTAAGTGGTTTACGGCAGTTTGACTTCCATGGGTGGCTGCCATCCCTGCGCCCTGTGCTCGGCGATTACCGTGGTGTCTATGCCGCCGCGCACGTTGAAAATGGCGCTCAGGCGCATAAATCGTGGAGCAGTGGCACTGACCAGGTCATCCAGGATTTCATTGGTGACAGCTTCGTGAAACGCACCCTCGTCCCTGAAGCTCCAGACATACATTTTCAGAGATTTCAGTTCTACACATTGCTGGTCTGGAATATACTCAAGCAACAGCGTGGCGAAGTCGGGCTGGCCGGTCTTCGGGCACAAACAGGTAAACTCCGGGATAGAGATCCGAATGGTATAATCACGTTCTGGCTGGGGGTTTGGAAACAGTTCCAGTTCCCTACTGGGCTGGGTCGCCATATCATAGCTCCGGAAAATAAAAATTGGATGGGCACTTTACTCATCTCTGACCACAGATTCAATCTATGCGACTGACTGCAATCAAGCTTGCTGGTTTCAAATCTTTTGTAGATGCGACCACTTTTACAGCACCAACCAACCTGACCGGTATCGTCGGGCCCAATGGTTGCGGCAAATCCAATATCATCGACGCAGTCCGCTGGGTGATGGGCGAGGGTTCGGCAAAGGTGTTGCGTGGCGAGTCCATGGCAGATGTCATTTTTTCCGGTTCGAGTAACCGCAAACCGGTCGGTACCGCCAGCGTGGAGTTGGTATTTGATAATTCCTCCGGCAGGATGGGTGGTGAATTTGCCGGTTACAACGAGATTTCAGTAAAGCGTATTGTAGGCCGGGATGGTGTCTCGATGTACATGCTGAATGGCACACGTTGCCGGCGCAAAGACGTCCGCGACCTGTTCCTGGGCACCGGGCTCGGCTCAAAAAGTTATTCTATTATCGAGCAGGGCATGATCTCCCAGGTGGTCGACGCCGGCCCGGAAGAGGTCCGTGCCCATCTTGAAGAAGCAGCTGGAATTTCGCGTTACAAGGATCGCCGCAAAGAGACCGAGCGCCGTATCAAGCATACCAGGGAAAACCTCGATCGCCTGACGGATTTGCGTGAAGAGATCGGCAGTCACCTTAACCGCTTGAAACGCCAGGCGAATGCTGCGGAGCGTTACCGCAAGTTAAAAATTGAACAACGTGACCTGGAATCAAACCTGCTCGCCCTGAACTGGAAGTCGCTGCAAAATGACGCGGAAGCCGGCCGTTCCGGCCTGGCCATTCAGGAAACCGCCATGCAGGAGCAACTCAGTGAGCAACGTACCACAGAGGCGCGTATGGAAGCCCTGCACCAGGAGCAGGCTGGCGCTGGCGAAGCATTCAACGAGGTTCAGGGCGAACTGTATTCGATAGGCAGTGATATTGCGCGGCTGGAGCAGACCGTTCAGCACCACCGCGAACTGCAATCCCGGCAACAGAAGGAATTCGAGGAAACCTCGAGTGCATTACAGGACATGGAACAGCACATGGTGCTGGACCGGGCGCAGGTAGAGGATTTGACAAGCCGGTTGGCCGAAGTGGAACCCGCCCTGGAGAAGGCGCAAAAGGAAGAAACCGAAGCAGACGAGGAAATGCATGCAGCCGAGGCCGAGGTAGCCAGTTGGCAGGAGAGCCTGGAAAAACACCACGTCAGGAACAACGAATTGAACCGTAAGGCCGACAGCCTGCGTGCCGCCGTCGAGATGCTGGACAGAAGAATGCAGGATGCTTCAGCCCGGCTGGAAAACCTTGCAGGTGAAACCGAGGGCAGCGACACCGGGGCACTGAGCCTTGCAGTCATAGAGCTTGAGAAACAGGCTGGCGTAACTGGCAAAAACCTGGCTGGACAGCAAAAGCAACTGGAACAGGATCGTTCGGAACTGGAAATACGCCGTCTCGCCCTGCGTGACAGCACCTCCGGACAGCACGAGCTACAGGGTGAAATCAATCGGCGTGAAGGCCGGCTGGAGTCACTCAAGGCATTGCAGCAAGCCGCGCGCGAAAGTGGTAAGGGCACGCAATGGCTTGAAAGTAATGGCCTCAAGTCGGCGCCACGGCTGGTCGAACAGCTGGATGTGGCGGAGGGTTGGGAAGCCGCTGTTGAATCGGTGCTTGGGTTTTGGCTTGATTCCATCCTGGTGGACGACCCAGGCAGTCTTTCGCCGGCCCTTGAGCAACTTGCGGCAGGCGATGGCGCTGAAATTGAGTTGACGCTTCTTGAAAGCGGCTCCTCCAGTGTCAAGGCCTTGCCCGGCAGCCTGGCCGGAAAAGCCACCGCGCCAGACGCGATTACCGAGATGCTGAACCGTGTGCAGATAGCAGACTCCCTGGAAAGGGCGTTCAAAATGGCCAGGGGCAGCCGTGATGGAACATCCGCAATTACCATTGACGGCCAGTGGATTGGACCCGGTTGGGTCAGGCTGGCCGGCAGCCAGTCCGGGCAGGCGGGTATGCTTGCCCGAAAACAGGAAATAGAGTCATTACAAGCGGAGCTCGGAAAGCTGCAGCAGTTGTGGACGGACATGAATGAGGCCAACCGCACCGAACGTGACGCGTTGGCCGAAAAAGAAAAAGCCTCCGCTGAGTTGCAGCAACAGGTCAACGAGCTCCACAGGCAAAATGCCGACCTGGAAAGCCGACTGAATGCCGGGCGTACCAGGATCGAAGAGCTTGGCGGTCGTCAGAAACAAATTGCTGAAGAAACTGCTGCCTTGCAAAGGCAGAAAAATGATGACCAGTCAAAAATCAAGGAATCCCGAAAAGAACTCGCTTCCTTGATCGATGAAATGGGCACTGTCGAAAAAGAACGTGCCACGCTTGATGCACAGCGCCAGATCCTGCTGGAACGCAGGGAT
>CALBDB010000034.1 GCA_937927755.1 uncultured Lysobacterales bacterium
GAGGTTCCTCAAAAAGCTGCACAAATGGATTGGCTTGCTGATCGGCCTGCAGGTCCTGCTGTGGGTCCTCAGCGGTCTGGTGATAAGCCTGCTCGACCCCGCCAGGGTCAGCGGGAGGCAATGGGCAGATACGACACCGCATGAGCCGGAACCCCTGCCGCCGGGTTTATTGCTTGAACCGGGTGAACTGCCCGCTTCGCAGCTGGCCGATGCCCTTAGCGTCAGCCTGATGGTCAGCCGGGGTATACCGGTCTACACCATCCGGCATACTGCGGGCGACACCCTTCTCAGCGCCGTCGATGGCTCCGTTATCGTGACCGGGAAAGCCGATGCCGAGAAACTGGCGAAAGAAGATTTTACCGGCGATGGTGACATCATTGAAACCACGGCGGGCCTCGCACCTGGTATGGAGACACGCGACAGCTCAGGCCCATATTGGAAGGTAAGTTTCTCGGATACAGCCGGCACCGCCATCTATATCTCGGCCGCAAGCGGTGAAATACTTGAGCGACGCAACAGTTTCTGGCGGCTACGGGATTTCTTCTGGATGCTGCACATCATGGATTACACCGGGCGGGAAGATTTTAATAACCCACTGGTGATAACGATGGCGCTGGTTGCACTCTGGCTTGGAATCAGTGGCTTCTTGTTGCTGTTTGGCAGTTTTAGCCGGCATGATTTCTATTTTTTGAATCTTGCCGGAAAGCGTGCTTATGCCATGGTTACGCTGGTCGGCCCAGCGCTGGAAAAACCTTGCCAGGTCAGGCTAAGGAAGGGCAGCAATCTTTTTCTTTCCCTGGCAAGCCATGATATCGACCTGCCATCCCTTTGTGGTGGTGGTGGCGAATGCGGCAGATGCAAGGTGAAAATGGAGGCTGGGCAGCTGCCTGCTGAAAATGCAACTGAACGGGACCTGATTCCCCGCCAGCTTCGCGACAAAGGCTACAGGCTGGCCTGCCAACAGCGGGTGGAAAACGACATAACAATGCACGTGCCAGGCGGAACATCGACGGATGGCCGTTGATCTGACAAGGGGGCCGGTAGCCGGGCACCTGAGGCGGCAAGGCACGCCGTTTGCCCTGGCGCTGGTTGCGATCCTCTCATTCGAGGCGATTGACCTGTTCTTTATCGGCCGCCTCGGTGATGCCCCACTGGCGGCGATCGGCTTCGTGCTGCCGGTGATCTGGTTGCTGGGCGGTATTGGCATTGGCTTTGAAGCGGGTGCGGCCTCGTGTATTTCCCGGGCCGTGGGAAAGAACAACAAAGGCCTCGCTCGTAGACTGACAACGGACACTGCCCTGTTGGCGACTCTGGTGGCACTGGTGCTATGTTTTATTGGCCTTGCGACCATCGAACCCGTTTTCGGAATGCTGGGCGCACCGGATGAAGTTATGCCGCAGATAAAGGAGTACATGGGCACCTGGTACTGGGTCGAACCCATGAACGCGGCGCTGTGGACCTGCCTGGCTTCAATCCGCGCGCGTGGCAACGCCATGCTGGAAAGCAAGATCATCACGATGGCCGCAGTACTCAACCTGATACTGGACCCGATATTCATTTTTGGCTGGTTTGGTTTTCCCCGCATGGAAATCCAGGGGGCCGCAGTTGCAACACTGGTATCAGTTTCGACAATGTTGATATTTACCATCTGGCACCTTCATAGCCGGCTGAATGTATTTGCCAGCATCATCGCACCTTTCAGGGATATTCTTGATTCATGGAAACACATGCTGGAAATAGGCATTCCAGCAATGGTCACCAATGCCATCATTCCGGTCTCAAGCGGTATCGTCGTGGCGATGGTGGCGGGCTATGGCGTCGAAGCCGTGGCCGGTTTCGGCATTGCCATGCGTCTAGAGCCGATGGCATTGATCCCCTTTTATGCCCTGTCGGCTGTTTCCAGCCCATTTTTCGGACAAAATTACGGCGCTCAAAAATTCGACCGCCTGCTTGAGGCCCGGCAGGTCATCATGCGCTTTTCACTGGGTTTTGGATTGGTGCTGGCCATTGGCATGAGTCTGATGGCGCCGCTGTTAGCCTCTCTTTTCACAGACTCCGCACCGATCAGGGAGGTGGCCGCACATTACATCTGGATCGTTTCCTGGAGTTGGGGCGCTTACGGTATCGTCATGTCGGTGAACGCCAGTTTCAATGGCTCCGGCCGGCCGTTGCCAAGCGTTGTGATTTCATCAGCACGGGTGATATTTATCTTCTTGCCGCTGGCCTTTATCGGCCGCTGGCTTTTCGGTTTGGACGGCCTGTTTGCAGCCAGCACTGCGGCCAACCTGCTTGTTGGTCTGATCGCATTTACCTGGTTGAAACGGCACATCGAAACCAGCGCGGCCCGGGCATGATTCGCCAACTCTGCGGATTTATTGCTGCGAAGCTTTCAATGCCGCGTCGCAATGCTGCTTTGTCAGGTAACAGGGATTACCAATTTGCGAACGGTTGCTGATGCTTGCCATTTCCTTGCCATCCTGCTCCTTGGTCACCGCCAGCAATTTTGGCGGCCTGAATGCCTCCAACAGGTATACGCATTTTTCCCAGGTGGAGCCTTCCGGTAATGACACGACCTCTATGCTGTCTGCGTCATAACGGCAGTGGGCGTAGTCCAGGAATTTTGTTTCGCCGGGTTTGTATTCGCAGGCCAGGGCGATACTGCCCTGAGCGATCAGAAAGCATGTGGAGATAAGTAAAAGTACTGTCCTGTTCATTTCTGTCCCTCCAGTTTGCATACGCTCTGTCGGTATCAGGTTTATATTTTGAACTGGCTCTTTAACGCTGAATCTTCAGAACGTCAGTATTTATTTATACGCCTAATTCAGGCGGACTGAATGACCTGAGTCAAAGAACCGGGCAAAACACCCCGCCAGGTTCCCACGGCGCCGGTAAAAACCGTTGGCCAATACCGGGATTATCTGCGTTGTCCGGCGAATAATTTTTGGCATTTGCCGGCTAAACGGGTAGTCTTAGCCAAAATTTACCAAACAGAGAAACCAAGCCTTGTCTTTCTTCAACAAAATGAACTATCTCCACAATCATAAAAACACCTTGATGGTTGTTTTACTGGCGTTTTGGGGCCTGCTTTTCACCCTGCCTGCTACGGCTCAAACGGAACAACCCAGCCCATTTGTCTTCAAGATCGAAGGTGGCGGGCTGCATCAATCCGAGTCCGACCTGGATGACGCCAACGGCGGTTTTTACGTTGACCGGGGCTTTATCAGCGCCAGTCTGGACTATGGGTGGAGTCGGCGGGATTCGATCGGCATCTCTGTCGGAGCCGGGCAATCAAGCTACGAGTTCAATGACCAGACCGATTTTGCAGGCGGTGATCCCTGGAACAAGATTGAGGATACCCGGGTTTCCGTTACCTGGCGTTTTGGCATCGGTGACACCGGCTCGGTTTTTGTAGTCCCGACGGCACGTATTGAAGGCGAGAAAGGCGCCAGTTCAGGCGACAGCACCACCTATGGACTTTACGCCGCAGCCGCGTGGCGGCTAAGCGACAGCCTGACGATCGGGCCTGGGCTTGGCGTGTTCTCAAGGCTTGAAGACGGAGCTCGGTTCTTCCCGATTCTGGCAATTGACTGGGATATCTCCGAGCGCTGGAACCTGTCAACAGGCCGTGGCCTGGCCGCCTCGCAAGGCCCGGGCCTGACCCTGGACTATAAATTGAACGATGACTGGACACTTGGAGTCGCAGGACGGTACGAGGACATCGAATTTCGACTGGATGATGAGGGTGCGGCTCCCGGTGGCGTTGGACGTGACCAGTCCCTGCCACTGGTGTTTATGGCCAGGCTGGCACCCAGCATGAAACTTGATCTGTCGGTCTTTGCTGGTATTGAACTCGGCGGCACATTAAAGATCAAAGACTCGGTGGGTGATGTAATCGAAGAAAGCAGTTATGATGCGGCGCCGATTTTCGGTGCCAGTTTTGAATTCCGTTTTTAATCCCCTCTATTAAATGACAATAATCAGCAAAGCAGACAATACAGGCCCTTCCACGGGAACACAGGGCGCCTGGCCCCTGGTGTTTCTCGCCTGGGTAATTGTCACCATTGCAACACTCGGCAGCCTTTTTTTCAGCGAGATCATGGAAATTCCTATCTGTGAACTGTGCTGGTACCAGCGTATTGCGATGTATCCATTGGTTCTGATCCTGGCGCTGAGCCTGTTTCCATATGACCCCAGGGTGGTACGCATAGCCGGTGCGCTGACCGCCGTGGGTTGGCTATTCGCCATGTTCCAGGTGTTGCTCGTCGCCGATATAATTCCGGAAAGTGCCCAGCCGTGTGTGAAAGGCATCCCGTGTTCGGAAACTTATTTCACGTTGTTCGGATTCCTGAATATTCCCGGCCTTTCACTTCTGACCTTTAGCCTTATCGGCGTTTTGCTGTTCTTTACACACAGGATAGAGACATCATGAATCGTAAAATCCTTTTTATCTCAGGCGTTGTTCTAATCCTGCTGGCATTTACGGTTGCCACAATGTTGTACAAGAAGCAGGAACTCTCATTGCCGGGCATTTCTTCGGGCCCCGGCCTGGCTGTCCTGGAGAGATCCGGCGCTCCGATAAAAGGCCCCGAAAACGCCCGCGTGACCATCGTTGAATTCTTTGATCCGGCTTGCGGCACCTGCGCTGATTTCTACCCGCTTGTACAACAGCTGGTTGACCGGTATCCGGGGAAGGTCAGGGTGATGATGCGTTACGCACCTCTTCATTCCGGTTCGGACCAGGTGGTCACAATACTGGAGGCGGCGCACCGACAGGGCAAATTCTGGGAGGCCCTGGAATTGTTGTTCGCCAACCAGCGTCGCTGGGTCGCCAACCACGTATCCCAGCCCATGCGGGCACGTGCCCTGATGAATGGACTGGCCCTGGATCACGGGCGATTGGATATTGATGTCAATCTTGCTGAAATAGCGAGGGCGATCCAGAAGGATGTGGAAGACGGCCAGGCCCTCGGTGTGCAGGCGACGCCGGAGTTTATTGTTAACGGGCGCCGTATGCCCAGCTTTGGCTATAAGCAGCTAAGCCTATTGGTAAAAGAAGCAGTGGACGAAGCCTACCCTGAGTGAGGCTTCCGCGCCTTCCATAACGATACCAACGGCCGTATAAACTACATTTTGCGCATCGATAGACTTTTGAATCTGTCGAGGCATGGTCATGCCGAGGTATATACTGGGCTACCTTCAAACTGGCTGGCAAAACTCTTATGTTGGAAATCTTAACCACCTGGCTAACGGATCTCGGCATGGCCGATGACATGGCAGCTCATATGGCTCGCGGTATTTCCATTGCTGGTGTGTTGGTGTTAGGCATTGCTGCAGATTTTGTTGCCAAGCACTACATCTTGTCTGCGCTCACCCACATCATCTCCAGGTCCCGTTCCAAATGGGATGATGCCGTTGTGCGCCAAAGAGCCCTGAGCCGACTGGCCCACCTCGCCCCGGCATTGGTCATCTATTTGCTTGCACCAGCAGCGCTTGAGGGCATGGATTCAGTCATTGCATTTGTCAGAAGCGCCTTACAGGTCTACATGATCGTGATCCTGATGCTGGTGCTGGATTCCCTGCTAAATTCGATTGAAGAGATCTACCAGCAGTTCCGGGCTTCCAAAGAGATTCCGATCAGGGGGTTTATCCAGGTTCTTAAACTGGTGCTGTATTTCGTTGCGGGAATTTCGGTTATTTCCATATTGTTAAACAAGACGCCCATCTACCTGCTCAGTGGCATCGGCGCGTTGGCTGCCGTCACGATGTTGGTTTTCAAGGATGCGATTCTAGGTTTCGTAGCGGGGATACAACTGGCTGCAAACAGAATGGTAGCGGTAGGTGATTGGATTGAGATGCCAAAATACGGCGCTGACGGCGACGTGCTGGAGGTGGCGCTCACCACGGTCAAGGTGCAAAACTGGGACAAAACGATCACCACCATTCCAACCTATGCATTGATAAGCGACTCATTCAAAAACTGGCGGGGCATGACAGACTCCGGTGGGCGGCGTATCAAGCGTGCTGTTAATATCGATCTGGGCAGCATCAAGTTTTGCAATGAGGAAATGCTGGAACGGTTTGGGAAAATTCAATATATCTCCGAGTATATCGAGCAAAAGAAGCACGAACTGGAGGCCTTCAACCAATCCAAAAATGTTGATAACAGGAGCCTTGTCAACGGACGCCGCATGACCAACATCGGCACCTTCCGTGCCTATGTCCGTGCCTACCTTCATGACCACCCGGCAATAAACCAGGACATGACTTTCCTGGTCCGGCAATTACCACCCACTGAGCACGGATTGCCAATTGAAGTGTATGTATTCAGCAACAACACGGTCTGGGCCAACTACGAAGCCATTCAGGCTGACATATTCGATCATATCCTTGCCGTGGTCCCGGAGTTTGACCTGTGTCTCTACCAGAACCCGGCTGGCAGCGACATTCGCACAGCCTGGGGTAAGGTTGAACTGCCAGGTTAATGCCCCCTGGGAGTTTAAACTTGACCCGTTATTTCTTGCTTGTGGCGGGGCTTCTGTTTATAGTGCGCCCCTTCCTGGCACACATCGGTCTGTGCCGGATACTCCCGGTCAGCAATATCGCCGGCTGCGGAGACCTTAAAGATTCAGCCTGGACCGACCCATGCAGTGATTGATTCACAGCAATTGGGTAAGGCGATCCCGGAGTAAATTCATACATGTTATTTTCAGAACTTGGCCTTTCGGCCGAATTGTTGCGCGCGACAGAAAAGCAGGGTTACGACAAAGCAACCCCGATTCAGCAGCAGGCAATACCACATATTCTCGAGGGCAGCGATTTGCTGGCCGGTGCTCAGACGGGCACCGGAAAAACAGCGGGTTTCACCCTGCCCCTTTTGCAGCGGCTACAAGCCTCTGCACCGCAGGGATACAACAAGCGCCATGTACGTGCGCTGATCCTGGTGCCGACACGCGAACTTGCAGCCCAGGTTGCAGAAAGTGTTCAAGATTACGGACGGTACTTACCGTTCAACTCCAGCGTGATTTTTGGCGGTGTGAGTATCAATCCACAGATTTCCCGGTTGCGCCGCGGTGTCGACATAGTCATTGCCACGCCTGGCCGCTTACTCGATCACATACAACGCGGCACCATCCGTCTTGACGGTGTTGAAACACTGGTGCTCGACGAGGCAGACCGCATGCTCGACATGGGCTTCATCGCCGATATCCGTAAAATCATGAAGGCCATGCGCGGGCAGCGGCAAACCCTGCTGTTTTCCGCGACATTCTCAAAACAGATCAAGCAACTGGCCGGCGAATTCATGCATTCACCGATGGAAATCCAGGTGGCCCGCCAAAACGCCACTGCGGAGCAAGTATCGCAGGTTGTTCACCCGGTGGACCGCAATCGCAAACGCGAACTGCTGTCGCATATGGTCGGTGAAGGCAATTGGCGACAGGTACTGGTGTTTACACGCACCAAGCACCTGGCCAACCGGCTCAGTCAGCAACTGGAAAGCGACGGGTTATCCAGCGCCGCGATCCATGGCAACAAATCGCAGGCCGCACGCACACGCGCGCTGGCTGATTTCAAGAAAGGTGAAATCCGGGTGCTGGTCGCCACGGATATCGCCGCGCGCGGACTCGACATCGAACAACTGCCTCACGTGGTCAATTTTGAATTGCCCAATGTACCCGAGGACTACGTCCACCGCATTGGCCGTACCGGCCGCGCGGGCATGGATGGCGAAGCCGTCTCGCTGGTATGTATTGATGAAAGAAAACTGCTGACGGATATCGAGCGCCTTTTGAAACGTGATATCCAGCGGGTTGTCATCCCGGGATACGAGCCCGATCAGAGTATCAAGCCTATACCCATCAAGAACGGCCGCAACAAGCAGCCGTCCAGGGGCAGGCACAACGGCCGCAAGCGTAATGCGCCGGCCGGGGCAAACCGCGGAAGAAACCAGGCGCAACGCGCACGCCGGGCGGCCTGACTGCTAACCCGCGGGACCGGTTGTTATTGGCCGGTCCCGCATAATGGCCTCAAACGAGTCGCCCGAAACATTTATATTGTTGTTATTTGCGTCAGTGCGCCCCGACACGGTCAGTTCATCCCGCCGTCATCTTTTTTATTGGCTTTCTTTTTATTGCCAAAGACCTTTTCGAGCAACTTGTTGGCCAATTCGTCTTTCTTTTCGCTGAGCTTCTCGTTTTGGGAATCGGTCAGACCCGCAACAACATCAACCGAGAAATTAGGATCGGAAAGATTTCCGGTAATCCTGACGGGAATGGGCTTGCCGCTTAATTGATCGAGTTTCCCAATCCCCGTGCCCCCAACCAGGGTGGGTTTCAAAAGATAATCGATGGTTTCATTCACCAGGTTGATCGTGCCTGTGCCCGTCGCGGTTAATACCGGAGAGCGCATCATCAGATCATCACTTCGAAAAATACCATTATTGATTAAACCGGTGACGATAAATTCGGTGAATTCCGTTTTTTCGTCCTGCCCGATGCTGGACTGGTTTTGTCCACCCAGGGCCGATGCCACAGACTCCAAAGTTTTGCCAACATCCACACCTACAAGTGCGCCGTCTATGATACTGAGGCCCATATCACCCGACATTTCCTGCCTCACGGTATTGGAATTCGTCAGGTCGGTTTGAATCTGCATATAAAAATCGCCTGTACCCTGCAGACGTTCCTCGCCGGCCAGATCCCTTAAAAGGCCCTCGATCTGGATACCCGTCAGAGTCTGGCTGCTTGTCAGTGTAGGGCGGTCACCACTGATATCTATCCGGACATCGCCCTGTTGCTGGCCGCCGTAAAGATTGGCGCTTATGGGAAACAGGCGCAGTGCACTGCTGTCCGCCTGTGTCTTGACGTTGATATCCGTAATTGTCAGCCCGGAAGAAACCAGTTGCCCGATCCGCAGGTCGCCACCACCCGGCAGGATAAAAAAGACAGCAAAAGCCAGCGCAGGATCTGCCGTTCCCGCTCCGGTCTGATCATTGGCGACGACAGCGTAGTCATCAAGATTCAGTTGGTCAATCAGTAGATCAAATGCCAATTGCGGATCATCATCACCTTCAACGCTAAAACTGCCGTTAA
Organism: uncultured Lysobacterales bacterium; assembly: GCA_937927755.1. Taxonomy (GTDB): domain Bacteria; phylum Pseudomonadota; class Gammaproteobacteria; order Xanthomonadales; family SZUA-36; genus SZUA-36. The sequence continues at coordinate 9,090 of CALBDB010000034.1, forward strand.
ATGTCGATTTATCCAACTTCGCTCTCAAGCTCTGTATGTTGAAGCTGCCGGACGACCGTGTAAACTTCATATCACCCTGCATTTTTGTCAATGCGTTTTCTTGTGCGGTTTGTGGCACATCCATACCCAGGCTTTTCATCAACTCCTTGGGGCTGAATTCGGCCATTTTAAGATCACCGGCATAGACCGGGTCACCTGCCAGCGATGTCACGTCGACATCACCATTAATCTCAATATCGAAATACCGGATGACAACATCAAACAACTTTGCCCTGTCACCAGCCAAATCGATCACCGCATTTGCGTTGGCCGTCATATCCACGGGCACGCTCGTTTCGCCGGCTCCCTGCCCGCCATTAAACGACACATCAATGTCTTCCGCCCCGAACCACTTCATATTGCTTGCTGGTTGCACGAACGCTTCAAACCTGACTTCCCCGAGCACCTTCTTCTGCAGGAATTCGACCGAAAACTCACCGCTCATACCGAAGGGCTGGCCCGGTTCACCAACGGCCGGGTATCCATCAAATTTTTGCATATCCAGACCCCGGCTGGTGTTGTTCAGGGTAACGCTGCCATTGCTGATTAAAATCTCGGAAACGGCTTCAACGCCACTGCCTGCTGCCAGCTTATCTGCACTGGGCGTATGTGCGCCGGCGAGGTCTTCCCAGTTATTCTGCCCATTGACGTTTTCACGCAGGTATGCCGACACGCCCCCCAGGCTTACTTGTCCGACTTTGACCTGCCGGCTGAATAGCGGTATCAATTCTACTGATACCCTGGCCTCGCCGATTGTGAGCATCGGCTGATCGCCAAAACCGGCACGGTTGCTCAAACTCAACTCTTTGAACTCGAGAGCGACGGAAGGAAATATACTCCACTCGATATCACCGCCAATGGTCAGTTCGCGGCCGGTCTGCTCAAATACCCTGGTACGTATTTCCTCCTTGTAGTTATTGGGGTCAATTACCCTTGGCAAAACAACCGCAATAACAACCACGATCACGGCAACAATACCGACAAGGGTCAATAACCACTTCAAGAGCCTGTTCATAAGGACTATATTCCTGTTAACTTCGAGTATTCCTGATCTGATTCTAATTGAAAGTCAGGGCTAATAAACAACAAACATATCAATTACCCTAGCCATATGAATCCCGAGTCTGTACAAGCTGACATTCAAAAGATACTGACGAGTGCGCCGCCGGCATTTTCTGAGGCCCGGGCAGTTGCGATTGCAGCCAACCGCTATGGCATAGGGGCAAAGGTCCGTCCGCTGGTCAGTGAGCGCGATCAGAACTTCCGTCTGGATACAGAGGACGGCCAACAATTCACGCTGAAAATTTCCAATTGTGCAGAACAGGAAGAATTCGTGGATTTCCAGAACCGCGCGTTGCTCCATGTTGCTGAAAAAGATGCATCACTACCATTGCCGCGGGTGATTCCTGATCTCGATGGACAATGGCACTGCAGCGTAGAAAGCAATGGCAAGACACACTTCGTCCGTGTACTAAGCTGGTTACGAGGTGAAGTCTTGCACGATGCTGCGGTGGATGTGAACCTGGCCGGCCGTCTCGGTAGGCTGCTGGCCCGTCTTGGCCTCGCGCTTGAGGGTTTTGACCATCCCGGCTCCAATCCGCCCCTTCTATGGGATATGAAACGGGCCTCGGGTCTTCGTGACCTGCTGGTGTACATCGAAGATCCGGAACTCAGGCCATTGATAAGCCAGGTGCTCGACCGGTTTGATTCAAGCGTGAAGCCAGTCCTGGACAACTTGCGGACACAGGTTATTCATAATGACATGAACCCCGGAAACGTACTGATGGACAAAGCCCGGCCTGGCCGGATCAGCGGGCTCATCGACTTTGGCGATATGGTCAAGTCGCCGCTGATAATCGATCTGGCTGTTGCTGCAGCCTATCAGCTCAGCGATGGTGAAGACCCGCTCGGTGGCGCCCTGCCGATGATCGCCGGCTATCACGCCATACGGCCATTGCAGCAAATTGAGATGGAGCTTCTGACGGACTTGATCAAAACCCGCCTGATTTCCAGTTTACTGATCGCCTCCTACCGGGTGAGCCTGTTCCCGGAAAACAAGGCGTACCTGATGATCAGCCATGATTCAGCCAGGAATTACCTGGTCGCCCTGAACCGCTTGCATGATGACGAAGCCTTGCGGCAAATTCATGCTGCCTGCGCCTCTGTCCGAGAGAAGCCCATATGAAACACACCAAACCAGCGGGCTCCACCGAAACAGCACACCTGCTGGAACGCCGTAAGCGCTTGCTGGGCAAGGCTTACCGCCTGTTCTACGACCACCCTGTACACATCGTGCGCGGTGAGGGTGTCTGGCTGTACGACGCTGATGGCAAAAGGTACCTGGATGTCTACAACAATGTACCGCACGTTGGCCATTGCCACCCACACGTGGTCGAAGCCGTTTGTAAACAGGCAAAGGTTTTGAACACACACACCCGCTACCTGCATGAAAATGTACTCGATTATGCGGACAAGCTGACCGCTAAATTCCCCGGCGGGCTTGATATCGCCATGTTCGCCTGTACCGGCACCGAGGCCAACGAACTGGCGTTGAGGCTGGCGCGCGCCAAAACCGGCGCCAACGGTATGATCGTCACCGACCACGCCTACCATGGCACCTCCTGGGCCATTTCCCAGATCACGACCTGTTATGGCTCAAGCGATAGGCGTGGCGATAACATTGTCACCGTACCCGCACCGGACAGCTTCCGTGGCTTGTACGCCGGTGACGACGAGGCTGCCGACAAGTACGCCGGCCACCTGCATGATGCGATTGATAAACTGGCACAGAATGGTCACCGGCCTGCAGCGTTTATTGTCGATACCATTTTTTCCAATGAAGGGCTGCCCACCGTTCCGCCTGGTTACCTGGCAAAAGCAGTCGAAATCGTACGTGCGGCCGGCGGCCTGTTTGTCGCCGATGAAGTACAGCCGGGCTTTGGCCGTCTTGGCAGGCACTTCTGGGGTTTTGAAAGCCATGCTGTCGTGCCTGACATAGCCACCATGGGCAAGCCCATGGGTAACGGTTACCCGGTTTCAGCGGTGGTGACCAGCGCAGAGATAATCGAGGCCTACCAGAAGGACTCGCACTATTTCAACACCTTTGGCGGAACACCGGTTGCCTGCGCCGCAGCCCTGGCCGTACTTGAAGTGGTTGAACAGCAGGGTTTACAGGCCAACGCACTTGAAACAGGTGACTATTTACTAGATAAATTGAAGAAGTTAAAAGCAAATAAATTCATTATCGGAGATGTTAGAGGCAGCGGGCTGTTTATCGGCATTGACCTGGTCGGTGGCCCTGACAGCCGTGAACCAGCTACCAGTGAAACAAGCAGGGCCGTTAACCTGCTCAAAGAACGGGGTGTGCTGATCGGCTCAACCGGCCGGTATGACAATGTCCTTAAAATCCGCCCTCCACTGGTGTTTACCAGGCAGAACGCAGACCTGTTGCTGGAAAAACTAGAAGGGGTTCTCTCAGAAATTTCAGGCACGTTGTAACCGTTTATTTTCTGAGTGGATTGACCCCTGCAAACGCAGCACCGGCAAAAGTCAGCAACAGCGCTTCAACACGCAAGCCAAGCCAGCCATTGCCGGCCACCCCTTCAAGCGCCAGTAATGCAAGCCCGGTGCAAATCAGGAGCGCACCGGTCACCAGGCGCCAGGATGGCAATATCCAGCTGACTGCAATACCGCGTTCAAACCGGCCAAAACCAAGCGCGAATGGCAGCAAAGCCAACAGGTAAACAACTATCCACACGGGTCTTATTGCCCACCAGGAGCCCGAACCCGGAACCGCATTCAGGCCGATATCATTCATCAGCATCGCACCACCAAAAGATAATGTCGATGCCGTCAGGTGCCAGAGAAATATTGTCATGATCATGCCGTTTATCAGTACCACGGCAGTCCATGGTCTGTCTTTTGCCAGCCATCGGCGCATGGGCGGCTCTATCGATAACAATAGGCCGCACTGCACAATCCCAAGTGCCAGCATCGCAATTTTGGGTGGTAGTGTATTGCTGACCTCCTGGCCGGGCACACTGACCATGCTGACCGGGTAAGGGCCAATGGTTATCAGGGCTACCAGGACCACCGTTCCCCCCACCACCCAGGCCAGGCCCTGGCGCGCGCCCGCCATGTAACCATCCCGCCAGGCGTAACCCAACTGGTGGACCGCCAGCCATACAAAGGCATAGTTGAGCCAGCCCACAGACCTGAGATCGGCTGCAAAAAACAACCAGTCGTCAATTACCGCTGCAGCAACAAGTATTCCGAAAGACTTGAAGCCAAACCGTTGCCAGGCGGCAAATGATATGGGGACTAAAACCACGACCACGATATACACGGCAAGAAACCAGATCGGAATCAGGGCCATTTGCGAGGCCACCTTCACCATTCCGGGACGCATACCAAGCCACTGTGCGCCAGCAGCCAGGATGATCCAGAGCACGATCAGCGGCAGCACAGGACCCGCGAGGCGCTGCAACCGTACCTGCAGCCATTCCGAGTAGCGTTGTCCCCGTCTCTGCGCACCTTGCCAGGAGATACCGTTGGAATACCCGCCAACCAGGAAGAACACCGGCATCACCTGGAATACCCATGACATCCAGCGTGTCCATTCCTGGTGTTCCAACATGCTGGTAATCTTGATTTCACCACCACTGACATAGGGCGCCGCCATCAACCAGTGACCGAAAACAACCGCGCAGATTGAAATCGCCCGTAAAAAATCCACATAACGGTTTCGTGATTCTGGCGTTTTAGCAGCCAGCGCTGCAGCCCGCTCCCAGATATTCGATTTGGCCATCATGGCGGATTTGTTCATGTTCTAAGAGTAGCAGAAGTCAACTTGAACCAGCGGGCCGTCCTCGCAGGCCAGGTATTCCGCAACCGCTTGCGAATGTATCCAGATATCCATGCTCCAATGACAAAAACCATGCCACTGAGAATTCCTGCGGCATGTGCGCTTGGTACGCTGGGCCACGCTGTTTGAGTGATAAGTGACTGACCGCTTGTGATCTCCAAGGCTATTTTAAGCACCGCTGCGATACCCGTCAGCAGAGCCACCGGATGCCTGGTATCCCGCCAAAGATACACAAGCCCCACGATCAGCAAGCCATTCAGAATACCGGACAGTCCGCAGTAGTAGCGCAAATCGGGATCACCCCACCACAGCCAGGTATCGACTCCCACTGTCACAAAAATCAGGATTACCGGTAAACGCCACCGCAAGCGTGACTCGAATATGGCCCCGATTATCAGCAGCGCGGCAATGTCCCAGGCGGCATGCGCCGTGTCGCTGTGTACCCAGTGCCCGCTTAGCAGACGCCACCATTCACCTTGTGCAACCTCCGCGCGGTCAAATACCCAGGCACCGGGCGCTGCTCCGAAAACTGCATAAGCGGCAATGGCCACCACAACCAGTAAAATGGATCGCCATGGCAGAAGAACCCTGCCATGGCCAGTTCCGGGTTCAGCTGTTACGTTCACCGGCCCCTCTCACGTGCAAACTGATGACGCCATGAAACCCATGCGAGCGGCAACAACAGCAACAGTGCCCATACATCGATTGAGCCGCTGCCGCTGTGATCGGCACGCTTTGATGAGTACATTGGCTGTTGGCTATCAACCTGGCGGGATACGGCCGGGCGTTGGGCGCGCTGTTGCCGGGCAGCCTCTTCCGTAGCAAGGCGTTCCATGTTGCTTCGCTTGATACCATGTTTTTCAAAGATCTCATCACGAACCACGACCATCGCCGTGTAATCCGTCACCAGGCCGTACTCGATACCCAGGTCCGTAACGGCCTGCTGCAGATCGGCGTCTTCACCAAAGTTTCTGATTTCCTGCAACGCCTCCTCGACACTTGCGTAGGCCCAAAGACGTTCGACCTCGGGGTTCTCAGTGGCTACTGCCGGAAATACAAACCTTGTTTGATAGGTTTTTTCCTGGCCGGAGATGTATCCGGTTAAGCGCACATCCGCAATGCCCTCACCCCAGTAATGACCGAAAATGACGAGTTGCTGGCCACGATACAGGCTGCCAACTTCCCTGGGTGTTATATCAGCTGTTTTTACACCGTCGATCCTGATTTTTACACCGTGCAGGGCTTCGTGGGTCACCTTGGAAGTTGCAGACAACAACTGGCCCACGATGTCATCACTATTGGATATATTCGCGGCAAAGCCGTTCGACGCCTTGACCAGTGATTGCAGTAATGGCCGGTTGGCGCTGTTACCCAGAACAAAAGTGAACAGCCGTATGTCTTTCTGTTTGACGAGTTCAATAAACCGGCGCTGCCTGGTTTCACCGACATTGGCTACGCCATCAGTGACAAGCACCAGGGCGCTGGTCCGGTCGGCGTCGAGGGTTTTGAGTCCCTGGCTGAACCCGGCATACAGGTTGGTGCCATTATTCGGGTTGATGGCCAACAAGGCTTGGCTGTAATGGCTTACCATTTCCGGACTGGTCTCAACAAATCCCGGCGTCAACTCCCGTGAATTATTGTTGAAGAGCACGATACGGAACCGGTCCCCGGTTTGCATTTTCTGCAATGCACGTTGCACACCATCGACCAGCGTCGCATATTTACCCTGCATGGAGCCCGATACATCCAATACGAACACCCAGTCCTTGCCTTCATGGATGGGCTTGAGGTCATCTCCCGGTGTCACCACCATCATGAATGTGCCGCGATCACTATCGGCGGTCTTGTGTGCAACCAGGTCTACGCTGCCCGGTAACCCAGCCTGGTGCCGCCAGTAGACCACCAGGTCCTTGTCCAAAGTAAAAACAGGGGCACCGCTAACAGCCAGGGTGCTGCTACCCGCTTCCCGGTCATCCTGATTTTCCGTTAAATGGTCATCATTGGCAGGTATCCCGCGTTGCCCGAGTTGCACGGTCCATTCACCATCCGCCTCGGACTGTATGACGGCCTGAGGCTGGTTCGGCAAGCGCACTGCCTCGACGGGATAAGCCGGTCTGATACGCAGATTAAAGCTGAAATTCCCGGTCACCACTTGGTTCGAGGTCCAGAAAGCCAGTTTGGCCTCATCAACACCACCTTCTTCCAACGGGTAGATATACCGCCCGATACCGGTATCGACCATTGCGGGCTGCAGGTAAACAATCTTCACCCGCGTGTCCTGCCTGGCCCGAACCGGCGAGACCCTGGTCTCAAACGTTTTAAAACTGTCTTTTTCGGCTATACCGGCATCATTACCGGCAGCTTTCTCTTCCTCGTAAAGCTTGCGCGCCTTCTCCTTCTCCAGCACTTCGCCAGTGATGGGGTGCCCATCAATCCACACCGTCAGCTCAACCACCGTGCCGTGCTCGGGCAACGGAAATGAATATTGGGCTTCCAGGTCCCGATCATGCGGGTTAACAAAAACCTGCTCTATGCTCGTAATGGCATAGCCGTCCTCAATTACCACATCAACCATGTGCTCGCGAATCTCCAGGGGTGGAACACTGCCATCACCGGGTGTTAACAGTCCAGCCGCTTGCACCGGCCCGGCCACCAGGAACAGTGCCATCAACATCAATACCAGCCACCTGTCCTTGTTACAAAATTGCTTATTCATACTTTTCTCCATTTTAATGAACGATGTTCAATTAATGTTTTTGGAATGGGCCCGGGAAGCTGTGTCATCACTAACAGGGCCTTATTAAACACTGTTCAATATATATTCAAAGAAAACCCATTTATTTAAATGGGTAGGCGCCTTGAATTGTGAACAGTGTTCATTTAAACTCTAGCACAACATTGAACAGTGTTCAATATCGAATTCCACTCCGCCCTTTTAGCGATACAACAGGAGATTAAGATTGTGGCTCGACGCAGTGATCACAGCCGTGAGGAAATCCGTGAAATGGCCTTGTCGGCAGCTGAAAAAATCGTGTTTGAGCAAGGTTACGAGAAACTCAGCGCCCGTAAGGTCGCGACTGCAATCGGCTATACAGTCGGAACACTGTACCTTGTCTTTGAAAATATCGATGACCTTATCTTGAACATTAACGCACGCACGCTCGACCGCCTGCATGCACAGATGACCGAGTCACCACCCAAGCCCGGGAAGGCACGTGAGTACCTGTTACAACTGGGCCATGTCTATATTCGTTACGCCAATGAAGACCCTCACCGCTGGGCAATGGTTTTCGAACATCGATTTGCCGAAGAGCGGACTATACCTGCCTGGTACCAGGAAAAGATCGCGCGTATGTTCGCCGTGGTAGAAGAAGGTATTGAGCCATTGGCCATGGGGCGCCCACGAGAAGAGATTACACAGGCGGCCCGTGCAATCTGGGGCGGCGTGCACGGTATCTGTATCCTGGCGCTGACAGATACCCTGGGGGTAGCCGGTGTTGATTCGGTACAGGAATTGACACGCTCGCTGATTAGTAACTACCTGAAAGGTTTTACCGGAAACTGATCTCCCGGACAGCAGCACATTAAGCGTTTTACTGATCCTGCACGCCGTAACGTTTGAATTTCTCCAAAACGATATCCATTTCGTTATCGGTAAGAATTTCCGCCTCACTAATCGCCAGGATACGCCCGTACACCGTTGCGAGGTGCTCGACTTCAATGGCCAGGGCAAGTGCGCCCGCCAGGTCTTTTTCAAAACAGGTCAGGCCATGATTGGCCATCAGGCAGGCTTTCCGGTCTTCAAGCGCCCTCAGAACATGCTCCGACAGTTCGGGTGTTCCAAAGGTAGCATAGTCTGCGCAGCGGATATTATTGCCGCCGGCTACCGCTACCATGTAATGAAACGCCGGTATGCCGGTTCCCAGGCATGCCAGCGCCGTACAGCTGACAGGATGGGCATGCAAAACGGCATTGGCTTCCGGCCGGCGCCGGTAGATAGCGGCGTGGAAGCGCCATTCACTGGATGGCTTGCGCGCACCCCGCTGTGCGCCATCAAAATGCATCCATACGATGTCATCCGGCGATATTGTCGCGTAATCCATTCCGGATGGCGTAATCAGCATTCCGTCTTCATGGCGCACGCTCAGGTTGCCGGCAGTTCCATGGTTCAAGCCACTGGCATTCATCGCCCGGGCTGTCTCGATTAATCGCTGGCGCAATGTATAGGTCATATGGATAAACCCTTTCTCTCAGGGAAGAGGCTCATCAGGCCGGCCTCGGAAGCCTCGCAGACCCCCCTCTCGGTAACCAGTCCGGTGACCAGCCGCGCCGGAGTCACATCGAAAGCATAGTTACAGGCGCTGACACCGTCAGGCGTGATCTGAACGGATTCGACAAGTCCGCGCGCGTTTCTACCTGCCATGTGGGTAACCTCATGTGCATCCCTCTGTTCAATGGGTATGCCGTTGACCCCGTCATCCATGTGCCAGTCGATGGTCGGCCCCGGCAGGGCCACGTAAAACGGCACATTGTTATCGTGCGCAGCAAGCGCCTTCAGATAGGTGCCGATCTTGTTGCACACGTCACCGTTGCGGGCCGTACGGTCGGTGCCGGTGATACACATGTCAACAAGCCCGTGCTGCATCAAGTGTCCGCCGGTATTATCGACTATGACATCGTGTGCGATTCCGTGTGAGGCTAACTCCCAGGCGGTCAGGGCCGCACCCTGGTTTCGCGGCCGCGTCTCATCCACCCATACATGCACCGGTATTCCTTCATCGTGCGCCTGGTAAATTACGGATAAAGCGGTTCCCCAGTCCACCGTGGCGAGCCAGCCCGCGTTGCAGTGCGTCAATATGTGCAGGCTGTCTGTGCCCGGTGGCTTTTTCATCCAAAGCTCGCGTACGACATCCAATCCATGCTGCCCGATGGCATGGTTGATATCGACATCCTCATCACAGATATCTGCCGCCATCGCATAGGCTTTTTGCAGGCGTTCAGCTGGCGGCAACACCTCCAGTGCCCGTTGCATCCTTTGCAGGGCCCAGCGCAAATTAACCGCTGTCGGACGGGTGACAAGCAGGACCTCGGCGGCCTGCCGGAGATTCCCGTCGCCCGCGTCTTCCCTCAACGCGAGCGCCAGCCCGTACGCGGCAGTGGCGCCGATTAATGGCGCACCGCGCACCCGCATAACGCTTATAGCCTCCGCAGCATCCTGCAAATTCTCGAGCGTCCTGATGGTGAATTCATGCGGCAGAAGGGTTTGGTCGATAATATCAACCGACCAGCCATTTTTGTTCAGCCAGATAGAGCGATAAGCCTTGCCGTTAACATTCATCTGATAACCATCTACATATGAAATAACATAAATACACTAGTGCAGCGTATTTCTCTATACTTGCCAATCCGTTTTACCAGAGATTGCCCGATCATGCGCGTTTTTGCCCTGTTGCTCGCCGCCTTCATGGCCGCTGCCTGTTCCCAAAATGAAGAACCGGTAAAACAAAAAGAACCGATTGACCTGTCCCATGATTACTTTTCCTATGCCAATACCGACCAGTTTGTCACCGAACATCTCCAGCTGGACCTGACGGTTGATTTTGAGCTGAAGGAACTACGCGGGACTGCAAGCCTGAAGATGCACAGGAGGGACCCGTCAGCAGGTGAAATCATCCTCGACACGCGTGACTTGCATATCGGAAGTGTGCTGGTTGGCGGGCCGGACAGCGACGGTAAAGAGGCGGGGTTCGAGTACACCGACAAGCACCCGAGACTTGGCCGGGCGTTAAAGATCACGCTGCCCCCGGGCCTTGATGAGCAACAGGACATGCTGGTACAAATCCACTATAAAACCGACCCCGGGGCATCCGCACTTCAATGGCTGCCAAAAGAGCTGACCGCCGGCGGCAAGCACCCGTTTATGTTTAGCCAGTCGCAGTCTATTCATGCCCGCAGTTGGGTGCCACTGCAGGATACGCCATCGGTGCGTATTACCTACGAGGCAGACATACACACACCATCCAATCTGCTGGCGGTGATGAGCGCAGACAACGATCCACTGACACCACGCAGCGGCGAGTACCGCTTCAAGATGCCGCAGCCTATCCCTTCGTACCTGTTGGCAATTGCAGTTGGCAATATTTATTTTGCACCGATCGGCGAACGCACGGGTATCTACGCAGAACCCGAGTTGCTGGACGCCTCGACCTTTGAGTTTTCCAGCACCCAGCAAATGCTGGAAACGGCAGAATCAATGTATGGGCCGTACCAGTGGGGCCGCTACGACCTGCTGATACTGCCGCCGAGTTTCCCGTTTGGCGGTATGGAAAACCCGCGCCTGTCGTTTATCACGCCCAGTGTGTTAGCCGGCGACCAGAGCCTGGTATCGCTGATCGCGCATGAGCTTGCGCACTCCTGGTCCGGCAACCTGGTCACCAATCTGACCTGGCGGGATATCTGGCTGAACGAGGGCATCACGAGCTACCTCGATGCGCGCCTGATGGAAGTGTTGTTTGGCAAAGACCGTGCAGATGAAGAACGGGTTTTATCTTACAGGTCATTGTTACTGGGTCTTGAGGAAGTCAGCCCGGCCATGCAGGCGCTTGCACCGGTCGAAAGCGTGGACGATCCGGATCAATCGCAGGGCGGCCTGCAATACCAGAAAGGCCAGCTATTCCTGGAGCACCTGGAAAGTATTTTCGGGCGTGAGAATTTTGATCCTTTCCTGGCGGCTTATTTCAAGCACTTTGAATTCCAGTCAATTTCCAGCGAGCAGTTCCTTGATTACCTGGATAGCAATCTATTGACAAAGTACCCTGGCAAATACAGCCGTGAACAAGTGGAGGAATGGCTCTACCAGCCCGGTCTGCCGGTTGACGCGTCCATCCCAGGCTCCAGCACCCTGGATCAGGCTTCACATGTCGCAGGCCAATGGGCGAAAGGCGAAGTTCCCGTCAATGAGGTTCCGCTGAGCGACTGGAGTCCACAGGCGACGGTTCACTTTATCAACAGCCTGCCACTCGAACTGGATGAAGCCCAGCTCGATGAGCTCGATAAGAATTTTGCTTTTAGCCAGACCCGTAACGCGGAAATCGGCCGGGCGTGGTTCCAGCAGGTTGCGGCACGCCGGTATCTGCCCGCCTACGCTGCCATGGAGACATTCCTGACAAGCAATGGGCGTGTTCACCTGATTCGCCCGGCTTACGCGGCCCTGGTAAAAAATGGCGATGATGCTGAACTGGCCCGTAGTTTGTTCGAGGCAGCGCGCGCCCGATACCACCCGTTGACCATTCGAATCCTTGAGCGCGAATTAACATCACCGGACGCCATGAATTAAGGTCATTGACAGGCATCATTGTTAATTGAATCTTTAAGTCAAATTAGTGTTTTAATCCAAGGCCAGTATTGTTAACCTTGCGGCTCGCACCGGGCGCGGGTACCTTGCTTGTCCCCCAAGCACGCCTTAGGTCACGGATGGCTAAAATTAAGTACATGGCGCGTCCGGTGCGAACCCCTTAAACTAAGGGGGTGTTCACAATTATCCAGACTGCGCCATGAGCCTGATATCACACCTGCAGTGCACCCGTTGCGGTGCACGCTACCCCGCAGACTCGATCATGAACCTGTGTCCCGTGGACAACAGTCCGGTTGAGATCATCATGGATTTGCAAGGACTGGCCACACAGCAACCCGACCTTTGCTGGTACCGGCCTGAACGAAATGACATGTGGCGATTCGGCGGCCTGCTGCCGCTGGACATCAATAATCCGGATGACCAGCCGCATATATTTTGTCTGGGCGAAGGCAATACCCCGTTGCTGGACTACAGCGACCACCCGCAGGCGAAACAAGCCGGGTTTTCGTTGTTGGTAAAGGACGAGGGCAAAACGCACGATGGTTATGGCGCCAACCCGACGCAAAGTTTCAAGGACCGCGGCATGGCCATGAGCATATCCATGGCGCACAAGGCAGGCATCAGTAAACTGGCCGTCCCGACACAGGGCAATGCCGGTGACTCCATGTGTGAATATGCACACGCTGCCGGCATGCAAGCCGTTGTCGCGATGCCGGACAACACACCCATGCCGATACTCGGGCGCGTTGCCGCACTTGCCAAGCAATCGGAGCGGTTCGAACTTGAACTGGTCAAAGGCACCATCCGCGAGGCCGGGGCGCTGCTGAAGGAAAAGTGGCTGGATAAAGGCTACTTCAGCGTGGCCACTTTCCAGGAACCAGGATGGCGTATTGACGGCAAAAAGACCCTCGGCCTGGAACTGGCGGAACCCAAAAAAGCCGGGGAGCCGTGGAACTTGCCGGACGTTGTCATTTACCCCACCGGCGGCGGCACCGGTGTACTCGGCATGTGGAAGGCCTGGAATGAACTGGAATGCCTGGGCCTGATCGGCCAGCGGCGACCGAAGATGATCTGTGTCCAGTCTGAGCACACCCAGCCATTGGTTGAAGCATTTGAAAGTGGCACAGACGAGGTAGCTGCCGTGGAGCCGGGTGATACCCTGGCCTATGGTCTCAATGTCCCCGGCGGGGTTGGTCATTTCAAAGTGCTGGATATCGTCCGTGTGTCCGGTGGTTCAGCCATCGGCATTCCTGAAGACGATATTCACGCGGCGCTGAGTGCAGTCTGGAAAGACAAAGGCTGGTGGGTTTGCCCCGAAGGGGCTGCCTGCCTGGCGGCGCTGCCGCGCCTGCTCGAAGACGGTTTGATAACGCCGGGTGACGAGGTGGTGGTATTTAATACCGGCTCGCTGGAAAAATACCTGCCCGACCTGCGGCATTTGCTCTGAACACGGCAGCAATGACAGAAACCTCATCCTCTGCAAGCGTGCTTATGCGCTTGCTGCAATATGCCAGCGGGTACCGTTGGCGTATCTGGCTGGCTTCATTCTGTTCGGTAATGAACAAGCTGTTCGATGTCATGCCGGAAATCCTGATCGGCATGGCCATCGATGTGGTGGTGCGGCAGGAGCAATCATTCCTGGCTGAATTCGGTATCCTTGAACCATTCAATCAGATGCTGTTTTTGGGCGTGATCACGATTGCGGTATGGGCGCTTGAATCCCTGTTCGAGTTCTTTCTGCTGGTTTTGTGGCGCAACCTGTCGCAGAGCCTGCAACATGAGTTGAGACTGGACGCCTACGGCCACATGCAGGACCTCGATATGGCCTGGTTTGAAGATTCCTCCACCGGCAAACTGGTGTCCATACTCAATGACGACGTCAATCAACTGGAACGTTTTCTCGATGGCGGCGCCAATGCGCTGATCCAGGTGGCGACATCCATCGTCGCCGTGGGCGCAGTGTTCTTCTATATTTCGCCCAAAATCGCCCTGATGGCGTTTACGCCTATCCCTGTCATCGTGATCGGCGCTTTCTGGTTTCAGCGCAGGGCGCAACCGCTGTACGCCAACGTGCGCGAGAAGGTCGGCCTGCTCAGCACCCGCCTGGCCAATAACATCGCCGGCATTGCCACCATCAAGAGCTTTACCCGCGAGAAGCATGAA
>CALBDB010000035.1 GCA_937927755.1 uncultured Lysobacterales bacterium
TCAACAATCTGCGCCTCGGGGAATCGATCCTGCTGGGTCGCGAAGCACTTCATCGGAACGCCATAGACGGCTTGCACACCGATGCAATTACGCTGGTCGCCGAAGTGATCGAGTCCAAGCTTAAACCGACGAAGCCCACTGGCAAGCTGGCCCAGAATGCGTTTGGAAATTGCCCCGACATCGTTGATCGCGGCACGGTCGCTCAGGCTATCCTGGCAATAGGCGTACAGGATGTCGACCTGGGTGGATTGCAGCCTAGCAAAGGTATCAAGATCCTCGGGGGCAGCAGCGACCACCTTGTTGTAACTTCAGACGCCAATCCAGCTGTCGGCGCAGAGATCACCTTCCAGATTGACTACAGCGCTCTGCTTCGTGCGATGACATCGCCATTCGTGGGGAAGTCATATCATTGGGCAGACAATGTCTCCAGACTTCGCCAGATTTCCTGATCCAGCCGGGTGATTGCGGACTTTTAAGCCAAAATGAGCATCGCCCGCGCATCAAGAATACTTTATTAAATTCATTTACTTAGAGAGGTCTATGAAGCAACGTGGATTTTCGTTGCGTTAATTTTGCGTAACTGTGTTGCGAACCTCTCATCCAACGCTCCACCTCGCCGTCATCCAGGCGGTTTAGCCAATCATTGTTCTTACATCCGGGCCGTGTGGGAAGTATACGTGACAAAGGATCTCTGGACGTTGGAACCACTTGAAATCAATTTACCTTTGAGGCGCAATGAGAGCCATGGACGAGAGGAGCAGGCTTAGAGCACGCGCGGAAGCCGCCGCCGCTGAGCAATTGGCAGCTATTGCGGGCAGTGATGTGTTTCGCATTAAGCCCCTGACCTATACCCGTCATCTGCAAGACAACCTGATTCCTGGTGTCGAAACCTCAGATTTCTGGGTGGACCTGGACGCAGGCGCAGGCAATGAGCTGGTTGATACTCCGCAGGCCCCCGCCAAGTTTTGCGCTGCGTTCTCATCCTCGGCTCTGGCGGTGAACAGCTTTGGACCTTTTCGGCATTGCCCTAAAAACTTAAACCTCATCGGTCTGAGTGGTTTTAACGAAGCTAAGTTCGAAAAACGACTGCCGACCGGTCTGCGCGGGACGGATCCGCACTTGGATTTTTATGCCGCCGGGCCTAATGGTGTGGTGTGCGTTGAATCGAAGTTTCTTGAAATCCTCTGGCCGAAATAGGCGAAGTTTGCCGAAAGCTACGAAGGAGCAATTGAATCCTTGGCTGAAAGTTCTTGGGCTGATGTATATCGAGGCCTAAAAGCTGATCCGCGGCAATTCAGATTCCTTGATGCAGCTCAACTTATCAAACACTACCTGGGCATGAGAAATACTCTGGCAGACAGTGAGAGGATGCTGGTCTTGGTATATGTCTTCTGGGAGCCTTGGAATGCTGGAGACTTTGCTGAGTTTAGGCTGCATCGTGAAGAAGTCGCTCTGCTATCAAATTTGGTTCAAACAAGTGAAGTTAAATTCGTGGCCCTGTCGTACCAGCAACTATGGAATGATTGGAGAGAATCATCTGGTTGGATTGGAATACAACAACATCTCTCAAATCTGGAAAATCGTTATGTGTTCTCCATTTAGTGGAACTAGCTTACAAATTTGGGTTTCGCAATGAGTATTCTGGCGGGCATTCCAAATTTGGTGGATAAGTGGTTAATAATCCCGCCAAAGGGGCAGCCCCCTTATTACCGCCACAAAAGTGCTGCTCTAGTTCTATCTCAGCGAAAAATACCGATCACCGGGACTTGCGAGTTTCTGCAGGCAAGCTATTCTAAGATCACCAAAAACTGGATGAATGCGCGTGAAGCAGGGTACTGCAATCCTTCCAGAGAAAACTGGCGCTGGAAGCGACACCTAAATATTTCAGAGGCCAATCGTAGCCCCGAAATCAGGCTTGAACGAGCGATTGTCGCCGCTTGTGGGGAGAACTGGTCTAATCAGATGCCCACAGCTTCAGGACTGGTCGGTCCTGCCGTTGATAAGCGTGCCGCTGTTAATTTGGTTTATCAGGAAAATCCAACTAGCTATTCCCTGGTGGAACTAAAAGTTTGTAGTGACAACCCGCTGTTTGCTGCCATTGAGATCCTTATGTACGGGCTTCTGCTTGTCTGGTCGAAAGAACACGTTGACGAGCTAGGATATGACCTTGAGAAACAACCCGTTCTTAATGCAGAGATGATCATGTTGAGTACGCTTGCTCCGGCAAAATACTACTCTAGTTACAGATTGAAGAATGTTGGAAGTTCGTTATGTGATGGACTCACCAAGTTTGGCAAGAATTTCGGTTTGGAGTTAAATTTTGAGTTCAGTAAGTTTGGTCCTGCTTACGACGGAGGGTTAAATGCTGATCGCTTACGGGAAGCGATTGAAACGAAACGTCCCGTGACCTGATTCGGGATATTACCCCCCGGTCCAGCCCAGGGCTTTTAGTACGGAGTAATTTGCGTGAATTTTGCGTGAATTAGTTGTGCACGGTTGTGCACAGTACTGCAAATTAGGACATCGGGCGCCCCGGTAACTAGGTGATAAATATGCAAATATGGCCGCTATTTGCGTACTTTTAATCCGGCAACGGAATGAACTCGTGCTCTCCAGATACCTGATCGAACTTGTTCTCACGCCAGTCTGACTTCGCCAGTTCGATATGTTCGCTGGAATTCGAGACGAAATTCCAGCCTGTTGATAAGTGTAAAATTCTCATCAGAAATTTAGACTTCAATTTATGAGCAAATTAATCGTTTACTACGCCCACCCGGGGCATAAATACTCTCACGTGAATCAAGTGATGGCTGATGCCGC
This sequence comes from uncultured Lysobacterales bacterium, assembly GCA_937927755.1. GTDB lineage: Bacteria > Pseudomonadota > Gammaproteobacteria > Xanthomonadales > SZUA-36 > SZUA-36. The sequence goes on from CALBDB010000035.1 coordinate 2,821, forward strand.
CGGGATCGTCGACAACATCACTTTCGTCGATCTATATCGTGACTATCCTCGCTTCGATATTGACGTGAACGTCGAGCAGAAACGCCTGTGGGAGCACGATGTGGTCCTGCTCCAGTTTCCCGTTTTTTGGTACTCGACGCCGTCGATACTGAAGGAGTGGCAGGATCTTGTGCTCGAACACGGATTCGCCTATGGCGCGGGTGGTGACAGGCTCGAGGGCAAAAAGCTCATGTTGGCGGTCACCGCGGCCGGACCCGAGGAGGCTTATACACACAAGGGTTACCAACACTACCCTATCCGCGTATTCCTTACACCACTTGAGCAAACCGCACGCCTTTGCAGGATGCGGTTTCCGGCACCGTACGTCCTTTACTCCGCTCTTCAGGCACCCGTCACGGGAACCGTGCAGCCGCACGTGGATGGCTACCGCCGACTGCTCGAGGCAATTCGGGATGACCGTTACGACTTTGACGCAGCGGAGAAACTGGATGTAGTCGGCTATGAAAATCTACCGATAAGGGCAAAGGACTGAACATGGACGAAATCCTGTTATTGGCTTTTCTTTTTCTTGTCGCCGGCGTTATCGCTGTACCAATCGCCTCACGGCTTGGATTGGGCTCGGTGCTGGGTTACCTGATCGCCGGCATCGCCATCAGTCCGCTATTGCATCAATTACACGTGGATGTTGTCAGTATCCAGCATATTGCCGAGTTTGGCGTCGTCATGATGCTGTTCCTCGTGGGTCTCGAGTTGGAACCACGTATGCTTTGGTCAATGCGGCACCGGCTGCTGGGGCTTGGCGGACTGCAGGTAGTGCTGACTGCCGCTGCCGTGATGGTCATCGCCAGGATGTTCGGCCAAACCTGGTCAGTAGCACTGGCAGTTGGCCTCGTCCTGTCACTGTCTTCCACCGCCATAGTACTGCAGACCCTGAACGAGAAAGGGCTGATGAAAAGCGACGGCGGGCAATCGAGTTTCTCGGTACTGCTTTTCCAGGATATTGCCGTTATACCCTTGCTCGCTTTCATTCCCTTGCTCGCACTGCCGGAGTTGATGGATGTGGCCGGAGCAGCGGCCGCCAGCGATGATGCACACCATGTTTCGCTGAACCTGGTTGAGCGCCTGAATGGCTGGCAACGTGCCCTGGTGACCGCCGGCGCAATCGGTCTGGTCGTCGTGGGTGGAAGCTTTTTGACCAGACCGGTATTCAGGTTTATCGCGGTAGCCAGGTTGCGCGAACTGTTCACGGCCTTCGCCCTGGTACTGGTTATCGGTATCGCTTTGCTGATGATCGTGGTCGGCTTGTCACCGGCACTCGGAACCTTCCTTGCAGGTGTGGTCCTGGCCAACAGCGAATACCGTCACGAACTTGAAAGTGATATCGAACCGTTCAAGGGTCTGTTGCTGGGCTTGTTCTTCATTACGGTTGGTGCGGCGATTCGCTTTGACCTGCTCTTTGCTAACCTGGGGGGTGTGGTCACCATGACCTTCGGGCTGATCGCACTCAAGGCTATGGTGCTGTACACGTTGAGCAGGGTATTTAAGGTCTCAGGCTCTGACCGTTGGCTCTTTACCCTTGGATTGGCCCAGGCTGGTGAGTTCGGGTTCGTGCTGCTCACGTTCTCGGTTGCCAACTCCGTTATCCCGGTCGCCCTTGCTGACCAATTACTGTTGGTTGTTATGCTGTCTATGTTACTCACGCCGCTATTGTTCATCTTATATGACAAGATCATCGCGCCGCGTTTTACAGCGAGCCAGGAGCGAGAGCCGGATGAGATCGACGAACAGGGCAGCGTACTGATCGCCGGGCACGGACGATTCGGCGGTATCATCAACCGCATTCTGTTGTCTGCCGGGTTCAAAACCACCGTGGTGGATTACCAGTCGGAGCAACTTGAGATGCTGCGGGCTTTTGGTGTTAAAGTTTATTTTGGTGACGCGATGCGGCCGGACCTGCTGCACGCGGCCGGTATCGAAGAGGCAAAGATCCTGGTTGTCGCCATCGATGAACGTGAGAGTGCAACCGAATTGATTCACTACGTGACCGAAAATCACCCTCATGTCCACATCGTGGTACGTGCCATGGACCGTCTTCATGTCTATGAACTTTGGAATGCCGGCGCCAGGGACATCATCCGCGAGACTTTCGATAGCTCGCTGCGTGCCGGGCGATCGGCTCTGGAAGCGTTGGGTATGCATCCCTACGACGCCGAACGGCAGGTGCGGGGGTTCGTTATAAATGACCGTGAGCAGATGCTTTCTCTGGCGTCCGTTTATGACCCTGACATTCCGGCACATGAAAACGTCGAATACGTTGAAAAGACAAAGGATTTTATGGACCGTTACGAACAGGTTATGCAGGGAAACAGTGCCGCCTTTGGCAGCCGCCTCGACAGAGGCTGGGTTCCACCGTCTCTCGAAGACGTGGAGGCTGAGGAGGAGCAGGCCGGCAATGATCCAGAGGAGGTATGATTCGGTCAGACGGTATTTCCGCATCCCGCAGCCGCGGATAACTTTACATCTGTGCTTGAGTTTTGCGTGTCTCAGCCCTCGGTTCTTTGCTAAGGTTAATGCCCCGACACGGGATTTGATGTCGTGAAGAAAATAATCGTTTCCACTTTGCTCTTTGTAATCAGTTTGCTTGCGATTCTCTCGTATCGCGCTGCCACGTTGTACCATGATCTCCAGGTAGAGCCGGCGGCCGGGATTACGGAAATCGGCATTGATGAGGAGAGTGCTTTACAGCACTTTTCCGATGCACTCAACATACCAACCATTTCGCATGATGACCGGAGCAACTTTGACGCCGAAGCGTTCACAGACTTCCATGCCTTTTTGCAGACCGCCTACCCACTGACCCATCAGAACGCCAGCCTCTCGGTGGTCAATGACTATAGCCTGGTCTATCACCTGCGCGGAGCTGATCCTTCGTTGGAACCCGTGCTTTTTATGAGCCACATGGATGTCGTTCCGGTTGAGGACATCACGGCAGATGAGTGGACATACCCGGCGTTTGACGGTGTGGTTGCCGATGGCACCATCTGGGGGCGTGGCACCCTCGATGTCAAGTTCGGTGTTATTTCATTGATGGAGGCAATGGAATTACTGCTGTCCGAAAACGCCAGGCCGCAACGCGATATCTATTTCGCGTTCGGTCATGACGAGGAAGTGGGCGGTTCGGATGGGGCGGCAAAGATCGCTGAATACTTTGCCGACCAGGGGATACGTTTCGATTTTGTGCTCGATGAAGGTGGCGCGGTTACTGAGGGGCTGATCAATACGGTCGAAAGACCCGTCGCAGTCGTGGGTGTCTCAGAGAAAGGTTATGTCAATATCGCATTGACCGTTGAAGCACCGGGCGGTCATTCGTCGGCACCACCCGATCAGACCGGGCTGGGAATATTGAGCCGTGCGATCGTGCGGGTGGAAGACAACCCCTTTCCGGCACATCTTGCCCACATAAACCAGAATTTCGAATTCATCGGCGCACACACCTCGTTTGTAACCCGGTTGTTCATGGGTAACCAATGGTTGTTCTCACCTCTGATTAAAAAAATGCTACTGGCTGAACCGGGCACGGCGGCATCCCTCAGAACCACCACGGCAGCCACGATGGTCTCCGGCAGTCCCAAGGCAAACATTCTGCCGACGCGTGCCAAAGCGATAATCAATTTCCGAATTCTCACCGGAGAAACCGTTGAAACGGTCAAGCAGCGCGTGGTGGAATTGGTGGATGACGAGCGCGTACTGGTCAGCGCTGAATACGGGAATAACCCTTCAGAAACATCCCCGGTCGATACCCGGGGGTTCGGCTTAATTGCCGCCACCATTCGTGGTATGGATGAGGACATAGTGGTTGCGCCCTACATGCTGCAGGGGGGGACCGATGCCAAGTATTTTTATGCCGTGTCAGACAATGTTTACCGCTTCCTGATGTTCCGCGCCACCGCAAAGACACTCAAGTACGCGCATGGAATAGACGAACAGGTGCCGGTTGCGGACTACCTGCAGGCCATACGTTTTTACTACCACCTTATTCGCCAGTCGATGGCAGCCTAAATTTCAATCTGTCATGTATTCGTGAGTAAACTGGATTAATGAGCGATCAACTGACAAGCAACGATAACCGGTTCGACCACGCAGGCTTGCTGAAGCTGGCGAGTGGTGCATCTGTTATCACGGCGGGTGTTCTGATCGTGGCTAAACTGATCGCCTGGTACGTGACCGGTTCGGTTAGCCTGCTCGCCTCGCTGGTCGATTCTGTCATGGACAGCTTTGCTTCGCTGATCAACCTGTTTGCCATTCGCTATTCTCTTCAACCTGCCGACGAAGAGCACCGTTTCGGTCATGGTAAGGCTGAGCCCCTGGCAGGTCTTGCCCAGGCGGCATTTATCGCTGGTTCAGCCGTTTTCCTGATTTTTCACGCCATCGACCGTCTGCGTTATACCCATGAACTGGATCAGATCGGTGTCGGTGTCGGTGTGATGGTGCTTGCCATTGTCATGACTGTGGCTTTGCTGGTGATCCAGCGTTATGTCATTAGCAAGACCAACTCCACGGCAATCCGGGCCGACTCCCTGCACTATGTCACTGACTTGCTGACGAACGTCAGTATTCTTCTGGCTCTGTACCTGGCCACGCTGGGTTGGACCTGGGCCGACCCGGTGTTCGCCATCGGCGTGGCTATTTATATTTTCTACAGCGCCTTTCATATCGGTCACGAAGCTTTCCAGCAACTTATGGACAGGGAGTTGCCAGATGACATTCTAGAGCAGATCCAGGCCACGGCAATGCGGCACCCGGAAGTAACTGGCACACATGAAATGCGCACACGCCAGGCCGGGCACACTCGATTTGTGCAATTGCACCTGGAGTTGGATCCCGATATGTCGCTAAAACGTGCGCACGAGATTGCCGATACAGTAGAGGAGGAGATCATGGCTTTCCTGCCGGGTGCAGAGGTCATTATCCACCAGGACCCGATCGATGACTCCGGCAAGAACGAATTACCTGCACAGAAACCCAGAAAATGATGAACATACTTTTTTTATGCACCGGCAACTCGTGCCGTTCACAGATCGCTGAAGGCTGGGCACGCCACATTGGCGGAGACTCGATCGTGGTCCAATCAGCAGGCATAGAACGCCACGGCCAGAATCCACGTGCCATTGCAGTGATGCGTGAGGCCGGCGTGGATATAACCGGCCAGGAATCCATCAGTCTGAGCAAAGAAATGCTCGCAGCAGCCGACCTTGTTGTAACTGTATGTGGACATGCGGACGAGCATTGCCCGGTTCTGCCTGCCGGGGTTCAAAAAGAGCACTGGCCGCTGGACGATCCGGCCCGGGCGACCGGCGCCGAGGCGGAAATCATGGATGTTTTCAGGGCCAGCCGTGACGACATTCAGCGCCGTGTTATCGGCCTGCTTCGAAATTTAGGATTGAAGTTCGAATAACAGGCGATGGCCACGATGCTTGAGCAGGCGAAAGCCTGCCAGTTTTGCGGCGCCCTTGATGCCTTTCGACGAATTCCACTGCACCAGTCCGGGCAGGTTCGATGGATTTTCCTTGTAAAAAGGGGCGTGCTCGAGGAACTGGTTGACCAGGGTTTTCGAACCCAAGCCACCCGCCAGCCTGTGTGAATCGGCAAAATCAAAAACGACCCGACCCTTGTTTTTGAGTACGCGTTTGAACTCCAGGAAGTAAAGGTAGATATCGTAGATATTGAAGTGGATAAATACCGAGATGGACACGACCTTGTCGATACTGTCATTCGGGATGGTCGAGAGGTCCCGGCTGCCGACATGATGAAATTCGATATTATCGAGATCCTTCAACTCCTGTTGCGCATATGACAGAAAGGCTTCACTGATATCACAGGCAACCACTTTCCCGGCAAGGAGTGCTACCGCACGGGTACCGAAACCACAGCCTGAACCCAACTCCAATACCGTGTCATGAGGCCCGACACCTGCCAACTTCAGAAACTGCCCGGCATATTTCTGCCGTTCTTCGCGTATTTCGGGAAGACGGGTCTCGGGCTCCGGTCCAAAACGAAATCCGATCAGGGCGATAAGCATATCGCGGAACTCTTCGGTGCTCAGGCCAACCCAGCGCTTGTCAGCTGTCATTTCATTCTTCCTTTTCTACGCTGTCCTCAAGAAACACGCCAACTTCATCCCAGGCTTCCTCCGCCTGTGGGAGGTGCGGGTCAAAAATTTGCCACACGTGCACTACGTTGGTCCAGGTTTGCAGCTTTATGGGTGAGCCCGAGGCATGCGCCTTGTAGACATAACGGCGGGCGTCATCGAGCAACATTTCGCATTCGCTGGCCTGCACTAACGTGGGGGGCAGGTTCGACAGATCGCCAAGCAACGGTGAAACAACGGGGTTGCCGGGTCTCACCCTGTAGGTCCACAGCACCCACCAGCTCTTGATGAACTGCGGCAGGCGGTTAAGCATTTTCAGCAGCGGTTTCAGCATCACGTCGGTAGATTCATTTTCGCGGATGCTGGCACCGGAAAATGTAACATCTGTCAGTGGTGAAAAGGCGACCACCGCTTCGGGGGCGCGCAGGCGATTGTCACGTACCCACGCTGCCAGTGACAAAGCGAGGTTGCCACCGGCGGAATCGCCACCGAAGAACAGTTGCCGGGTTTTTGCAGGGCCTTCGGGTCCGTTTTCCAGTATCCAGCGGTACGCGGTCCGGCAATCCTCGACACAGTCGGCGTGTTTGTATTTTGGTAGCAGGCGATAGTTAATTGCCAGCACGGCGCAACCCGTGATTTCAGAAAATTTGCTGGTAATGGTGCGATGGCTCTTGGGACTGCCCAGAACGAACCCGCCACCGTGTAAATACAACACCCGCTTTTCCGGGTGGGCCCCCGGGGCCAGGACCCACTCGGCGGGTATGCCACCCGCGTCAGCCGTTATAAATCTGCTCACGTAATCACGGTCATCACTGATGCTGTCAACGATGGCGCGTGCTTCACGAAGACGATGACCAAGCAGCGCACTTGAAACCTGTGTGATTAATACATCCACAGCCTGCTCAACGGCTTGCTGTTGCGGCCCGGGGCTTCGTCCGTTGCCAAAAACACGTGTTACATCCGGGTCGGAAGGAACCGGGTAGTTGGCACGGCTTCCGCCACGGAGATAAAAGCGTTCGAAAGCCCATAGAACCACTAGGAGGAATACAAAGAGGATCAAAAGGTTCATGGGCAGCTCATGGGTGACATCCCTTTAGTAACCTGGCCAGTTTGTTGGGTATTGCCACAAAGTTCAATAGCCTAATTCAATAGCATGGCAACTATGATGAACCCGGATTAAGGAATACAATGATAGGGCTTGGGTTCAATAAACTTCAGGAATTTCGTGAATTGACTACAAATGCAACCAGAGAGCCGATTTCCAAGGTTGATACTGCCTGGTTACGGATGGAGCAACCGACCAACCTGATGATGATCAACGGGATCATCCTGATGGATGAGCAGCTTGACTACGAAAAATTGCTCCAGACCATTGAGCAGCGCTTCCTTACTTTTCGGCGTTTCCGGCAAAAAGCAGTCGAACGCACCAGGGGTGCTTACTGGGAACTGGACGAGGATTTTGACATACGTTCGCACGTCCTTCGTTGCGCTTTGCCCGGCAAGGCCGACCAGGCGGAATTGCAGATGTTTGTATCAGAACTGGCCAGCACCCCCTTGAACCATGCACGCCCGTTGTGGCAACTCCATGTAGTTGAGAACTACATCAACGGCCCGGTAATAGTTTCCCGCATTCACCACTGTATTGCAGACGGCATAGCACTGGTCCAGGTGTTTCTGTCGCTGACCGACCCGACACCGGAAGGCCGGCCTTCGGCACACAAGCCGGAGACCTGGAAGAAACGGAGGGCGCAAGAGGCGAGGGTGTTTGAACGCCTTATCACTCCTGCACGCGATGGCCTGGATTTTGCCACCCATCTTGGCCAGCAAATGATCGCAGAGGGCGGCAGGATATTGGAGAATCCAGCGATCGCCGGCCAATACGCCACTGAGGCCAGTGAAATTGTGCGGGAACTGGTGCATTCACTAACCCTTGAGAATGACCCGGAAACCCGTTTTAAAGGACAGCTCGGAACCCGCAAGGAGGTCGCATGGGCCGAGCCGATGCCGCTCGATGAAGTAAAGGCCGTGAGTAAGGCGTTTGGATGCACGGTTAATGACGTATTGATTGCGGCGGTAACCGGTGCGATAAGGCAATACATGCTGTCTGAAGGAGACAGTTCGGAAGAGTTGGCAGATATCCGTGCGACGGTACCTGTCAATTTACGGCCGCTGGAACATGCCCAGGAACTGGGTAATCATTTTGGCCTGGTATTTTTGTCATTACCGCTCAGCGCGGATAGCCCGCTGGAGCGCTTGTATACCGTCCAGGACCGCATGAACGAACTTAAATCTTCCAAGCAGGCTGCCGTTACCCTGGGTTTTCTCGCCGCCCTCGGCATGGGTCCATCGGTATTGCAAAAGCCGGTGTTGGATTTGCTAAGCCAAAAAGCCAGCGCTGTGCTCACAAACGTTCCAGGGCCACAACAGCCCTTGTACCTGGCGGGGTCGCTGATGAAGGAAATGATGTTCTGGGTGCCGCAAAACGGCAATATCGGATTGGGGGTCAGCATACTCAGCTATAACGGCAAGGTCATGTTCGGCCTGATCAGTGATCGCCGCTTGGTGGCAGAGCCATCCAGGATCATTTCCCGCTTCAGGTCCGAGTTCGAAAAACTGCTTTACCTTGCCATGATGTTGCCGCTGGATGGTCAGCCGAATCCGCAAACGGCCGTTCAACTTCTGGAGAATTCACCGGCTTCTGACTAAGCCGGTCTGTCTATTCCATCTCCGCTAGAGCAGCCTCGACATCAAGCTTTTCCATGGCATCTCTGGCTTGCAACTCAGTAGCACGTACGTACAAATCCGTCACCTCGTCCAGCCTGTCATCTTCAAACAGCAGGTAAAGCCCGTTGCCGTATTCGATATGCGCGATGGGTGACTCGGGTGTCAGTTCAAGGGCCCGGTCGAAGTGCTGCAGGGCTTTACGTTCGCTTGCGCCGTAGGTCATTTTACCGATCATTTTGCCAACCTTGTTGATGATCTCGGCGTGGTACATACCCATGGCCGTGTGTGCCTCGGCGTGATTGGGTTCCAGTTCAAGGGCAGCTTGAAGGCTGCTGTGAATCTTCCCTCCGACACCCTGGCTCAAAGCCTTGATCACGGAAATGCTCTGACTGTAACGCCCCAGGTTGAAGGCGTGGAAATAATGGCTGTTTGGATCATCGGGCAGGAATTGTATGGCTGTTTCGGCACGCGCGATGGCTGACAGGTAGTGCTTCTGTTGCAAGGTTTCGTCAGGTTCAAGGTAGGTCGCGTAGATTCCCTCGGCCTTGTTGGCGGCGGCGTGCGCCAGTTGTCCGCATTGGCCGGCCAGCACGGTTGCCCGGTGGAAGTCGCCGGCGTGAAAACTGCGCCATGCGTCCTGGATGACCGCTGCCAGGGCCGATGTGTCGCCATCAAAGGATTCCGGCGCGGCATCCGGTGCCTGCCCGAGGCAATGCCCGACCCAGTCGGCATCGGGAAACACCACGCAGTCCCCGTGGTGCAGGTCGGGCCAGGTTTCGCGCAAATTGTCACCATCAAAGATGAAGGGAGAGGTGTCATGGGGGAAGTTTTTCCATTTGGACATAGGGTTTCTCGTCATTTTTTACCGGAGTCGTATCCGGATGTGTTCTAGTGTGTTTACTCTAAATTATGAGTCTAATATCTGGCCATCAACTATTAACTCTCAAAACAGAAAGGAGATCAGGATGACTGGCAAAACACTTAA
>CALBDB010000036.1 GCA_937927755.1 uncultured Lysobacterales bacterium
ACCCCAGCAAGCAGTACGGAATATATGATCAGATTTCACGTCCTGGAGATGAATCCAGCGCAAAGTATGTCAGCGCGGATGCTGAGTGGACCATGAATGACCGCTGGACTTTCTGGGGCCAAATCGGTACCTCTAAAGGGCGCGGCAAAACGCCGACCCAGGATGTGGCTGAATGGGATCTGGGACTCGGTTCCGGCGCAGCCTGGCAGCTGAATGGTGTTGGAGCTGCCAATTTCCACCTGGGTTCAACTGACACTTCACAGCCTGGCACGCCTCTGGAAGACGTAAAACTCGACTGGATTTTCGGTTACCAGGATGTCGATGTAAAAGACAAGGAAGATTGGTTGCAACTCGATAGCACGATGCAGATGGATCGTGGCGTCTTGTCATCGATCGATTTCGGCATACGTTCAGCGAAACATGAGCGTAACCTGGACCAGGTTACGGCACAGGGCCCTGGCTGTATCGACTCCGGTGGCAATGTTGTGGGTTTCGACTGGAGCCAGCAGTTCTACTGCCCGGTAGGCACCCGGTCGCCATTTGACCCGGCGAACTGGCCCAGCGGTTACGACAATTACCCAGGAGGTTTCGCTTCAGGTCTCGGTGGCAGCTTCCCAACGGATATCTGGTATTACTCACCAAGCCAGCTGTCCGACTACAACGAGATGACCAACCGTGATCCTGTATCCCGGTTCTACTATCCAGCCGTGTATGGCCTGGAAGAAAAAGCCTCTGCCGCATATGTTCAGTTCAACTTCTCCGGTGCTAGCTGGTCTGGCAACCTCGGTTTGCGTTATGTCCGTACCGAGGAAAATGTCACAAATTATGTTAATTCCAGTGCAGACGACCCGGATGCGATTACGACTTCAGCATTTGGGCCATACAAGGCAGTGGATACAAAGAATACATACAATGATATTTTGCCGACCGCCAATCTCCGTTATGAGTTGAATGAAGATATGGACCTCCGGTTCGCTGCAACCCGTACGCTGGCCCGGGCAGATTATTCAGCACTGGCAGGTTCGCTTAGCCTGTTACCGCCTGCGGTTGAAGGTGGTGTTGGCAGCGGCTCAGGTGGTAACCCCAACCTGGAGCCAATCCTGTCTACCAATTTTGATGTTAGCTGGGAATGGTACTTTGCAGAGCGCGCACTGTTGTCCGCCAGCATTTTCTACATGGACATTGACAACTATGTTGCACTGGGCCAGGAGATGGCCTCGATCTTTACCATCGATGCCCAGCACCCTGAAGGCCGCTATGTTGATTATCTCCTGACGGTTCCGGTTAATTCTTCTGCCAAGGTTAAGGGTTTTGAGCTTGCATGGCAGCAGCCGATCGGCGAGCACTGGGGCATCATGGCCAATTATTCATATGCCGACGGTGACACCAAGGACGGACAGGACATGCTTGGTACATCGAAGAACACCTATAACCTGGGTGGTTATTTTGAAACAGACAGGTTCTCGGCGCGTTTAGCCTACAACTTCCGCTCCAGCTTCTACAGTGGTCTGGATCGCGCTTCGGCGTTTTACCAGGATGACATTCAGACAGTGGATGGCTCCCTTGCCTACATTTTCAACGATCATTTCGTTGTCTCAGTGGATGGCCGTAATCTCAGCAATGAGAGCGTCAGCTACTATGCCGAGAGCAAGGAACGCCCGCGTTCTATTTACAAGAACGGAAGGCAGTACTATCTCAACCTGAGGTTTAACTTCTGATCATCGGGTGGTGTTGCCCGGGCTAACTGAAAGCTAGCCCGGCAGATAGAGTGAGTGATACGCATTGGGCCCGGTCAAATCGGGCCCATTTTTTTGAGCCGCAAAGTGTGTGCTTGATTTTGGTACGATCAACCCTGGGTTCAGTGGAGTTCGCATGAAAGCAGTGATGAGACGCTTTTCCAATCAATTTGTAACCCGGTGGTGGCTATTGGGGTTTTGCCTTTTATTCCAGGGGACAGCATTCGCCGGAGAAGCTGTTTCCCTACTGCCTGCCCCATTGCACATGCAATACCTGGAGGGTGTGTTCGTAATCCCCCAAACTACGCGTATAAGCATCCCGGACGAGAAAGAATTCAAAACCAGTGCAAAGTGGTTGTTGGGATTGATCAGCCAGCATAGCGGCCGGGAAGTACATGTTTCGACTGGCGCCGTGGAGCCCACGGCAATACGTGTGGAGCGTGTCCCCAAAAGTGAACTGGAGGCACAATTCGAAAAAGCAGGGCTGACGCCGATGACCGGGTTCGACGAGGCTTACTCTTTGCAGATCGGGTCATCCGGTGTGTTGATCCAGGCTGCTGAAGACGCTGGTTTGTACTACGGCCTGACTACACTTTGGCAATTGCTCAGCCAGCGGTCAGCGCCAAGCAACAAATTGCCCGCCTTGAAGATTCTGGATGCTCCCGAGTTTGAATGGCGGGGTCTGATGCTCGACTCGGCCCGTCATATGCAGTCCACGGAGTTTATCAAGCAATACATTGACTGGATGTCATTGCACAAGCTGAATGTTTTTCACTGGCACCTGACAGATGACCAGGCCTGGCGCCTGGAAATCAAGGCTTATCCAAAATTGACAGAAGTTGGTGGTTACCGGGTACCGGCCGGGGCCGCTCCCGCTGCGGATATCGACCCGGCTACGGGTGAGGCCCGGTTGTATGGCGGTTTCTATTCCCAGGATGAAGTCAGGGATATCGTTGCACATGCCGCGTCGCGGCAGGTTACGATGGTGCCGGAGATCGATGTTCCGGGTCATGCTTCTGCTGCCATTGTGGCTTACCCCGAATTGGGTGTCCCGGGATTTCAATTAGAAAAGGTACCGGCCAGTTGGGGCATTTATCACAATGTTTTCAACCTTGAGGAATCCACGTTTGAGTTTCTTGAAACAGTCATGGGCGAAGTCGTGGCGTTATTTCCCGGTGAGTTTATCCATCTGGGGGGCGACGAGGTGGTGACCGAACAATGGGAAGCATCCGAACGCATCGCCGAGCGCATGAAAGAACTTGGAATGGACTCTTATCAGGCCTTGCAAAATTATTATGTGGAACGGCTCCAGGCCTATTTGTCGCCGCATGGCCGGCGTGTGATCGGCTGGGATGAAATACTGGAGAGCAGTCTGCCTGCAGAAGCAGTTGTTATGTCCTGGCGTGGTGTTGAGGGTGCCATCGAAGCGGCAGCCAAGGGTCACCAGGCGGTATTATCTCCAGCACCGACTCTCTATCTTGACCACATCCAGACATCGGCAGCCGATGAACCACCGGGGCGTATGGACATTATTACCATTCGTGATATTTATGAATTCAACCCATTGCCGGAGTCCCTGGGTGAAAACCGTAATCTATTGCTCGGCCTGCAGGGTAATCTCTGGACGGAGCACGTCCGCTTCGAAGAGCGTGTTGCTTATATGACCTGGCCCCGTGCCACCGCTATCGCGGAGATTGGCTGGAGTGTGCCGGAGCGGCGCAACTGGGGAGATTTTTCTTCCCGCCTGGAGACTCACAGACTTAGGCTGGATGACCTGGGAATTGCTGCCGCGAAAGCAGTAGAAGCGGGACCGGTTACAGACGCTGAACACTACTCGCGGCGAGAGGACAGGGAGCTTGAGCTTTGCCAGTCCTCAATTGCTCTGGCCCTTGAGGATGACGCACCGATCAGCGGGGAGCGGGAATCATTCCTGCTGGACATCATGAATCCTTGCTGGATCTGGCGTGATGCCGATCTAAGCGAAGCGCACTCATTCAGCGCGGTGGTAGGCCAGTTGCCGTTCAATTTTGAAATTGGCGATATGATCAGGGATGTCGTGGTCAACCCGCCGAATACACCGGAGGGAGAGTTAACGGTGCGGATGGGTGATTGTGATGGACCAGTAATTGCAGAATTACCACTGGCACCTGCTGTAGACAACCAGGCTGTGACGGAATTACCGGCAACTGGCCTGAACTTGCCAGGAGAACCGACCCCGCGGGCAGACTTGTGCATCAGTTTCAATCGCATCGGTATTGAACCCATCTGGGGCATTGACTGGGTACAGATCAACCGGGCAGGCACCCGGGAAGTTAATGAATAGTTCAAACCTGGAAACACTTAAAGTTTATTCACCGCTCAAAGGGTGGTGTGCCACGCTGGATGACAACCCCGACCCCGTTTTTCGCGACCGGATCCTGGGTGATGGTGTTTCCATCGACCCTACCGAAGGAAAGGTACACGCGCCATTTGGCGGTGAAATCGTGACCGTGCCTGAAAGCCGACACGCGGTCAATTTGCGCGCCGATAACGGAGCCGAGTTCCTTATTCATATCGGTGTTGATACCGTCGGTATGGCCGGTGACGGTTTCGAGGCCCACGTTGCAGCTGGAGACCGGGTTGAGCCTGGTCAGTTACTCCTCAGTTTCGATCTGGAAAAAGTACTGCGCGGTGCAGCCAGCCTGAAAACCCCGGTCTTGTTGTTGTCCGAAGGGTTCTTGCTCGGTGACCGTGTCGAATCCGGTCCGGTGGAATCCGGTGATGTGTTGTTCGAAGTCCGGTCTGCAGAGCAGGTAACAGTTTCTGCGATTAGCCCGGGCGATAAGGAGGATGAGGGTACAAAACTCGAGAAACTGGTTGCCGTCGGGTTGGAGCATGGTATTCATGCAAGACCTGCGGCCAGTCTCAAAACGGCAATTGCAGACCTCGAAGCGACGGTGAGTTGCCAACTCGGAGACCAGTCGCCCGCCGATGTCCGTAGCCCGGTGGCACTGATGTCCCAGGGCATTTCCCATGGCGATGTGATCACCGTCACGGCCCGGGGCAGGGATTCACGGCAGGCGCTCGAGGCCGTTGTCGCTCACCTTGAACCCCTGGAATTGAATGAAGCCGAGTTGGAGGAAAGACTGCGGCCAGCGGCAACGATCCATATGAAAAAGAGACAGGTTGCGGTGCTTGCGGATGGTGCCGTCATCCGGGCCCAGCCGGCGAGTCCCGGATTATCCATGGGTGCGGCATTTACCCTGCAAGCCTGGGATACTCCAACCCAGGAAAACCCCGGAACTCCTGCCGAAGAGCAAGAGTTACTGGCCGCCGCACTGAAAGCTGTTCGAAACCACTTGCAAGAGCTGTCGGCGGGTGATGATGTCATCGGCGCGGAGATCGCAGTGGCGCATCTTGCCCTGTTGGACGACCCTGTTATTACGGATGTTGCGAATGCACTGCTGGAGAGTGGCCATGGTGCTTCCCGCGCCTGGCATGATTCCATCAACGAGTCTGTCGAAAAATTGCAGAAGGTCGATGACAAGCGTATGCGGGAACGCGTAGACGACCTGAAAGACATGAACCTGCGCGTGCAAAGGGCATTGGCAGGTTTTGATCCCGGCCAAGGTCCCGAGTTGCCGGAACAATCAATTCTCATCGCCGAAAACCTGTTGCCGTCCCAGCTGTTAGAGCTGGAACATGACCGGGTCGCCGGCATCTGCACAGCCGCTGGCGGAACGACTTCCCATGTCGCTATCCTGGCCCTTTCGTTGGAGATTCCAATGCTGGTGGCAGCCGGTGACAAGGCTCTGTGTATTGAGAAAGGTGACCATCTTTTACTTGATGGCGAATTTGGTGAGTTGAAAGTAAGACCGGATAAAACCGACTCAGATCAATTTGAGAAGCGCATCGCAGAAGACGGGAACCGCCGGCAGGCAGAACGGGCTGCGGCACATGAAGAGTGCCGCACCAGGGATGACACGCGCATTCATTTCAACGCCAACCTGGCATCGGCGCAGGACGCAGAAGCAGCTGTTCAGGCGGGGGCAGAGGGTTGCGGTCTGCTGCGTACCGAGTTTGTATTTATGGGTCGTGCGCAGGCACCAGGTGCCGACCAGCAACTGGAAATTTATCAGCAGATTTCGGACATATTGCAGGAGCGACCGTTGGTGGTCAGAACCCTGGATGCCGGTGGTGACAAACCAATCAGCTACCTGGGTCAACAGCACGAGGAAAACCCGGCGCTGGGTGTGCGCGGCATCCGATTGAGCCTGGATAACCGGGACATGCTTGAAGTCCAGCTTGAAGCACTGCTGCGACTACGCAGATCCACACCACTGCAGGTAATGATTCCCATGGTGACCTCGGTCCACGAAGTCATTGAAGTCCGAGAGATCATCGATTCCCTTTGCCAATCCCGTAGCATTGAGAACACAATCAGCCTCGGAGTCATGATCGAAACACCCGCAGCGGCCCTGATCGCGGATCGCCTGGCCTGCCTGGTCGACTTTTTTTCCATTGGTACCAATGACCTGACCCAATACACGCTCTCCATGGATCGCGGGGAGCCTCGGCTCGCCACACAGTTGGATACCTTGCATCCGGCAGTCCTGGGACTGATCAGGACAACTGTTGATGCGGCTGACAAGGCAGGTATTCCGGTTGCGGTTTGCGGTGGTGCGGCCGGCGACATGATGATTGCACCGGTGCTGTTGGGTCTGGGTATTCGTAAATTGTCCATGCCTCAAAGCCTGATCGCACGTCAGAAAGCGAGATTGCGAGAACTGTCGATATCAGATTGCATTTCATTGGCAGATGCTGCTCTTGCAATGAATTCAGCCAGGGATGTTCGTGCCATGATGCGGGATTTTTACGGGAGCTGATATGAAAAACATCTTCCCCGCTATTCAAAAACTTGGCCGCTCTCTCATGCTGCCCATCGCCGTGCTGCCGGTTGCAGGACTGTTGTTGCGGCTCGGTCAGCCAGACCTGCTCGATCTGCCTTACGTGGCAGCTGCAGGCAATGCCGTGTTTACCCACCTGGGTATGTTATTTGCCATAGGTGTGGCGGTAGGTCTTGCAAAAGGCAATAACGGAGCTGCCGGGCTGGCTGCAGTCGTGGCTTACCTGGTGACGACTGAAGGCGCCAAGGTTTTGATAGGTGTGCCTCCACTGGAGTTGGCCGACGCTACCGGGCAGTTTGCTGACCTGTTAGTGGCCAATTACAAGAACGCGGCAATCAGTAAGTTGAGCGTACCTGCCGGCTTAATTTGCGGCATCATGGCCGGATATTTTTACAACCGTTTCAGTGATATTCGCCTGCCGGACTACCTGGCTTTTTTTGCGGGCCGTCGTTTCGTACCCATAGTGAGCGGCTTTGCCGCCTTGTTATTGGCCGCAGTGTTCGGTTTCGGCTGGCCGTTGCTCGAACAGGGTATGAATGCACTGAGTGAGGGGGTGGTTGGTGCTGGCGGGGTCGGGCTGTTTATTTACGGTTTGCTGAACCGCCTGCTAATTATTACCGGCCTGCATCATATTCTGAACAATATTGCCTGGTTCATTGTCGGGGATTTTGAGGGAGTGACCGGGGATCTGCGCCGATTCTTTGCAGGCGACCCCACCGCCGGCGCTTTCATGACCGGTTTTTTCCCAGTCATGATGTTCGGCTTGCCAGCGGCCTGTCTCGCTATGTATCACTGTGCTCAAAAAGAAAAGCGCAAGATGGTTGGCGGCCTACTGCTGTCCATGGGGCTGACTTCATTCCTGACCGGTATCACCGAGCCGATTGAATTCACTTTCATGTTTCTGGCACCTGTCTTGTATGCCCTGCACGCGGTGCTGACGGGTTTGTCCATGTTGATCATGGATCTATTAAACGTCCGCCATGGCTTCGGATTTTCCGCGGGATTGTTTGACTATGTGCTGAATTTCAACCGGGCAAACAGCCCACTGTTAATCATAATGTTAGGTATTGTTTATTTCGCTATCTACTACATGGTATTTCGCTGGTTTATCCACCGCTTTGATGTCCCCACTCCCGGTAGAGCAGTAGATGAGTCGGCCGCACCGGAAGACTCGTTGGGCGCTGATGCAGAAGCCATTGCACTGGTGAAGGCCCTGGGTGGGGCAGGTAACCTGCTGGAGATCGATGCCTGCACAACAAGGCTGAGGCTGTGTATATCCGACCAGGAGGCAGTAGATGAGGCAGCTTTGAAAGCCCTGGGTGCGGCAGGGATCTTGCGTCCAACACCGGAAACCTTGCAGGTGGTTATGGGTCTGCGAGCAGATGAGATCGCCGACAATATGAGGGAAGTCACGGCTGGTTCAAGTGTGGAAAACCCCTCAAAGGAACAACACTCAACCAGCCAGGCAGTTGCCACGACAATACCTGTCTCAGCCGTTCCTGAGATGCTCGATGCGCTGGGCGGAGCAGACAACATTGTTGATATGGAAGCAATCGGTGAGCGTCTGACCATTAGTGTAAAAGACACCCGCGCCACCGACGAGAGACGATTATTGAAAGCCGGATTTCGGGGAATCGCTAACCTGGGTGAAGGTAGAATGCAGGTATTGACCGGCGGGGATGCGTCCACCCTGCACAAGAGGTTGTCTGAATTGACCCGTCAATCCTAACCAGGCGGGGGCCCCATATATGTCCGTGAAGAGATCAGAACGATTGTTGGCGCTCGACGTATTCCGTGGAATGACCGTCGCATTCATGATTTTGGTGAATACGCCTGGTAGCTGGAGTTATGTTTACGCACCGTTAACACACGCCAGTTGGCATGGGTACACACCAACTGACTTGGTCTTTCCGTTTTTTTTGTTGGCTGTCGGTATGTCTATGAGCTATTCGGCGCTGAAGTTTGAGCATGCTCCTGACATTGATTATTTTCGTAAGGTCATCAGGCGATCACTGCTCATATTTCTGATTGGCGTTGCCCTCAAGGCTTTTCCGTTCTACAACACTGACTGGGAAAGTCTCAGGATAATGGGGGTGCTTCAACGCATAGCGCTCACCTACCTTTTTGCATCGGTGCTCATCCGATATCTGGATGACAAGTCCGTGCTCATCACCGGTCTGCTCATCCTCGTCACATATTGGCTGTTGTTAATTTTATTCGGTGGGGTAGAGCCCTATGGCGTGGATTCAAACGCAGTATTGAAACTCGACAGGCTGATATTGGGCGACCCGCATCTCTGGACCGGGTTGGGGGAACCGTTTGATCCGGAAGGGCTATTGAGCACACTTCCCGCCGCTGTCAATGTGCTGGCTGGATATTGCATTGGCAGGCAAATACAGCGAAAAACGAGTCATGAGCTCATATCAAAACTCGCAATAATCGGTACGGTTCTTGTTATTTCCGGTCATGCCTGGAATCTGATGCTCCCGATCAACAAGTCTCTGTGGACCGGCTCGTTTGTCTTGGTGACCGTAGGAATCGGAGGCATTGTTCTGGCCGTGCTTATCTATTTAATCGATATAAAAGCCTATCTTGGCTGGATAAAACCATTTCTGGTTTTTGGCAGAAACCCGTTATTCATATACATACTTTCCATCCTTTGGGTGTCCATATATTTCCTGATAGTAATCGATGGACAAAATGCGCAAAGCTGGCTCTTCGACAGCTTTTATAAATCTATTGTCACACCTGAATTCGGTTCCTTGTTATTTGCATTGACGCATGTAGCAGGGTGCTGGCTGGCCGGCCTTGTCTTATACAAAAGAAACATCCTGATCAAGGTGTAACCATTCAAGTGATACCAACTAGATAGAGTTGTTTAACGTCAATATTAAGATATCGTACTGAACTGGAACATTGGTTTTGGGGTAATGGTGCCGTATTCGAGATTGGGCTCGATATTAAAAAAGGTCTCCCGGGCTGAGTTGAGTTTCGACACCGTCGATGAATACATCGAATTAACCATTCACGACATAGGTGACCCGGGCATGCATGTGCGCATTTCTTTTGCCAACGGCGCCCGTGTCAAATTCGACCTTCGCCATCACGATGGAGTCGTTGTAGCCCAACAGTTGACGAGTCAAGCCTTGATGGCGGGTTAAGTTTGAATCTTTATTTGGGTTTGATGCAATATCGACCAATTTATCATTCCAACAGATAATTGGCTTGCAAAATTGTTATGCACAAGTGCCGCTGTTGCGTCTTAAGGGTTCTGTTGACCGATTTACGTGGTATGACTATGGATGACGCTATTCAGATATCGTTCGCGGCTTTGCTTCGATTTCTTGCGCAGCTCCTCAAGCGCCTGTTCTTCTGTTATGTCGATCATGAATTCAAGCAGGCTCCTGAAGTGCTTTTGCATCGCGATTCGTGCTTTCGAGGGGTCGCGTTTGCGAAGTGCATCCAGGACCTCTGCATGCCATTCAGTACGTTTGGCGCTGTCTTCAATCGCACAGAGTGCCGCGTGCACCTCCCTGACATCCGGTAATTCCATGCGCATTTTCCAGAGCGTTTCAATGACATGGTGAACGGCAACGTTGCCGGAGGCCTTTGCGATGGTCAGGTGGAATTCGCGATCGGCTTGTTGCAGCGCCTCTTCTTTATCCGCGTTACTGCTCGACATCTTGCCTAGGAGCACCTGTAACTGCTCCAGGGTTTCGTCACTGATATGCCGGGCAGCGAGAGCCGCCGCTTCAGACTCGAATGCCAAGCGGGCCTCCGTCAGTTCAAATGCGCTGGCGTTCGGCAATTCCTGGTTTTTCACCTTTGCAGAATCCAGCACGTAAACTCCGGAACCCGTCTTGATGTTGATGTAACCTAAAGCCTGAAGTGCGATTTCAGCCTCACGGATAGTGACCCGACTGACTTCAAATTGCTCAGCGAGTTCACGTTCCCCGGGAAGGCGGCTGCCTGGCGGATACGCCCCCTCCGAGATCAATTCTTTTATCCGTTCCGCAACCGAGTGGTAGAGTCGCTTTCCTTTCATAAGCATCTTCCGCAAGACAATTGGTTAACCAATTTTAATTTAAAGGTATAGTAAATAGGTTGACAAATGTCAAGCAATTGGTTTAGATATCGGCAACTAAATCTAAAAAATTAA
>CALBDB010000037.1 GCA_937927755.1 uncultured Lysobacterales bacterium
CTCCTCAAACTGGACAACATGGTCCAGGAATGGGACATGCTGGCCTTGATAGGAAACCGACAAGGCTCCGAGGTTCGGAGCGTCCGTGCACCCGGTCAACTCCGTGCACATCTGAGTTATCCGGAAAAATTCGAAACGAGAATATTAAACGATGACTCCGCCTACACGGTGTTTGGCAACAATCCCCCGGAAACCGTATCAGGCATCCAAAAAGATGCCATGAAACTGCAGTTGATGCGGGTGTATTCACCGCTGATGTTGCAGAAAAAGCTCGAATCTTTGAGCCTGGTAGAACAGGGAGACATGCTGGCCATATCCCTGGTCGAAAATGGGCTGCACGTCCACTACCTGGTAAACCAGGAAAACTGGCAAATCGAAAAAGTCGCGGGATCATTGATGGCAGGCGGCCGGGAGATCCAGTTTCTTACCGAGTATTCAGACTTCAGGTTTGTCGATGGTGTGCTTATGCATTTTCATGAAAGCAAGTTCGCCGCCGGAACCAATACCGCCAAGCTTCAAATGCGGAAAGTTACTTTGGATGCGGATTTGGAAGATGATCTGTTTAAACCCTGAACTCTGATATTTTTGATGCCGTGCCCGGCCAAGGGAGCGCTGTACCTTCCTTCAGGACACGGCATAAACACATCCATGTGGCCTCGGACTCGACTTCGTGTCTCGTACGGTCCTGAATGAAGGTACAGTAACCCCGATCAATGACCTGTCGCAGGGCGAGCTGCAATGATCGGCTTTTCCACTTCTACTTTCTGACCACGGGTTCTGCCCTGGTTGAAAACGGCCAGCAAGGCACCGCAAACCATCAGGCCGGATGCGATATAGAAGGCTATATCTTCTTTACCCGTCATATCCTTGACCATACCCGCGATGCGGGGAAGAATAAGCCCACCCACACCCCACGCAGTGAACATCACACCGTAGTTCAGACCGAATGACTTCATTCCAAAGTGGTCCTTGGTGGCTGATGGGAAGAGTGTCAGGTTGGCACCGTAGCATGCTCCGATGGTCATCAATGCAACCAATAAAATTACAGCATTATCGGCGAAGAATAGCGGAATCAGTACCACCATGCTTTGAATCATGAAGGCAATAAACAGGGTCCACTGGCGGCCAATTCTGTCAGAGACAACTCCGGCCAGTATACGTCCACCCGCGTTGCCAACGGACAAAACCACCACTGCGACAAAGGCCGCTGTTCCAAGCGAGGCCTTGGCCATGCTTGCAGCCGAACCAATCACCATCAGGCCAGCCGCGGCACCAAAAACATACATGATCCAGAACATCCAGAAATTGGTGGTACGGATCATTTCTTTCCAGTTCATCTCTACGGGGGGCTTGGCTGCGGCAATGTCGGTAGGCCGCAAATGCGCCTTGGGATCAAATGGCTGGTAACCGGCCGGCGGATTCCGCAGTAGCTGTGAAAGACCAACCACGATGACAAAGAACGAGACTCCAAAAATTATCATGGTGGTCGACACACCATAGGCATTCAGCAGTGCTTGTGCAGTCGGTGCGATATAGACGGACGCCAGGCCAAACCCGGCCACGACCAGGCCGGCAATCAAGCCAGTCCGGGAAGCGGGAAACCACTTGACGGCAGCCGGTGTGGCCGCTGCATAACCAAAACCGATGCCTATACCGCCAAAGATACCGAAACCGATGACAAACCCGAGATAACTTGACCCGGACAAGCCTGCAATAATGCAACCCATTGCCACCATCACACCACCGATGGTGGCCACCCAACGCGGACCGATTTTATCCTGCAGGCGCCCGGCCGGAATCATGGCAATGGCGAATACAAAACATGCCAGGGCATAAGGATCGGATTTCTGTGCAGCAGTCCATCCCCAGTCGGCTGGAATGGCAGCTTTGATAACTGACCAGGTGTAAAGAACCCCAAGTGCAAGGTTGATGCCGGTACCTGCAAAAGTTACCCGCCAACCCTTATTGACTGTCTCTGAATTTGTCATTCGTATGTCTCCTTGATGTACGCCGCAGTTTAAAACCACTATGTAGTCAGGGGACCTGACAGACTCTGAAAATCAGCATGGATTTTCGGAAATCCACCAGTGCTTTTCGATTCAAATATCTGTTGAATTTTCCGAGCGTTCTCCTACTACCAACCAAGATCGCAACGATTTCTAACTTGCTGTTTTTATGATAAAAATAAAATGAATAAGGGACTCCTCACGGATAAGGATTTTACCACTGTTCAAATGGCCATACCGTATTGAAAATTGCTTTCAGAAGCTTAATTGACCCAGATCAACTGGGGTCGATTCACCCTTGTTATTGGTCCGGGAAATGGGCGTTTAGTGGTACAATCCGTTAACCGCTTGTCAGGGAAAATCAATCTATTTCCCGGGCTAACCAGATATGATTTATGAGCAGTCCCATGCTTACAAACATCACAGGAAATCATCATGAATGACAATAAACTGTCTGCGCTGTATCAAGGCGTCAAGATTCTCCATGACCCCATTCGTAACAAGGGAACCGCGTTCACAGAAGCCGACCGTGAGGCGCTCAATCTGACCGGCCTGTTGCCGCCACGAGTCCACTCACCTGCAGAACAGGAGCAGCGTGTACTCGGCAATATCAGGAACAAGTCAACCGATCTGGAAAAATACCTGTACCTGATCTCTTTACAGGACCGCAATGAGACACTTTTCTACCGCGTTGTGATGAACAACATCTATGAAATGATGCCTTTGATCTACACCCCGACAGTGGGCCAGGCATGCCAGGAATTTCAGCATATATTCCGGCGTCCAAGAGGTTTTTACGTAACCGCCCGTGACCGGGGCAATATCAAGAAAATTTTGCAAAACTGGCCCCACAAAGAAGCCAAGATCATTGTAATTACCGATGGAGAAAGGATACTCGGTCTCGGCGACCTGGGTGCACAGGGCATGGGTATCCCGATCGGCAAGCTGTCGCTTTACACCGCCTGCGCTGGTTTCCAACCGGCACAATGCCTGCCGGTCATGTTCGATGTGGGCACTGACAACGAAGCATTGCTGAACGACCCGCTTTACAACGGCCTGGAACAACGCCGTATGCGCGGCGAGCAATATGATGATTTGCTGGACGAGTTTATCGATGCCGCAACGGAGCTTTTCCCCGGTGTACTGATCCAGTTCGAGGATTTTGGAAATACCAATGCGTTCCGCCTGCTGGATAAGTATCGCAACAAGATCAACTGCTTCAACGATGATATCCAGGGTACCGCTGCAGTCGTACTTTCCGGCATTATCGGCGCCTTGCGCATCAATGGCGGCAAGCTGTCTGAACAACGCTTGTTGTTCCTGGGGGCGGGCGAGGCCGGTATTGGTACCGCCGACACGTTTGTCGCAGCACTGGTTGAAGAAGGCATACCGGTAGAAAAAGCCCGCAAGCAATGCTTCTTCTATGACACACAGGGCCTGCTGACCTCCGATCGTGAATACATCGCAGACCATAAAAAGCGTTTTGCAAGAAAACTGCCGCCCGTTGAAAACTTCCTTGAGGCGATCAACCTCATTAAGCCAACGGCGATACTCGGGCTCTCCGGCCAGCCGGGCAGTTTCCCGAGGGAAGTCATCGAGACCATGGCACAGATCAACAAGCGGCCGATCATATTTGCGCTGTCGAACCCAACATCAAAAGCCGAATGTACGGCTGAAGATACCTATCGCTGGACCAAGGGACGCGCAATTTTTGCAAGCGGCAGTCCGTTTGCCCCGGTCAAACTCGGCAACAAGACCCACGTACCCGGTCAGGGCAACAATGTTTACATCTTCCCGGGTGTCGGTCTCGGCGCAATCGTCAGCGGCGCCAAGCACGTAACCGATGAAATGTTCCTCGCAGCGGCACATTCCCTGGCCAACCAGGTCAGCGAAGAACAATTGGCCGTTGGCAATGTCTATCCACCCCTTGATAACATCAGGGAAGTCTGTGCATTAATCGCCTGCGAAGTGGCCAAGATCGTATGGGAGAGGGGTCTTACCGACCGCGAACAGCCGCAAGACATCCTGGCGGAAATCAAGAAACACATGTATCAACCTGTTTATCCACATTACGGATAAAACATCTTTTTTACACATACGTTAGTAACAAACTGGCTTTCAAGGAGACAATAATGAACCAGTATCTAGAATCTGTACTAGCCACAGTCAAGGCAAAAAACCGCGGTGAGGACGAGTTCCTCCAGGCAGTCGAGGAAGTTTTGGAATCGCTTTCCCCTGTGTTGGACAAACATCCAGAATATGTCGAAGCAAAAATTGTCGATCGCATTGTAGAGCCGGAACGGATGATCGTATTCCGTGTTCCGTGGTTTGACGATTCTGGCAATGTCCAGGTCAACCGGGGTTTCCGTGTTGAATTCAACAGTGCCATCGGCCCATACAAAGGCGGCCTGCGTTTTCACCCCAGCGTGAACCAGGGCATCCTGAAATTCCTGGGTTTTGAACAGGTATTTAAAAACGCCCTGACCACGTTGCCGATGGGCGGCGGTAAAGGCGGCTCTGATTTTGACCCCAAGGGCAAGTCTGATAACGAAGTTATGCGTTTCTGCCAGAGCTTCATGTCCGAACTGTCCCGTCATATCGGCCCGAATACCGACGTGCCCGCCGGTGACATCGGTGTTGGCGGCCGCGAAATCGGTTACCTGTTCGGCCAGTACAAACGTCTGCGTAACGAGTTTACCGGTGTGCTGACAGGCAAGAGCCTGAACTGGGGCGGCAGCCTGATCCGGCCTGAAGCCACGGGCTACGGAACCGTTTACTTCGCCAAGGAAATGCTCGCAACCCAGGGTAAAACATTTGAAGGCCGCAGGGTTTCCGTTTCCGGTTCCGGCAACGTTGCCCAATATGCGACTGAAAAGGTCAATGAGTACGGCGGCAAGGTTGTTACCCTGTCAGATTCCAGTGGTTACATTGTTGATGAAGAAGGTATCTCCCCCGAGAAACTGGACTTTGTATTCGCGTTGAAAAACGAACGCCGCGGCCGTATCAAAGAGTACGTCGATGAATATCCAAATGCGACCTACCACGAAGGCACCGGCGTCTGGAGTGTTCCGGTCGATGTCGCGCTGCCATGCGCCACGCAGAACGAACTGAATGGCGATGATGCTGAAATACTGTTGAAGAATGGTTGCTTCTGCATCGCTGAAGGCGCCAATATGCCGAGCACCCCGGCAGCTGTGGACAAGATCCTCGAAGCCGGGATACTTTACGGCCCGGGTAAAGCTGCCAACGCGGGCGGTGTTGCTGTTTCAGGTCTGGAAATGTCACAGAACAGCATGCGCCTGGGTTGGACTCGCGAAGAAGTGGATAAACGCCTCCACGACATCATGATCAATATCCATGAAGCGTGCAGAGCCACCGCTGAAGAATATGGCCACCCGGGCAATTATGTCTTGGGCGCCAATATCAGTGGTTTCCGCAAGATCGCAGATTCCATGATGGATCAGGGTGTAGTCTGATCAAACCGGACAAAGCCGGATATTGACCATGTCGATATCCGGCTTTATTTTTGCTCGATACACTGCACCAGCTTTGCTACTGTTGGTTCATGAGCCCCGTTTTTAACATCAAGGATTTTGAAAAGGAATCGGCGCACTTTGATTCGCTGATGCCCTTCAAGGTCAAAGATATACTCCTCGTTTCCAGCCTGTACGATATATACAATTTGCGCGAAGACGGGCAACTTGCCAACCTTGTGATGTCCGAATACGCCGAGTTGAGGCTTTCCAGCGCACCGACCATCAAGCGGGTAGATTCCGGCCTGAGCGCCCTTGAGGCTTTAAAACTCAAGAAGTTTGACCTGATTATTGTTTTCCGCTCACCCAGCGGTATAGACCCGGTTGAATTCAGTCGCCGCGCCAAGGAGTTGCGCCCCGATATACCCGTCGTCCTGCTCGCACTTCACCATCGCGAACTGGAATTGATGAGAGAGCGCGAAGACCAGGCCTACGACAACGTATTTTTCTGGAGTGGTGAAGCCAAGATTCTGCTGACCATCATCAAGTTCATCGAGGACAGGATAAACGTCGAAGCCGATACCGAAGCGATCGGTGTGCGCGTGATTATCCTGGTTGAGAATTCTGTCCGGTTCTATTCGTCCTTTTTGCCCCTGATCTATACCGAGACGATGCAGCAGACGTCAAAACTGCTTTCCGAAAGCATAAACTCCGCCAACCGCTTGCTGAGGATGCGCGCAAGACCAAAGATACTGCTGGCTGAAAATTTTGAAGAAGCTCTCACCCTTTTCAACAAGTACAAAAAATACCTGTTGGGCGTGATATCGGATATTCAGTTTTCGAAAGATGGAAAGATCAACTCAAGCGCCGGGATACAACTGGCCAAGCTGATCAAAAAAGAGATCAATGACTTACCGGTTTTACTGCAATCTTCGAATGACGCCAATGCGCCAAAGGCTGCCAAATGTGATGCCGCGTTTCTGAACAAGAATTCACCGACGCTGTTGAATGAACTAAGTACTTTCATCAGCCAGAATTTCGGATTTGGCGATTTTATTTTCAGGCTTCCGGATGGTACCGAACTCGCCCGCGCCAGCAACTTCAGGGAAATGATCAAATGCGCGGCAGTGGTTGATTCCAGGTCACTGGTGTATCACGCGGAAAGAAACCATTTCTCAAACTGGTTAATGGCCCGGACCGAATTTGACCTGGCGGCCCGTTTGCGTCCCAGGAAAGCCAGCGAATTCAAAGAACCCGAAGACCTGCGCAACTACCTGGTCAAAACCCTCGAGGATTTCCGGCACGAGAGACAGGTGGGTGTTATTACCGATTTCAAGCGGGACCAATACGATGGCCGGGCCGAATTTTTGAGGATCGGCGAAGGATCACTGGGCGGCAAGGGCCGCGGACTCGCTTTCGTCAATAACCTGATCAACCGCTTCCCCGTCTACAAGACCTTCCCGGGAGCCCGTATTTCGGTACCCCGCTCCGCGGTGATATGCACGGGCGTGTTTGACGAATTCATGGAGAGCAACGACCTGACCGGTCTGGCACTGGGTGATATCAGCGACGAGGAAATGATCGCGGCATTTACCAGCGCCTCGATCCCGCGCGAGTTGGAAGAGGACTTACGTGCCTACCTGGCTGTCACTACCCATCCAATAGCGGTGCGATCCTCTTCGCTGCTTGAAGATTCGCATTACCAACCCTTTGCCGGAATCTTTGACACCCATTTTCTACCCAACAACTATCCATCACTGAAAGGCCGACTAAACCGCCTGCTGTTGGCCGTGAAATTGATCTACGCATCGGTTTACTTTAAAAACTCAAAGAATTACATCGATGCGACCGGCAACCGCGCCGAAGAAGAAAAAATGGCGGTCATCCTGCAGGAAATAGTGGGCAAGAACAGGAATGGCAGCTTCTACCCGGTACTTTCCGGCATGGCCAGATCCTACAACTTTTACTCGGTCGGACGTATCAAGCCGGAAGAAGGCATTGCCTACACCGCACTCGGGCTGGGCAAAACCATCATGGAGGGTGAAAATTGCCTGTTCTTCTCCCCCGCCAATCCACAGATCCTGCCGCAGTTCTCCTCGCCCCAGGATTATCTCAGAAATACCCAGCGCGAGTTTTTTGCAGTAGACATGGAACATTCCTCGGTGTTTCCGGAACGCGGCGGCGATGTCGGTCTGATCAAACTGAATATGTCCAAGGCTGAAGAGCACGGTGTGCTCAAGTATGTCGGCTCCACCTACTCTGCCGACAATGACAGAATTTACCCCGGGGTTGGCCGCAAAGGCGCCCGGGTCATCACTTTTGACCCGATACTCAAATCAAAAATATTTCCACTGGACCAGATCCTGGAGTACCTGCTGAAGCTTGGCAGCAGTGCGATGAACGTGCCCGTCGAAGTGGAGTTTGCGGCGGAGGTCAGCTCCGACCCGCGTAAACCGCACGAATTCCGCTTTCTGCAGATCAGGCCGATGCTGGTTGATTCTGCGTTTGAAGATGTGTCCCTGCACGATGCAGGCGACCAGCAGGTTTTCTGTCAATCCGACCAAGCGCTCAGTAATGGCCGGATCGAAGATGTCAGGGACATCGTTTTTGTCCGGCCAGATAATTTCAAGCGCGCCAACATGGTCCACATGGCGGAACAGGTTGGCAAGTACAACCGGATGTTCAAGGAGAAGAAGCGGCCCTACATGCTGGTGGGGCCGGGTCGTTGGGGAACATCTGACCGCTGGCTTGGCATTCCAACGAAGTGGGACCAGATCTCATCGGCACGGGTAATCGTCGAGGCCAATTACGGTGATTTCGTGGTTGAGCCGTCATTCGGAACACATTTCTTTCAAAACCTGATCACGTTCCAGATCGGTTACCTGACCATCAATGATGGCATAGAAAACAATACCATCGACTGGGACTGGCTAAACGCCATCGAGCCCGTCTCGGAAACCGAGTACGTCAGGCACGTACGACTGGAACAGCCGATGACCATCCTGATTGACGGCCGCAACGGCAAGGCCGTCATATATAAGCCGGAAAACTGATGATCAACCAATCTCTCATCGACCCCAGCAGCATCGTGGTCGTTGGCGGCTCCGGTGATATTGAAAAACCCGGCGGCAAAATCCTGAAGAACCTGCTCGACGGCTGTTTCGGCGGTGACCTGTACGTCGTCAACCCAAAAAATGAATCCGTGCAGGGCATCGCCTGTCTGCACTCGGTGGCCGAGTTGGAGACGGCTGAACTGGCAATTATCTGCGTGCCTGCCAGGTACTGCCCGGACATTGTTGGTACGCTGGCAGGCAAAAAGAAAACACGTGCTTTTATTATTCTGTCCGCGGGCTTCGGTGAAGAGGGGGAACAGGGCAGGCGGTGGGAGCAAGAGATCGTTGAGACTGTCAATTCGGTCAATGCCTGCCTTCTCGGGCCGAATTGCATCGGCATCCTGAACAGCAACTACACCGGCATTTTCACATCTCCTGTTCCACAGCTCGACCCAATGGGCTGTGACCTGGTTTCAAGCTCCGGGGCCACCGCCGTTTTCCTGTTGGAAGCGGGCATCCTGCTCGGCCTGAAATTCTCCGGTGTGTATTCCGTGGGAAACAGCGCCCAAACGGGAATCGAGGAAGTTCTCGAATACATGGATCAGACTTACGATCCGGAAAGGGACTCCAGCATCAAGCTGCTCTACCTGGAATCAATTGCAAACCCCGGAAAACTGCTCAAGCATGCATCCTCCCTGGTACGAAAAGGAGCTCGAATCGCAGCCATCAAGGCCGGTAACACGGAAGCGGGTGAACGGGCCGCCGCATCCCATACCGGCGCGCTGGCCAATCCCGATATGGCCGTTCGCGCACTGTTCAAAAAGGCCGGGATCGTAAGTTGTGATAGCCGGGAAGAGTTGCTGAGCGTGGCATCCGCCTTCAATTACAAGCCGCTGATAGGTAAAAACATAGCGGTAATTACCCACGCGGGTGGTCCGGCGGTGATGCTGACGGATGCCCTTTCCAATGGCGGTCTGAATGTCCCGCTGATAGATGGCCCGAATGCCGAAGAACTGCTTTCCATGCTGAATCCTGGCTCTTCGGTCAGCAACCCCATCGACTTCCTGGCCACCGGGACAGCTAACCAACTCGGAACCATCATTGATTTTTGCGACAGGAAATTCGACCAGGTCGACGCGATGGTAGTCATTTTTGGAAGCCCGGGACTATTCGATGTCGCCGACGTATACGAGGTGCTTAGCGAGAAGCTGGAAACCTGCCGAAAGCCAATCTATCCCGTGCTGCCTTCCGTTATCAATGCACGTGAAGGGATACAGGCATTCCTGGCGAAAGGACACATCAACTTCCCTGACGAAGTCGCCCTGGGAAGTACATTGGCCGTCATCTGCAAGACAGCTGCCCCACCTGAGGCGAGCGAGACTGACTACCGCGTTGACCAGGCTCGCATCCGGAATATTATCGATGCATCTACTGACGGATTCTTATCACCTGCGGAGGTAGCCGGCTTGCTGGATGCAGCCGGTATTCCACGCGCCAGCGAAACCACGATCACTACACCGGCGGACATCGAAAACATGAGCCCGCCAGGCTTCCCCATCGCAATGAAAGTAGTAGGTCCGGTGCATAAAACGGATGTTGGCGGCGTAATGCTGAACATCAACTCCATGCAGGAATTGAAATCCGGTTTTGAGCGTTTGATGCAAATCGATAATGCAGAGGCTGTGTTGGTTCAACCGATGATTGACGGGGTAGAACTTTTTGCAGGTGTGAAACGCGAGTCCAATTTTGGCCACCTGATCGTATGTGGATTGGGGGGGATATTTATCGAAATACTGAATGATTTCTCCTCCGGTCTTGCACCGCTGACCAAAGCTGAGTCCTTGGATATGATCAGGAGCTTGCAGGGCTATAAGGTTTTCCAGGGTGTTCGCGGGAGAGAAGGTGTAAACGAGGAATTGTTTAGCGAGATTATTCAGCGGCTGTCGTTGCTGGTAGAGATTGCTCCCGAGATAGTGGAGATGGATATGAATCCGTTGATGGGGGAAGCGAATAGCGTTGTTGCTGTGGATACCCGGGTCCGGGTGTTACGGCAGTCTGAAAATTAGTACTACTTGCTTGATATTGAACTTTCTAAATTTGAGTTAGGTGGGGCGCTGGGCCGGGGGTTACTCCCGGAACACGCCATTATGTTCAGGATGAACGGTACTTCGCGATAGAGCACATTGATGTGTTTATGCCGTGTCCTGAAGGAAGGTACGGCATGGCCTTGGCGACGACGAAGTACGTTTAGTCCGCGTCGACTACCAACACTTCGCGAAGACTGAATGCCTGTGGCTTAGCGCCAAACCAGGCCTTGACCTCCGACCAAGCCCCCTTAAACAACTCACTCTGACGATAAGCTTCCAGGTCATCCTCACCATCCCACTTGCTATAGGTATAAAAGACATTGGACTGCCCGGCATCCCGGTGAAGTTCAAGGTGCCGCACGCCGGGAAAAGCGCGTATCAGATGTTTGACGGTATCAAACTGAGCGAGGAAATCATCCACGTGCTCAGGGCGGAATTCCATTCTTACGATTCGCGTAATCATGGCGTCAGTAGCTTAAAGCCCTTTTCGGGGAAATCAATGCCACTGAAGCTGTTTTACCTCGTCGAAGACGGGGCCTTGGCCGGGAACACGGTCGCCATTGCTTCCAGGTAACGCCACTGCGCATCGATATGTGCCTGGATATCTTCGGAATTGTTCCACAGCTTTCTGAAACGGTTTTGCTGTTCGAGGTAAGTATCAACCGGTGTGCTGTCGGGGCGCTGGTTGATGCGGTAACGCACACCGTCAAATATCTCGTAGAGCGGAAACAGGCCGCTGCGCACGGCAAGCTCGACCAGTTCGGTGCTCTGGTCCGGCTCTGATTTCCAGCCGGTGGGGCACGGCGACAGCATCAACAGGAAACGGAAACCCTTCACGGACAGTGCATACCTGACCTTCTTCAGGAAATCCTTGCGGTTACCGATCGATAAAGTAGCGGCATAGGGAATACGGTGCGCGGCCATGATGGCCATGATGTCCTTTTTGCCTTCGGTTTTTCCGCCGGACGTGGTACTGGTGACTGCACCAATTTGCGTGGCGCCGCTGCGCTGACCGCCGGTGTTGCCGTAAATCTCGTTGTCGTAGCAGATGTAGATGATATCTTCGTTGCGCTCGGCTGCCGCCGACAGGGTTGCGAGACCAATGTCATACGTGCCGCCGTCACCGGCCCAGCAGATAACCGGGTTTTCGTATTCGGTCATATTGACCACTGTCGATATACCCGTGGCAACCGCCGGTGAACTGGCAAAGGTGGTCGCTGCTGTCGGCATACCATATCCGCTGGTGGGGAACGCCCCCGCCGTGACAATGCCGCAACAGGACGGGATTACAAGCACCGGCTCAAGTTCGCCAAGCGCTTCATCCAGCCATTGCAGGCCGACCGACATTCCGCAGCCGGCGCAATTTGTATTGCCCGGACGCAGCAGGTGTTCCCGATAGGGTTTGGAGGGGGTTACCGTAGTCATACTGATGTGTCCTTCCATTCCGGGGTTGAAGCTGACTCACGCCGGTTCAGGTCGTCGATAATCGCATTGACATTCTCCGGGGTGACATCACCGCCACCCAGGCCGACCAGGTAATCCTGCAACAGCACATCGTTGCGCCCGATCAGTGTCGCTGCGATTTCCTGCCAGAAAATGCCACCCGAGCCCGGTGAGTGGTTACGGTCCATCACGCCAACCCGCTTTGCGTTGCCTATGGCCTTCAGCAATTCCTCACGCGGGAATGGCCTGAACATCTTCAGACGTATCATGCCGATTTTCTCGCCCCTGGCCCGTCGCTCGTTGATCACGTTGTGCAGTGTGCGGGCCATGGTGTTGCAGGCGACCAGGATGGTTTCTGCATCTTCGATTTCAAAAGTTTCCAGTGCCCCGGCAGGGCGACGGCCAAAAATGCCTTCAAACTCGTTACGGGCTTCTTCCAGTACCGAAATCGCGTTTTCCATCGACTGTTGTATTTCGAAGCGGTGATGTTCGGTCTCATTTGGCATGGTCATACCACCAACGGTCGTGGGATGGGCATGTTTCAGGCCGTGGGGAATAAGACAGTTTGGAAGGAATTCATCAACCTGCTCCTGCGTGGGCAGGTCGGCCACCATTTGCGTATGCGAGGTGACAAAACCATCCAATGCCACGATCACGGGCAACATCACGCGGTGATCCTCGGCGACACGGAATGCCATCAGCGTCGTGTCCAGTAAATCCTGGTGACTGTCACAGTAAAACTGTAGCCAGGCAGCGTCACGCATCATCAGGCTGTCGCCCTGGTCCACCCATATGTTCCAGGGCGGCCCGAGGGTCCGGTTAACTGCCATCATCACGATAGGCAGGCGGTAATAGCCGGCCGAGAAAATGTTTTCTGTCATGTAAGCCAGCCCATTCGAGGAACTGGCGGTAAATGCGCGGGCCCCGGCGAGGGATGCACCTATGCAAACACCCATCGCGCTGTGTTCCGACTCGACCAGTACAACCCGGCCCCTGCTGAACGAAAAATCTGAAAGATACTCGATGATCTCTGTTTGCGGCGTTATCGGGTAGGCCCCCGCGCAGCAACCACGTGCATCGCGGTTCGCTTCACCTGCGAGAGCCAATGCGTAACCGGCAACATGGTTTCCGGTTGCAAGCGTTCTGGTCATTAATCTTTACTCCCTGTTTACAGGCCTGTCATGTAAATGGCCCCGCGCGGGCAGGCGGTCATGCACACTCCGCAACCCTTGCAGTACTCCAGGTCGAAGACATATCCGTCTTCATCGTCGCTCCGCTGCAGAATACCTTCCGGACAATATTCCAGGCAGCGGTCACACTGGTTGCATACGCCGCAACTGAGACAGCGCAGCGCCTCGCTGACGGCGCCGGCGCCATTGGGGCCGGCCTGGAAGCCCAGGTGCACTTCATCAAAACAACGCCGGCGTCCTTCCGCGCTGAGCGTGTTAACCTTTTCTCGTGCCTGGTGCGGAAAGCGGTGAAACTTAATCATCTCGGGGCCTGCCACGGTCTCAGGCAGCACCGGGAACAGGTCTTCGCCGCTCAGGGTGCGATGAATATGCCTCGCAGCCCTGACACCGCAGCCTATGGCCGCTGAGACAGTTCCCTCGTTGGTTGCAAAATCGCCACCCAGGAACACCGGTGCGCCGCTCAGGCCGAGCAATGCTTCACCTTCCTTGATCTCTGCGCCTTCCGGGAGGATAGAAATATCGTGAGACTGCCCAAGTGCCAGGATGACCAGGTCACAGGGCAAATCAAAAAGGGCTTCCGGGCTGGTATCAGCAATCGGCCTGGGCCTTCCGCTATCATCGGGTGGTCCCAGGACCATACCCTGGCAGGTCAGTTTGGGGCCATCACCTGAATCTGACAAACGGACCGGGGAGACAAGTTCATCGAGGATGATGCCTTCTTCCAGCGCCTGTTCGATTTCTTCGTGTATAGCAGGCATTTCACTACGGGTCCGCCGATACACGACACGTACTTCATCGGCACCAATACGCAGGGCGGAACGGGCCGCATCCATTGCGGTGTTACCACCACCGATGACTACCACGCGTTTGCCGTCCAGCCGTTCATTGCCCTGGCGAACACTTTCAAGGAAGTTCAGACCCTGTACCGGTGTCAGCAAACCCTTGCCGCCGAGGTCCAGATCACTGACATTCTGCAGCCCGGTACCAACAAATACTGCCTGGTAATCCTGGCTCAGACGCAGCATGTCTTCGCGTTCTAACTGGCTACCTGTATGAACGGTAATGCCATGGCCGAGTATGTAGTCAATTTCCTCGTCCAGCACATCACGCGGCAAACGGTACGCCGGTATGCCGGTACGTAATACACCGCCCAGTTCATCACCAGCTTCGTACATCGTGACCGGGTATCCCAGGCGCGCAAGCTGGTATGCGGTTGTCAGTCCGGCGGGGCCGGAACCAACCACTGCAATTGCTTCATCCCGGAAAGATTGTACCGGCTCCGGGCGTTTGCCAAGTTCGGCCGCAGACCGTTCAATTTCCCTGACATTCACCGAAGAGTCAAAATCCGCCCGGTTGCAGGTTTCCATACACGGCGCCGGACAAACACGGCCACATACGGCAGGCAGCGGAGATGTTTCAAGCAATATACCCAGGGCACGGTCAAAATCTTTATTGCCAACCGCATCCACAAACCCCCGCACATCATTGCCGGCGGGACAAACGTGGTTACAGGGTGGGGTCAGGTGACGTCTTTCCGGTTTTTCCGTGGCCCAGGTTCCGGTCTTGATCTTTGGCATACCGCCGAGGTCGTCATCGAACAGATGGGCAATGTGGTCTGCATCGTCGGCCTTCACCGGTTGGTGGATTTCGCCGGGCACGGTAAAGCTTTGTACTTTTTTGAATGCTTCACGTGCACAGGTCTTATTCGACCCGGTAAAATTCAAATGATCCAGCGCTGCCAGCATATCTGACAGGGACAGATTCAGCGCCCTGGCAACTGCACCCGCCATGGTGGTGTTGACGATTGGAACCGTCCGCGTACCAAGCCCATGGGCAACCGCAATACTGGTCGCATCAACCCTGGCAATATCACGTCCGGAGAAATGCTCCTGGCAATCGGTCTTGTCTTCACCCGTGTTGACGATGATAACGCCGCCGGGCTTCATATTGGCATCCAGACCGGGCACGATCAGGGTGCGGTCCAGCACAACTATGTGATCAGGGTGCTTGATCTGGTTATGGTTAGTGATTTCTTCATCATCAACGCGGACATAAGCCTGGAGTGGCGCACCGGAGCGTTCCGCGGCATACACGCCAAATGCCTGCACGTACTTGCCTTTCAGAAAATAGGCCGAGGCGATAATCTTGGCCAGCGTAACGCCGCCCTGCCCTCCACGTCCGCAAATTGTGATTTCCATCATTGCGTCAGCTCCTTACTTTTCTGGGCGTTCCACTGGGTGAGCCCAGGTTTCGTTCGAAATCGAGGATCCGGGTAGGTCTGATGTCAACTTACGCCTCTTCAAACGAGCCGTAAATGACTATAATCAAGTGCCCTGCATTTAGTTTTAAAGACCGTATCCGGACGTCCGGCCGGCTTTTGGACTAGCGAATTTCATCGCCCGGCAAAATACTGAATGACAGGTGGTAAATACCTGATTCCAGTGTGCTTTCTATCGGGTTTGGCGCACACTTGTGAAAGATGTGCAGCATCCTCGCATTATCCTGGAGCACGTCGGCAGTGAACTTTGCAATACCGCGTTTGCGGGCCACTTTGAGCAGTTGGTTAAACATGGCCATGCCCAAGCCCAGGTCCTGCCAGTCATCCCTGACGATGAAGGCCACCTCGGCAGCGTTTGACGCCTTTGTAATCGAGTAACGGCCGATGGCAACAATCATCTCGTGCTCGTCTTCCCGCACCACACTGGCCAGGGCCAGTTCGTTCACGTAGTCAATATTGACGAACTTTCTGAGCTTATGATGCGGCATGGATTTCATTTTCGTGAAGAAGCGGTGGTACAGCGTATTTTCAGAGCAGCCGTAGAACAGGTCGCGCGTCATATCTTCATCTGTCGGCAGGATCGGGCGGGTATGAACGTCTTTACCATCCGATGTTTTGAACCTTTTCTCAAACGATTTGCGATTCAAATCACCGACACCGTAAACAGCAACCTGGTCGCTGTAGACCATCTTCCGGTTGCGGGCCTCTTCCATCAGCCTGTCCCTGTGGTCCGGGTGTGCGATATGTATCAGGGCCATGGCACGTTCGCGAATGGTTTTTCCGTGCAAATCAGCAATACCGTATTCGGTCACCACGTAATGGACATCGCCCCGGCTCGTCACAACGCCGGCACCCTCTGTCAGCGTTGGAGCTATGCGCGAAATTTTTCCACCTGCTGCAGTGGACGGCAGGGCGATGATCGGCCTGCCCTCATGAGAGCGTGATGCGCCGCGGATAAAATCGACCTGCCCACCAATACCGCTGTAAAAGTAAGAACCGAGGGAATCCGCACATACCTGGCCGGTCAGATCGACTTGCAGGGCTGAGTTGATGGCCACCACGCGGTCGTTCTGTGCTATCCGGAACGGATCATTGGTAAATTCCGAGGGGTGAAATTCACACATCGGGTTATTGTCGATAAAGTCGTAAAGCCGTCGCGTGCCAATAACAAAACTGGCCACGATCTTACCCTTGTGAATATTCTTTCGTGAGCCGTTGATGACACCCTTCTCCACGAGTTCGATTACACCATCGGAGAACATTTCAGTGTGAATGCCAAGATCTTTCTTGTCACCGAGACATGAAAGAACCGCATCTGGAATTGTGCCAATGCCAAGCTGCAGCGTGGAGCCATCCTGGATCAAATCGGCAATGTGCTGCCCAATGCGTTGTGCAACCTCGTCCATCTCCCCTGCCGGCGCTTCCAGAATGGACTCATCACTGGGCACCAATGCATGGATACGGCTGACATGAATGAAACAGTCACCCAGTGTGCGCGGCATATTGGGATTAACCTCGGCGACAATGTAACGGGCGCTTTCCGCACCTGCCTTGGTCACATCGACACTGACCCCGTAGCTGCAATACCCGTGCTCATCCGGCGGCGAAACCTGGATCAGCGCAACGTCTATCGGCAACTTTCCACGGCGGAAAAGCCGCGGCACCTCGGAAAGGAAAACAGGGGTAAAATCAGCGCGCCCTTCGGCAACCGCACCGCGGACATTGGGCCCAATAAACAGCGCATTGTGGCGGAAGCCGTCTTTCAGGCGCGGGTCGGTGTAGGGGGCGGTGCCGAGGGTCAGGATATGGGTAATTTGCGTGTCGGCCAGCTCAGTTCCACGCTCAGCCAGGGCACTGACCAGCAGCTGCGGTTCCGCCGCACCAGAACCAATGAAGACCCGCCGGCCACTCCTGACTTTCCGAACTGCTTTCTCCGCAGTAGTCACCTTGTCCTTGTAAATTTCTTTCCAGTCGCTCATTGGGTATGCTCTTGATTCAATCAATAAAAATAGCACCCGAATTGTGGGTGCTGTTATGTTTTGAAGGATATTTGATCTTCCCCGAAACCCTTGGTGTGAGAATACACTTTTTGGGTCTTAATGCAGTTGATGTTAGTCAAGCGGCGGGGGGGTTTTTGGAACGGAAACTTGGCGCCGTGCCCGGCCAAGGGGGCGCAGCACCTCCCCCGGCTAATCTAGTGCCGTGCAAAATTGCAAATCTTCGATTGACTGTGTGCTTTAGCACGGCGGTACTCAGTGATGGGTCGGGGGATTACTCCCGGAACCGTGAGCGACATGGATGTCGCGACCGAGCCCCCATGGACGGGTTCACGGCGTGTTCCGGGAGTAACCCCCGGCTCAGCACCCCACACCCTATGCGCACCGCCAAAACCTTATAGGTCCAGCACTCCCCTATACCCTAAACGCACCACAACCCAAACTAGTTTGAAACCAACATCACTAATCCACTACCATGCACATGCCAGCTATTTCACTATTTCCTACTGCGGAGCCCACAAGTGACCACCCTGTATATCGCCAATAAGAACTACTCATCCTGGTCACTGCGCCCCTGGCTCCTGATGAAGGAATTATCCATCCCCTTCGATGAGGATATCAGACCCCTGCTGGAAGGTTCCTGCTGGGATTCATACCGCGAATTCAGTCCCAACGGCCGGGTACCCTGTCTCCACGACGGCGGCACGGTAGTCTGGGAGTCCCTGGCGATTGTTGAATACCTGGCTGAGCGTCATCAAGGCGTATGGCCGCAGGATAGAGCAGCTCGCACATGGGCGCGTTGTGCCGCTTCGGAAATGCATGCGGGCTTTTCCGCGCTTCGAAACGAATGCCCAATGTGTTGTGGCGTCAGGGTAGAGATGAAATCAATATCGCCTGCACTTCAACACGATCTCGATCGGATAGACGAATTGTGGAGCGAAGGCCTGGAGCGTTTCGGCGGTCCGTTCCTGGCCGGTGATGCCTTTTGTGCAGTCGATGCTTTTTTTGCGCCCGTTGCTTTCCGCATACAAACCTACCGGCTGCGCCTGGGTGACACTGCTGCGGCATACGCGCAACGGCTGCTGAATCTTGGGTTCATGCGCGAGTGGTATGAAGCGGGGCTTCAGGAAAGCTGGCGTGAACTAAGCCATGACCAGGAAATTACGGAAGCAGGGACGCTTATCGCAGACCTGCGCGCACCAGCGAGGTAATGATGCAATGAGTAACAGGGCAGTACTTTTAACCAATCTCGGTTCACCTGATAAGCCGGACGCACCTTCGGTCAGACGTTATTTGGACCAGTTCCTGATGGATCCTTATGTGATTCAGTTACCATGGATCCTGCGTCGTATGATTGTCAGCCTGTTCGTATTGCCTAGCAGGCCCAAATCCTCCGCCGAGGCCTACCAAAGCGTTTGGACCCCGGACGGGTCACCCCTGGTCGTTTTATCAGAGCGCTTATTGAAAGCAGTTCAGGCGAAAACAGACGTTCCGGTCGCCATGGCCATGCGTTATGGCAACCCGAGTATCGAATCGGAGATGTTGAAACTCGCCAAAACTGATGGCGTCGATGAAATCCTGTTGATGCCGCTTTACCCGCACTTTGCAGACAGCACGTTTAAAACATCGGTTGAAGAGGCAAAAAGGGTTATCGACAAACACAATCTCGATATCAAACTTACCGTCTTCCCACCGTTTTATCAGCGGGACGACTACATCGCCGCCCTGGTGGCCAGCACTGCACCCTGGATCAACGCTGAAAACAACTTTGAGCATGTGCTTTTCAGCTATCACGGTTTGCCGGAATCACACCTGGTGAAAGCAGACCCGACAGGCGTGCATTGCCTGAAATCTACCGACTGCTGCCAGCAGCCGTCAGCTGCACATGCCAGCTGCTACAGGCACCAGGTTTTACGCACCACCGAGTGTTTTGTGCAGCAGGCCGGTTTGAGACCGGACCAGTATTCAATCGCATTCCAATCGCGGTTGGGCAAGGCAAAATGGCTGGAGCCCAGTACGGTTGATACCCTGGAAAAACTGGCCCGCGATGGTGTCAGGAACCTGCTCGTCATGTGCCCGGCATTTGTTACCGACTGCCTGGAAACACTTGAAGAGATTGCCATCCAGGGATCGGAGATATTCCAGCAGGCGGGTGGAGAATCCCTGACACTGATCCCCTGCCTGAACGCTCACGAAGAATGGGTACAGGTTGTCTCGGCATGGTGCGAGCGATGATCATAATGACACCTGTCTCGATTACACCTGTTCCGGCTCAACCCTGACCGCGGTTCCCACGGCCAGCAATTCGGCCGCGCCACCCACGATCACCGACGTGGTGAAGCGGGTGGCAACGATGGCATTGGCTCCCAGGCGTTCTGCCTCTGCAACCATGCGGTCGATCGTGTGTTCGCGGCTCTCAGCCATCAGCTTGGTGTACTCGTGTATTTCCCCACCGACTATATTTCTCAGGCCGGCCACGATATCCCTGCCCACATGGCGCGCACGCACTGTGTTTCCACGCACCAGTCCAAGTGTCTTCACGATTCGATGATTTGCTACTTTTTCACTGGTTACTACTAACATTTCAGATCTCCACGTCTTTGTATTTGTCAGTTTTGCGTTCGATGAGTCTTTGCCGCAGTACCGAAAACAGCAGGGTCGCCAAGCCGCCGTAGATTGCGATCATGATCAGCTTCACAGCTACGGATATTGAATCATCAAACAGGAAAACAAACACGCCAATGCCAACGATAGCCAGCAAGCCTGCGATAAACATCAACCAACCGATATTACGGCTCGTTTTTACAGTACTGTCATCCATAGCTTCCCTCCACTTGTCTTCGCCAACCTCGCTGAGGTTTGCCTTGGAAATACGCTCCCTGAGTTCACGCAGTTCGAGAAGTTTTTCCATGCATTCCGCGCAACCATTACAGTGCAGTGATACAAGCTGGCGCTGCTGCTGCGTCAGTTCGCCGTCAACAAAACCCGAAAGCAATTCACCTACGTGATCATCTACATGTAGATTGCCGTTAACCATGGTTACCAAGTTCCTCCTTCAATGCCATCCGGGCCCTGTGCAAGCGGGACATCACGGTGCCCGGCGCAATATCGAGCACATCCGCGATTTCCGCATAGCCCAGGTCCATGTAATCACGCAACACGATGATCTCGCGTTGCTCTGTTTTCAAATGTGACAAGGCCTGTTGCAAAGCCTGGTCGCGCTGCGCAGCCTCCAGCACTTCCTCGGGGCCAGGCCCCGGGTTACTCAGCTTGGCGATTTTGTCATCGGTGGAGCGCCTGCGTCTGATCAGGTCGATACAGTGATTGCGTACCACGCGTAAAAACCACGGGGCAAACGGGCCGGTGTCCGCCTTGTAGGCGCCGGGTTGATTCAGCGCCTTTACAATCGCGTCATGAACGGCATCGGTCGCATCATTGGCATTGCCCAGCATCTGTGTGGCCAGTGCGTGTGCCCCGTTGCCAAGTTGTACCAGTTGTTGTTGCATGTCATGGTTTTTCATTTGCTCTGGTATATGTACGCGCGGGCCCGACATTTATTCCCAAAGTATTTTTCATAGTGCATTTTTGAGTATCAGCTGTCCGCCGGCAGGCGCGATGGTATTACAATCTGCTGTCATTGGATATCTGGGTATTTGGCCAGGTCTTCGTCCACATAACGCAGCAATGCCTCGACAAAAACCTCGCGCGGGTAGTCGTTGCGGTTCACTATCGTGCTGCCAATAAACGGGTGGTTGCGCTCAACAGGCACGGCCATAGCCCAGTGATCTGCATTGGTAAAAGCCACCAGGGTTGATCCCGGGATAATCTGATCGTAGAAAATGACCTGGCTGTCGTTCCTGCTGTCGATTTTCGCCAGTTTCTTGTACCCACGTTTTAATCCGGATGAAATCCGGTCAGGTTGCGGGTAGGTCACGACAGAGTAATAACGGATGTGCCCGGGTAAAGGGTTATCAGCCAGCCACTGCCTGCGCACATCCGGCAACATACTTTCAACCACACCGCGGTCACCCGTGGTGCACTCCGAGCCCGGTACACGCAGAAGCAATTCCGCCTGGTTCTGGGTGGCGTTGATGGCCAGCGGAGAGCCCCCCACGGCACCGGAAATACTGACCACGGCTTTAACCCGTGCCGCCGCTTGCGGGTAATTCACCACGAACTCGAGGATGTCGGGGGCACCTTTTGAATAGCCGAGAAGAATAATCGGCATGCCGTCATACCCGGGGTCCAGCCCTTCGATCGCTGAATTGATATGTCCGGCGTTGACGAGCGTGCCGGACAGTCCGTCCACTTCCACCAGGGAAAATTTGTAGCCGTATTTCTCGATGTGGGCAGGCACCGTACGCTTGGTATCCAACCAGTTGGTAAAACAATCCCAGCCTAAGCCCGGCACGAGTCCAACCAGGAAATCACGTGAAGCATTCCCCAGGAAAACCGGCTCGCCGGTGCCCGGTGGTTCATCACCCACACGGGTTAGTGCCTGTTCACAGGGGCGGTAGTCCGGCATTTCTTTGCCATGCGTTTCCAGCACGCTGCACAGAATCTCACGAAAACGCCCTCGCCCGTCTTCCACGCCGGCGAAACTCAGCGGGACCATGATCATGGGCTCAGCTTGATCGGTGTAGGGAATAAGCGGTTTGCCACTGCAGGCGAACAGGCTCAATGCCAAAAAAACCGTAACTACCGGCTTAAATTGAATTAAGAGTTTTTTCATGGCAAAGGCTTCAGGGCCGTGGTTAAACATCAGCTTCAGAAGGGCTATCAGCTATGAAAACGCATCACTGCCCTGATCAGCTTGCGCACCTTCGGTGTATATGGCGGATAAAGCATGTGGCCCATGCTGAATTGGTCGTGCAGCACCGCGCGTTCATTGGAAAATGCCTGGAAGCCGAATTCCCCGTGCGCCTTGCCTATTCCCGAGTCGTTGACACCTCCAAACGGGAGATTATCTTGCGCGAACTGGACAATGCTCGTGTTGATGCAGGTGCCGCCCGCCGAGGTTCTGCTGATTACGTGTTTGATAAACTGTTTGTCGCCGGAGAATATGTACAGGGCAAGCGGTTTTGGACGGGAATTTATTTCAGCGATCACCCGATCAATATCCGTGTAAGGACATACCGGCATCACCGGGCCGAATATTTCCTGCTGCATGATGGCCGAATTGTGGTCGACATTGCGCAGCAGCGTTGGGGCGATAAAGTGGTCGGGGCCGGTTTCACCGCCAAATACGACCTCCGCACCCCCCTGGACGGCATCATCGATCAGAGCCGACAGGCGTTCAAAATGATT
The DNA here is from genome assembly GCA_937927755.1 of uncultured Lysobacterales bacterium. GTDB lineage: Bacteria > Pseudomonadota > Gammaproteobacteria > Xanthomonadales > SZUA-36 > SZUA-36. Next base: position 22,835 of record CALBDB010000037.1, read on the forward strand.
CTGATTGACGATACGGCAATAGTCAGGGTTAACAGACTGGTCCGCGATGGTTTTTCCGTAGACGCGCTGTACACGTTCTTCCATCGCAGCGCAAAACTCATCGATGATATCTTCGTGGACATAGACATGGTCGGGGCTGATGCAGGTCTGGCCATTGTTGAGAAACTTGCTCCAGGCCAGGTTGCGGGCGGTTTTTTTTATATCGGCAGTCTTGTCGATGATCGTGGGTGACTTACCACCAAGTTCCAGGGTTACGGACGACAGGTTTTTTGCAGCGGCGGTCATGACGATCTTTCCAACCATGGTGCTACCGGTGAAGAAAATATGATCAAACGGCAATTCCAGCAAAGCCGTGGATGTCTCGATACCACCCTCGAAGACTGCGACTTCCTCCTCATCGAAAATGGATTCAATGATCCGGCGAATCATGGAAGACATATGGGGTGTCATCTCCGAAGGTTTGATAATCGCCGTATTACCCGCAGCTATTGCTGAAACCAATGGGCCGAAACTGATCGTGAAAGGGTAGTTCCACGGCGAAATGATCAGCGCCGTGCCCTTTGGCTCGTATCGAATGTGACCCTTGGTGCCCAGCAGCACCAGCCCGGAAGACACGTGCCTGGGTTTCATCCATTTGCGCAGTCGCGAGATGGCTGTGTTCAGCTGTGAAAGTACCGCAAAAATTTCCGCAAATTCGACTTCTGCAGGTGTTTTCCTGAAATCAGCATAGGCAGCCTCGCACATCTCCTGCCGGTTATCGAGGATTGCCTGCTTCAGTTTTTTAAGCTTTGCCAGCCTATCTTCGCAGGTCGAATATCTCAGCTTCAGGGCGTGCGTCTTTTGCTTGCGAAAAACCGCCCGGATTCCCAGGTTGTATTCATTTGTCTGTTCCATGGACTCTAGCATCATAACCGTACCAACCAATTGAAATGATGAGCCTGTGCTCGCTGCATACAGGCAGAAAAATCTCCCGAATGGGTATTCTAATATCAATTGTACGGCAACCCTAATTAATCAGTAGCATTCTCTTTATCGGGCTTGTCTGATAACTTAAGCACCGATCATATTACGGAAATCAAACCATGAAGACTATCACCAAGTACACCCTGGCAGCCTGTGTGCTGTTGGTGCTGTGCGCTATGAGCAGTGCCAACGCCAACCCAGGTCAAACAGACAAAATTCTTCCCTACCCTATTTATCAGCACAAACTGGCCAACGGCCTGAATGTCGTCACCGTACCTTTTGATTCACCGGGCCTGGCCGCGTTTCATATCGTCACGCGTGTGGGTGCCAGAAATGAAGTGGAACCAGGCGTCACCGGCTTTGCCCATTTTTTCGAGCACATGATGTTTCGGGGTACAGATAAATATTCAAAAGAAGAATACAGCGCAGCTTTGAAATCGACCGGTGCGGCGGCAAATGCCAATACCACGCAGGACAGAACCGATTATCACATGACCGGCAATGCCGACAAGCTGGAGCTGATGTTCGAGCTCGAGTCAGACCGGTTCATGAACCTCAATTATTCAGAACACGAGTTCAAGACCGAGGCAGGTGCGGTGAAAGGCGAATACACCAAAAACTTTGCCAGCCCCTACAGCCAGATCAACGAAAAGCGCGCAGAAACGGCGTTCACCACGCATACCTATTCGCATACGACGATGGGTTATTTCAAGGATATCGTCGATATGCCAAACCAGTATGAGTATTCAATGAAGTTCTTTGACCGCTATTACCGCCCGGAATACAACACCGTGCTGGTGGTTGGCGACGTAACACCGGAAAAAGTGAACGCCCTGGCGGAAAAATATTTTGGCGCCTGGGAACGCGGCAGTTACGAATCGGTTGTGCCGGTTGAGCCGGAGCAAACCGAAACGCGTTACACGCATTTGCAGAACGGAACGATACCGGCCTATTTGAGCATGAGTTATAAAGGCCCGGCCTTCAGTGACACAGCCATCGATATGCCGGCTCTGGATGTGCTGGCGTCCATCGTGTTTTCCGATACTTCCGACCTGTCCAAAAAACTTGTCATCGAAGAACAGAAGGTCCGCTTTATCGGCGGCGGTGCGTATGACAGCCGCGATCCAAACCTGTTTACCATCCAGGCGTCCATGGTTGAAAAAGAAGATATGGCCTACGTCATGAAAGAAATAGAAAAGGCCATCGCCAAGGTGCAAAGCGGTGACGTGGATAAAGACCTGCTGGAACGGACCAAGTCCAATCTCAAATATGGTTTTGCCATGGGCATGGATACCGCAGATGCCATTGCCGGGTCATTGGCGCACTATATTCAACTGACCGGAGACCCTGAATCGATCAACCGCCTGTATTCCCTTTACGACAAGGTCACTGTTGAGGATCTGAAAATGGTAGCCAACAAGTATTTCAAACCGGAGCGCCTGACCATCGCCACCATTTCTGAAGACGAACAGGGAGCGCTGAAATGAAACATATTCTCAGCGGGTTTATCAGCCTTTTGCTGGTCATTTGCGCCACGCAAGTGCAGGCCATGGAAGTGGTCGAACTCAAACTGGCAAACTCCAACAAGGTCGTTTTCAAGGTCCGTTTCAATAATGGCTCGGTCTCTGATCCTGCCGGAAAACAGGGCCTGACCTACGCCACGGCCTCGCTGATGTCACAGGGCGGTGCCGGGGGTATCAGTTATTCCGATATCCAGGACACTTTGCACCCCTGGGCGGCAACCTATTCGGCTGCCGTGGACAAGCAGGTTACGACTTTTACCTTCCAGGTGCCGGTTGCATTTGTTGATGAATTTTACCCAATTATGAAGAACGTTTTGCTCGCGCCTGATTTCACCGAAAAGGATTTCAGCCGTGTCATGAAAAATCAGCAAAATTACGTGGACCAGATCGTGCGGGCATCCTCAGATGAGGATTACAGCAAGTTCGCCCTGGAACACCAGTTGTTTAGTGGCGGCAATATGCAACACCTTCGCCAGGGCACCTCTGAATCTGTTAAGGGCCTAACGCTGGACGACATCAAGAGCCACTACCAAAACACTTTTACACGCCACAATGTAAGTATCGGGGTCGCCGGCAATTACGATGATGCCCTGTTGCAACGACTCAAGAAAGACATGTCAAAACTGTCCGGCTCTGCGTATACGCCTGCGACACCATCAAAGGCAAACAATGCCAATGGTATTGAGGTGGAAATTATCGCCAAGGAGGGTGCCTTTGGTTCCGCCATATTCACCGGTGCACCACTGGCCATTACCCGTGCAGATGATGAGTTTGTCGCCCTGATGATTGCCAATTCATGGATGGGCGAGCACCGCAAAGCGTATTCGCGCCTGTACCAGAAAATCCGCCAGGCACGCTCCATGAACTACGGTGATTATTCATATATCGAGTGGTACAGCGCGGGCGGAAGCAACCAGTTACCGCCATCCGGCGTGCCGCGTGCATCCAATTACTGGTCTATCTGGATCAGGCCCGTTCAAATCGCCACGCAACTGCAAAAGCAGTACGAGGAACTGGCTGACATCAAGATTGGCCACGCCCACTTTGCCTTGCGCATGGCAATCCGTGAATTTGACCTGATGATCAAAAACGGCATGGACAAGGAGCAGTTTGAGGCCACCAAAACCTTCCTGCGCAGCTATACAAAACTCTATGCACAAAGCCCGGCAGCACAATTGGGCTGGCTGATGGACTCGCGTTTTTATGGCCGCAAGGACTATCTCGCCGAATTGGATACGCTGCTGGACAAAACGACACTGCAGCAGGTTAACAATGCCATTCGCAAGCATTGGCAGACTGACAACATGTTTGTGACGATCGTGACCGATGTCAGCGAAGCCAAGCCGCTGGCGGACAGCCTGATCAACAATACACCATCGCCCATGAGTTACTCCAACCTGGTCAAGTCAGGTCTGCCGGAGGAAATACTGGCCGAGGACGAAGTGGTTGCCAACTATCCCCTGAATATCAAAAAGGTGACCATTGTAGATTCTGCAGACACCTTCAAATAGCCACTAATCTTACTTGCGGGACACAGGAATACCTGTGTCCCGTATCTTCAGGGCCACAACCACCCAAAGGTGCCGGCAGTCACCGTCGCATATATAAAGCCGTCACCCATCGATTTGAGCGTGTTGCCCCAACTGCGCCCGTACCAGATGGAGTTCTGCATCAGGGCCAGTGCGTAGCCGCAAAACGCCACGGCGCCGGTAAATCGGAAAACTGCCAGGTAATGTGTGCCTGGACTCATCGCAAGTCCGGCCACGTAAGCGGTGAAAAGACCAACCAGGATACTGTAAAGAAACCACATTGCCAGTTTGGGCCCCATATTGTAATTCGCCGCAATCACGGTCAGGAAAGCCACTGGGCCTTTTTCTACCCTGGCCTTGAATTCAACTGTTTCCCGTTGCCTCGGATCATCAACATACGGGATAAAGTACTCCCCCACCGGTATGCTGAATGCCCTCAAAGCCTCCATGACCCCATCCTCCGACGGCACGGCCTTGAAGTCGCTGCGGTGATAGGTCAGAACCATGTGAATGACGGAACTGACGATAAAGACAAAAACTGCCGAGAGCAGTACCGGAAGCCACAAAGACAATGCAGGGACCATGAAACTCTCCTCGATTGGTAAAACAGCAGATATAAATGGTCGTACATTTATCTTAGGCGAGGAAAATAAAACCGGCAACGAAGCGGCTCGAAAACATTATTATTCGGGTGTTTCCTTCTCCGGCAAATCAGCTTGCAGCCAGAATATGTAACTGCTGCCCAGCAGGGCAACGGCCAATGACAGTTCAAGGATCGCCATCGCCAGCAATCCGCCGTAATGGCCCTGGGCGGAACTCGACAGGTAACGGCCCAGCATTATCATGGTAAACATGAACAGGAAGAAACGGGGGCGATAAAACTGCCACAATCTTGGCCGTGGCAAAGTCGTGATCCGGGCCAGGTTTTTTCTGCAAGCGTGGCCGAAGACAAGCCGCCCTTTGAGAACACCTATCAAAACCCCGGTCGCTGCGGCCAGTGCCGGAAAGGTAAAACCAGGGCGAAGATCCAGTGCCCGTTCGAGCTGGCCCAGGCCTTTATACAACAGCACCACTCCGCCGATATACCAGACCAGGGCAGCGAGTATCTTCAGTGTTTGAAACGATGTGTCGAACAAGTGCATCAGGCCGGAATTGGCAGGTTTCTGCGAACCCGGATCTGCTTAAGGATAATGATGGACTCAAGGTCCGCTATTTTTTCCAGCACCGCCAAACGCTCCTTGATGAATCGCTCGTAGTCATCCAGGTCCCTGGTGACGATCCTGAGCACGTAATCATGCCGCCCGGCAACCACGAAACACTCCAGCACTTCGGGCAGTAGTTTCAACGCAGCCTCGAATTGCTCTGCATTTTCCTTGGTATTCTTCTCAAGATTAACAAATAAAAGCGCCGAGGCCTGTAAGCCAAGGGTTTTTTCATCCAGCACCGCAGCATAGCCCCTGATCAGACCGCTGTTTTCCAGCTTGCGCAACCGCCTGAGGCAGGGTGTTGGAGACAGGTTAACTTTTTCCGCCAACTCGGCATTGCTGATACGGGCATTCTGTTCCAGCAGGGAAAGGATTTTTTTGTCTACAGAATCTGGAAATATTGACATTTTGTCTATTTTAATCTCATAAAATTAGCATTTTATATCACGATTGCTACCATTGACAGGCCAGATTGAATCAATCACCCCTGCTGCGCATGTTAAAATTGAACCATGAAAACGATCATCGAGCCATTCAGAATCAAATCCGTCGAGCCCATACGTATGACCACGCCAGAGCAGCGTGAGCAATATATCAAGGATGCCTACTACAACCTGTTTACCCTGCACTCTGATGATGTGCTGATCGATCTGCTGACCGATTCTGGCACCTCCAGTATGAGTGCACGCCAGTGGGGAGCCCTGATGCAGGGTGATGAATCCTACGCCGGAAGCCCGTCTTTTTACCGCTTCAAGCAAGCCGTGGAAAAGCTGATGCCGTTCAAGTACCTGATCCCCACGCACCAGGGACGGGCAGCTGAGAGCATCCTGTTTACCATAGTCGCCGAGCCCCACCATTCAATACCGAACAATACACATTTCGACACGACCCGCGCCAATGTCGAGGCGCAGGGCGCAGAGGCAGTCGACCTGGTTATTGCCGAAGGGCGTGACCCGGAATCGATGCACCCGTTCAAGGGCAACATGGATATTGAAGCGCTGGAAAAATTCATCACCACCAGGGGTGTCGAGAACATTCCCGTCTGCATGTTGACCGTGACCAACAACTCCGGCGGAGGCCAGCCGGTATCCATGGAGAATATCCGGCAGACACGTGAGGTCTGTGACCGTCATGGTATTCCGCTATTCATCGATGCCTGCCGTTTCGCTGAAAATGCCTGGTTCATCAAGCAGCGCGAAGAAGGTTATGCTGACACGCCCGTAGAAGACATCGTTCGCGAGATGTTTTCCTATGCTGATGGCTGCACCATGAGCGCCAAGAAAGACGGCCTGGCCAACAGCGGCGGCTGGCTGGCGATGAACAATGAAGACTGGGCGGTGGAATGCAGGAATCGGCTGATTCTGACCGAAGGTTTCTCCACCTATGGCGGGCTGACCGGTCGCGACCTCGATGCAATCGCGATCGGGCTGGAGGAGGTCGTACAGGAAGACTACCTGCATTATCGAATTGCTTCTACGCAGTATGTCGCACGTCATATTGCAGAAGCCGGAGTCCCGATCATGCAACCTGCCGGCGGCCATGCCGTTTACATCGACGCGAGGCGGTTTCTACCCCATATTCCACCCCTTCAATACCCGGGCCAGTCCCTTGCTGTTGAACTCTACAAACACGGTGGCATCAGGGGCTGCGAAATCGGCACAGCCATGTTTGGCTTGCATCCTGATGGCCAGGAAATGCCAGCCAAAATGGAACTGGTGCGCCTGGCAATTCCCCGGCGGATGTACACGCAAAGCCAGATGGATTACGTTATCGAAGTGGTCCAGGAAGTTAATGCGAAGCGCGAATCAATGCGTGGTATGAAGTTTATCCGCCAACCAAAAGCGTTACGGCATTTCACCGGGCGCTTTGACTACGTCGATCAGTAGAAAGCCTTCCCAATAAAAAAGACCCCCGTTCCTGTTGTAACGGGGGTCAACCCTTTACTGGCCGAGTTCCGAATAACCAAAAGGCTCAAGAGTAACTACTTCTCCAGCCAAATAATTTACTTCCTGACAGGTAGAGGTGGTTGGGATGCGCCCGCCGCAGACATAATCAAGATCGACCATGACGTAGTAAGTTCCGGACTGATGAACGTGGAAACTGAATTTTCCACTGTCATCGGTGTGAATGGTTTGCAGGGGGATGCCACCGCAGTGCTCTGTAAAGAGTTGGATATGGATTCCCTCAAGACCACCATCTTCACAATCGCAATTGCCATCCTTGTTATGGTCGCAGTAAACATTACCGTTGATTCCATCAATTGCCGGCCGTGTCACGGGGTCTTCAGCGACGCTCGGCACCGGGGTGAGAAAGAGCACAAGAATTATTAGTTTTGAGTATTTCATTTCCGTTCCTGGCATTAGGTAATTAGTGCAGGTTATCCGTATGGTCGACAATCGTTTCGTTCAACAAGGCCTGGATTGCGGTGATGACCCGGTTTTGGAAATGTCTTGCGGTTAATGACCTTTCCGTTTTCTACCGGGTACACTACGTACTTCTCTACACGACCAAAGTGTTTACTGATGGTTTGTTCATCAGCAGAAGCGATAGCGATTTTCATGGTTTCTGAACCTCCGTTTCCATGTTTTGCTTTTCATTCTGAGTGTACATCTATAATGTGTTATTATCAATTATAATTGTACAAAATACCTTATATTTAGTCTGTGTATTTATTGATAACCAGGAACAGGATATGGACGAAAAGAAAGCCGTGGGGCAGCGTATCAGGGTGTTGCGAACGAGGAGGGAGTTATCGCTCAGGGCCTTGGCACAATTAAGCAATCTCTCAACCAATGCCATCAGCCTGATCGAGCGCGGGGATACCTCACCGACGGTATCATCATTACATAGTCTCGCCTCCGCACTGGGCGTTCCAATCACTGCATTCTTCGAGCAACACGGTGATGGGCAGGTGATTCACCTGAAAAAGGATCAGAGACCCAGTTCTGCAACCGCGGGGGTCGAGATGGAGAACCTCGGCAGTGGTCTGCCGAACCAGCAGATCGAGCCGTTCCTGATGACGATCAAACCCGGGGGCAGCAGCACCAGCAGCCAGATCACCCATGCCGGTGAAGAATTCGTCTTTGTGCTGCAGGGATCGTTGGTATGCAAAATCAATAAGAAGGAATACGATCTCGAAAAAGGCGACAGCCTTTTATTCCTGGCATCACAACCGCATATCTACCGGAACCAGACGTCAGGGATTGCCCGGATTCTGATTATTTTTCAGCCTGTTGTTGGGCAGGTCATGGCACACCAGCACTACATGGAATAATTCAAAGCCCGGTTTTCACGTCCGCATCGGCGTTACTCCAGATACCGGCCAGCGTACTGCGTGCATGTTTTGCTGCGGCCTGGTTGCCCCGCTTACTTTCCGCCTCTGAAAGCCCCAACAATGCCAGCGATTTCAGACGCGTTCTTTCCAGTTGGGTTTCGAATGCCTCTGCCGCTTCATCATAGTCGCCCCTGGACAACAACAAGCCGCCAAGCAATTCGGCCGATGGCAGGTCAACAAAAGGCGGGCCGAATGAGAATGGCATTTCCCCTTCCATGCGGCTTGCCTCACGCGCATATTCCACTGCCTTGTCTGGTTGTTGCTCTGCCCGGGCAATCATCGCCTGGATTTCATAGTCCATCACATTGAGACGGTCCAGGTACAGGAGGTCGGTGGGCGCCTGTCTTTCCATCGCGAATATCGCTTTCCCCAAAGCCTCTTTGAACTCGCGGAATTTTTCTAAATGCTTTTTGGCCGTAGCTGCCTCCCCTGCATGGGCTGCATCCAGTGCCCGGACATAGCTGAATGTCAGGTTGGGGTCATATGCATCCGCCATGTTGAACGTCCAGGCTGCAATCTCACGATCTTTACCGCGGGTTTCAATCATATAGCGGGCCCACATCTGCACCAGTGAGCCGACCTCTGAGCGGTCGGCGTTCAGGTTCAGCGGTTCCGTGGGAACGACCCCGGAATTATTCGCATCTGCATAAGCCGCTTTGAGCAGCTCACCGGCCTCGGTATTCCTGCCCTGTTGTAGCAGGCCATAGAGAAGCCAGAAATTGTAATGCCCCCAGTGCCGAGCCGGCTGGCCGCGGCTGACCCGCATCTTGTTTTGGACCAGCACCGCTGCCTTATTGGCAGTGATCACGTCACCCCACATGCCAACAGCCGTGAAGATATGCGAAGTCATATGCTGCGAATGCCCGGCATCAGGGGCCAGGACTGCCAGCACGCGGGCTGCTTCGAGCCCCAGTGGCGCATGGATGGGATCATCGACACCGTGAATCAGGTAATGTGCAGCGCCCGGGTGCTCCCGGTTGGAATAAAACACGGACTGTGAGATTGCAGTGCTTTGCATATAGGCAGGCACATCCCTTACACCAGCACTGGCGCCGAATATCGCAAGGGCATAAAACAACTGCACCTCGTGATCGTCCGGATAGTTGGCGGCCATTTGCTGCATGTGAAACATGTAGGCCCGGTCACGCTCGACCTTTGGTCCGTCACCGTAGAGCACATCAAGGGCGGCCAGGTAATCCCGCTCTTTTTGCGATGTTGTTTTTGATTGACGGGCTTCGGCCGAAGACCCCAGTTTATTCAATATGGCCCGTGCTGCTTCAAGCTCCTGCTCGTCCCAGATCGGGTGATTGTGGGTCATGGCTTCACCCCAGTAAGCCATCACAAAATTCGGGTCATGTTGCCGGGCTTCCTGGAATTTCTCCTCGGCAAAGGGATACTCGAACAGGTGCAATAGCAGCATCCCTTCAATGAAGGCAGCCTGGGCTTCGGGTGATTGCGTGGTGGTTGGAAAATTGATACTTCCCAGCACCCTGGTTGTCGCCTGCTGATCCTGCTCCTGGTGATTGTCATCTTCGTGAGAAATTACCATCGTGGGTGTTACGGCCAGGACCATGGCCATAAACAGGCCACCGATTTTATATGCGCTCATTTTTTTCATGTGCTATTGCCAGGTTTGTTTTTATTGGGGGTTACTGAAGTGTAGTCCATAAGAAACCAGGTGACCCAGATCTCAATAATTGGCATACCGGCAAATGCCAAAACATTTCCGCTACAATCTAATTAAATAAATCTGTCATCACCAAGGGTGTTCTCATGGCGATTCAAGATGTCCTGCAATTCGGCAATCCTTTTTTGCGCGAATCCTGTGTAAAGGTTGTTGACTTTGAATCCCCCGAAATCCTGAAAACCGGAGCTGACTTGCAGGATACCCTGCACGACCTGCAACGCATTCATGGCCGCGGTGGCGGCCTGGCGGCACCGCAGATCGGCTCAAGACTCCGAATGGTTTATGTCAATGCACGTGACCGCTCGTTCCATCTCTGCAATCCGGAAATCGTTGAGCGTAGCAAAGAGACCTTCGAGGTCTGGGATTTCTGCTTCAGCGCCGGAGCGTCGTTCCTGGCCCAGGTCACGCGTAACCTGCGTATCCGTGTCGAGTACCAGGATATAGCCGGTGGCAAACTGAGCGAAGAGTTCGAAGGCTATTTTTCCGAGCTGCTTCAGCACGAAATCGATCACCTTGACGGGACCCTGTTCATCGATCGTGTCAATAAGCCCGAAAGCTTCACGATGGTTGAAGAGTGGGATAAGCAGCATGCTGACCAACTGCACAACGGACGATCAGTTTAATGGCAATCAGACCCACACTGGAAATTTCAAACACCTACACCGGTGAAGAAAAAATGATCAGAACCGGTTGCCCCTCACATAATTGCGGCGGCAGGTGCCTGCTCCGGGTACATGTCAGGGATGGCCTGATCACCCGTATTGAAACCGATGACAGACCGGGTGATACGGTTGCCGACCCCCAATTGAGAGCCTGTATCAGGGGCCGTTCCTACCGCCACCGCCAGCACCATGAAGACCGCCTGAAGTACCCGTTGAAAAGAGTCGGTGAGCGCGGCTCCGGCAAATTCGAGCGTATCAGCTGGGATGAGGCCACCGACCTGGTGGCTGCAAACATCAAACGGATAAAGGAGCGGTACGGGAACACATCCATATTTATCCCCTATGGCACCGGCAGCTATAACCAGACAGGCGGCAGGTGGTCGGCCGAACGCCTGATGAATTTGTATGGAGGGTCGCTGGAGTACTACAACTCGTATTCCTGGGCCTGTATTTCCAGGGCAACCGCCACTGTTTACGGCACCGATGTATGCGGCAACCAGCGCCAGGACTGGTTAAACAGCAAGTACATCATCATGTGGGGCTGGAATCCTTCAGAGATGCGGGACGGCACCAACAGTGAGTATTTTCTGAAAGAGGCCCGCAAGAAAGGCGCAAAGGTCATTTGCATTGACCCGCGCATGACAATGAGCGCAGTGTCGCTGGCCGATGAATGGATTGCGATTCGCCCGGGCACCGACGTGGCCATGATGAGCGCCATGGCCTACGTGATGATTTCGGAGGGTCTATACGACAGGGAGTTTGTAGATAGATATTGCATGGGTTTTGACAAGTCGCAAATGCCGCAGGCATATCAAAACGAAGAAAGTTATAGAGATTACATACTAGGCACCAGGGACAAGCAGCCCAAAACGCCCGAGTGGGCAGAAAATATAACCACTGTCCCCAAACAAGACATTATCCGAATCGCCAGGGAATACGTTACCGCAGAGTCGGCAGTTTTGTACCAGGGTTATGGTATGCAAAGACGCGCCTATGGCGAGCAGGTGGTTCGTGCCGGTTGCGTGTTGGCGGCCATCACCGGCAATGTCGGCAAATCCGGTGGCTGGGCAAGCGGTATTGCCTTACAGGCTGGCGGAGGCCCACTCTGGAATGTCCTGCCGGTTCTTGAAAATCCGACCGGCGCAAAAATACCATCGTTTCTATGGTCTGAAGCAGTGCTAAGAGGGCCGGAGCTGACCAAAAAAGAAGGCCTCGTTGGCGTGGACAGCCTGCCTCACGGCATCAAGATGATCTGGGCGGTGGCTTCAAACGCCATCGTCAACCAGCATGCAAATATAAACCGCACCATCGAAATCATAAAAGACACATCCAGGCTGGAGTTCTTCGCCGTACAGGACAACTTCATGACGGTGACGGCGCAGTTTGCCGACCTGGTATTGCCCGCCTGCACCCAGTTTGAAACCTGGGGCATGGAAGATGGATGGAAGTATGGAGAAGAGCTGATATTCCAGCCAAAAATTTTCGATACCCCGTGGGAAACCAAGAGTGATTACGCCATTTGTGCAGCGGTCGCGGAAAAACTGGGAATCAGGGAGGAATTTAGCGAAGGCAGGGATGAAAAACAGTGGATCAGCGCCCTGCTAGATGAATATCGTGAGCATAGGTTTCCCAATCTTCCTTCCATGCAAGAGTTCGAGGAATCGAACATTGGGGTGTATTCGAGACCCGTCGACGAGCCAAAGGTTGCATTTAAGAAGTTCAGGAAAAACCCGGATGAAAACCCCTTGCCAACAGCATCCGGCAAGATAGAGATTTTCTGTGAAGAGATGTTCAACAGAAATTTACCGGACGAGGTGCCCGCCATCCCCAAGTACATCCAGGAGTGGGAAAGCCCGTTTGGAAAAGAGAGTGAACAGTACCCGCTACAGGTAATCGGCACCCATTTTATGCCGAGGGTGCATTCCACGTTTGCAAATGTCGACTGGAACAGGGAAGCCTTTCCGCAACGGGTGTTTATCAACCCGCTTGATGCGCAAGCGAGGGGTCTGAAAAACGGTCAAAAAGTAAAAATCTTTAACGACAGGGGCACGGTGATACTCCCCTGCCGCATCACCCGGCGAATACTGCCGGGCGTTATCAATATCCCCCAGGGCGCATGGTGGAATCCGGACAAGGATGGTAATGATATTGGGGGTTCCGTCAATACACTGACCTCTGAGCGCTGGAGTCCATTTGCCTTTGGCAACACGCAACATACCATCATGGCCGAAGTTGAACCGCTTGGACGCCATCAATGAACAAAACGGGCGTAAAGAGACTGGCTTTCTATTTTGATTCCAGTGCCTGCTCGGGCTGTAAAACCTGCCAGATGGCCTGCAAGGACAAGAACAACCTCGCGATCGGCCAGGTCTGGAGAAGGGTTTACGAAGTCTCGGGCGGCAGTTGGAAAAAACAGGGGTCTGCATGGCGGCAAGATGTATTTGCCTACAATTTATCCATGTCGTGCAATCACTGCGAGGATCCGATTTGTGCAAGAAACTGCCCGACAAAGGCCCTGTGGAAACGTCAAGACGGCATCGTTCAATTAGACCAGAACCTGTGCATAGGCTGTAAGTATTGCGCCTGGGTTTGCCCCTACGGCGCCCCGCAATACGATCCGCAAAAAGGCGTCATGGGCAAATGTGACCTGTGTGCTGACTATATAGATGAAGGCAAAAACCCGAGTTGCGTGGACGCTTGTCCGATGCGTGCCCTTGATATCGGGGATTATGAGGAATTGAAAGAGAAATATGGTGAATCCGACCATATCTACCCCCTGCCGGACAACTCCATTACGGAGCCATCTATCTGTATCAAGGCGCACCCGAACGCGAGCAAACCGGACCCCATGGTGACAAATGTCGAGGAGGTAAAACTTGCGTAGCCGCGATTGGTCACTGGTGGTATTTACAACACTGGCACAGCTGAGTGTAGGGATAATTCTGTGGTTTACGGTATCAGCATTTATTCTGAACAACGCGAGTCTGCTGACCGAAACAGGGCTGAGTTTCAGGAATCCGATCCTGCTGGCACTTGTTTGTATCGGCGTGGCAACGGTGGTTTCCTTTTTACACCTTGGGAGCCCCGCAAACGCACCCAATGCGCTCAATAACCTTACCAATTCGTGGCTGAGCCGGGAAATCCTGGCGCTCAACGTTTATATCCTGGGCCTGTGCCTTGTGCTGTTGCAGGGATGGGTTACCGGCAGTGCGGAGCACATAGCTTACATTCTGATGCCGCTGTGCCTAATTGGGGTTGGCCTCTTGTGGATGATGATACGGATTTACGTTATTGCAACCATTCCGGCGTGGAACTCCTGGTACACGCCGCTGAGTTTTGTTTCAACAGCGCTTAGCCTGGGCTTGCTGACATTGCTGGTATTTCTGCTTACCGGTGCTGCCATTATCGATGAGTGGAACACGAGAATGCTGCTGCTTGTCCTGATGCTGGTCCTGTTCACCGAATCAGCAGCGGGATTTTTGCATCAAGCCCGCCTGGAAAAACTGGACACGGGCATCAATGACCTGTCATTTGACCAGGGCTTTTTTTATAAGACATTCCTCGTACGCATGGCCCTGCTGACCATCGCCTTCCTGATAATCTTTGTTGTCATCCTCGATTCAAGTCTGTTACTTGAATACGGCTATTCAACCTGGTTGTACCCATTAACGGGCCTGATAGCATTACAGGAGTTACTGGGACGCCTTTTGTTCTATTCCTCGTATTTCAGAGCAGGTGTTTAGAAGCCCGCGAAAATAACCATGCAGCCGGGGTTCGGTGAAATCGGCACGTGGCGCGTGAAGGTGAAAAAAAAGCTCAGGCTGGATTATACTCATACCCATCCCGAGCAAGGCGCTGCAGCCTCAATCTACATGAATACTGAAAGCAAGACCGCACGGACGGAAGCGATAATCACCTCCCTCTTGAGCAAGGCAGGTATCAGTATCAATGGAAGCAACCCCTGGGATATCCAACTATACGACGGGCAATTTTTTAAGCGCGTGCTTACCGGCGGTTCAATGGCACTGGGCGAATCCTACGTGGACGGTTGGTGGGATGTGGAGTCGCTGGATGAGTTTTTCGTCAAGCTGTTCAATATCGGCGCGGAAAGTGATGCACACCGGCCAACAGGCATGCTGCTCAGAAACCTGTTTTACCGAGTCTTCAACATACAGGCCGGGCGCCGCGCTTTCCATGTAGGCAAACGGCACTATGACGCCGGCAACGATCTCTTCGAACACATGCTCGACCGGCGCATGGCCTACAGTTGCGCCTATTGGAAGGATGCTGCTGACCTGGACGCCGCACAGGAAGCGAAACTGGACATGATCTGCCGCAAACTGCACCTGCAACCAGGAATGCGTATTCTTGATATCGGTTGCGGCTGGGGCAGCCTGTTGAAATTTTCAGCTGAAAATTACAGCGTTGCGGGGCTGGGTATCACCGTCTCCGGCGAACAGGTGAAGCTGGCGCAGCAACTCAACGCCGGCCTGCCTGTCGAGGTGCGTTTACAGGACTATCGAAAACTGACGGGCGACTTTGATGCCATCGGGTCGGTCGGCATGGCAGAACATGTGGGCTGGAAAAACTACCCGTCGTACATGAAAGTGGCACACCGGTGCCTAAAACCGGGTGGTTATTTTGTCGTACAGACCATTGGCAGTACCCGTTCGGTCAAGGAAACAGACCCATGGATCGCCAAGTACATCTTTCCGAATTCAATGCTGCCATCACTGGCGCAATTGACACATGCGGCCGAGCCGTATTTCGTGGTTGAGGATGTACAAAATTTCGGCGCGGATTATGATCGCACGCTGATGGCGTGGGACGACAACTTCCGGACAGCCTGGCCCAAGCTCAAAAGTAATTACGATAAGCGCTTCTATCGCATGTGGCGTTATTACCTGATGTCCAGTGCCGCTTCTTTCAGAACACGCAGAATTCAGTTGTGGCAATTGGTGCTGGCCAAAAAACCAAAATCAGCCAGGTACGACGCGCCACGCTGATTCATGGCGTTGATACCGGGGCTCACATTCCGTCGCCCTCGCCCGCCCAGATAAAGCTGCCCATCAGAATATTCACGTTTTCACCAATCTCCGCACCAATATCGAGTTCATCTGATAGCTCCAGGGTTTGCAGATCGATTTCAAAAAACACACCGTCATGGCTGGCGGCACTGTAAAAGTATGCGGAATCCAGGCTGACTCCTGATGTGTGAGCCTGGGATTTAAACCCGGAAGAAGCCTCATCAGCCACTTTTATACTCTTCAGGAAACTATGATTCCTGGTATTGATCACCGTCATGTGGGTATCGTTATGATTGGTAACAAATGCGACATCATGTTCGGGAACAAATGTCGTGTGGCCCGATCCCAACCCCGTGTCAATCATGGCCTCGATGTTCATTGAGTTCTTGTTGACAACAAATATATGGCCTTCAGCGGAACCCACATAAATATGGATTCCATCAGGATGGAAATCCGCATGGTGGGAACCCATGACTGCGGGATCCAGACCGGCTGCATAGTCGCTAAGAATCGCCTCGCCAGTAATTATCATTTGCTCCTGCTGAATCTTGAAACGCAGGATGGACGGCGATATCAGTTGGCCTTGATTTCCTTCGACTACTGCATAGTAAATACCGGGTTCTTCCAGGCGCGACTGGAATACATGGTGAACAGACGTAGGCGTATCAAGGACAGACAGCAATCCCCAGTTGTGGCTCCACAATTGGATCTGGCGTGCCGGCCGGTCCAGCATGAAAAAGTGCTGATCATCGATCCACAACGGGTGACCGGTTGCCAGTGAGCCGCCGTAATCATGAGGCTGGGCTGGTTCACCAAGACCAAAGACCTTTATGACCTTGTCATTATTTACCTTGATCAGGCTGGTCATCACTTTATCTGCTCCAGAGACCAGTGAAAACCCGGTGTGCGGGTTAAAGTTTGTAGACCTCGGTTTATGATCCAGAAAAATTTTACCGATATTTTCAATAAAGTAGTTTTCCACCACGGTCACAGACTCCGTCTTACGGGTCAGTGCATAAGCAGTTGACGCATCCTGCTGATCGATACCGTATGGCCCTTCACCGGTGCCGGTTACAGTCTTCAACAAAGACATATCGTCTACATCAATAATGAATACGCGGTTGGAGTCCCAGTCGCCGTAGTAAGCGAGGTTCTCTACACCGTAATAGTTACCGTCATTATGAGCCCCTTTATACATATGCTTCGGTCCGCCGAAATGCGGGCCCAGGCCCGCGCCTGATCCTGAACCATCTGACCTTTGGCCGGCATGGAGTTGAGCAACCGGGATAAGCATGGCAGCAGATATTATCGAGAGGCTAATCAGCCTCGCGAGCGTCAATACAATATTTCTCTTATTTACAATCACTTGAACATTTGACATGTCGTTCCATTCCTCGTGAAATTCGACTCGTCAAATGATTAACACACCGATGCTTAGGCGGCACTGAAAATCCCTTTAAGCTCCGCTTAAGGTTGTATACCATACTGTTCATTATCTGTACTCTGCGGTGCGGGGAAAGAACTCGCTGCAGCCACGATAAAAAGCGAAAAGGAATAGTCATGAATCCACAAGAATCGGGCAAACCGGTACTTACCTTTTTCCTGTCACTATTAATGCTAACAGCCTTCATTAACCCGGCCCGGGCGGACGACCACTCGCGGGGCGCCGAAATCTTCCAGGCCAATTGCGCCGTGTGCCACGGCACAAATGGCGAACCCGATCCGGATTCCGAGCTGGTCAAGGGACTCGGTGTTGTACCGGCCAACTTTGCGGATGCATTGTTTAACAGCCGCGAAGGCGAGACCGAATGGAAACTTGTCGTGACACACGGTGGTGCGGCACTGGCGTTTTCCGACAAGATGCCGGCCTTTGGTGAAACCCTTTCAGAGGAGGATATTGACGCCACACTGGAATACATAAAGACACTGGGCGGCGAGCATGATTATCCCGATGGCTCCTTGAACCTGTTCCTGCCGATACGCACCAAGAAGGCCTTTCCCGAAGACGAGTGGGTATGGAAGCAACGTTACACCGGCGAAGACGGCGATAACCAGTGGAAAAACACGCTGGAGTACGAATTCCGGGTGGGCGAACGCCTCCAGGGAGTACTCGAAGTCACACACGAAACCGAGGGCGGCGATAACGAATTTGGCCATTTCGAGCCGGGCTTCAAATACGTGCTCAAGCATGACAAGCGTGCCGGCTTCATTTACACGCTGGGCGGCAACCTGGGTGTTCCTCTCAACGGTAACGCCGAATGGGAACTGCTTCCCTACCTCGCCTTCGGCAAAATTCTGAGCGATTCGTGGACAATGCAAGGAAGTGGCCGCCTGAAACTGTCACTGGAAGAATGGGACCACGGCAGCGCCGAGTTTGCCGGAATCGTGCACTGGACCCACACACCCTGGCCAAGATCGGTATTCCCGGCTCTGGAATTGGTCGCAGAAATGCCCTTTGAACGCGGTTCGGGTGCGGATAAGAAAAGTGCGGTACAGGTGTCGGTGCTTCCACAGGTACGGATCGGCCTCAGCAAACGCGGCCACGTCGCCGTGAATGCCGGTCTTGAGTTACCGCTCAACGACACAGACCGTTACGACTGGCGCGCCTATGCATACCTGATCTGGGACTTTGCCGACGGCGGTTTCTTCGAAGGCTGGTAGCCGTTAACGGTGCAACACCAACTCACCTGCACCAGCGGGGCGGCTTTTAATGCCTGGCTGCCCTGCGCTCGACCGGCCCACCGGCCTGCTTCCAGGCGTCGAAGCCGCCATCAATATGCGCCACCGGGTTCAGGCCCATCTGCTGTGAAACCTGGGCAGCAAGTGCAGAACGCCATCCAAGGTTGCAGTAGAAAAGAAATTTCTTGTCACCGGCGAATATATCTTTGAAGTACATACAGTCGGGGTCGATCCAGAATTCAAGCATGCCCCGCGGACAATGAAAGGCGCCGGGGATAAAGCCCTCGCGTTTCAGTTCGCGTACATCGCGAAGGTCTACAAAGACCAGTGCCTCTTTGCCATGCAATTCAAGCGCATCTTCCACGCTGATGGTCTCTATCTCTTTTTCGGCCTCGGCGACCAACTGCCGGTAGCCTCTGGTGATGTTAAGGGCCATGAAACACTCTCCTTCAAAGACAATAGCCGGCCACCATGAATGCGGCCAGGGGAGGCCATTATACTCCCCGGCCACATATTAAAGGCCGTGTCTGCGCGTTGCGGCCCGCCTGTTCCTGAACAGGTCAATGAAATGCATTTGTCGCTACCATCGCTTATCATAGCCAGGGCAAATACATGGTGTTCCAAAGTCCTTTTTTGGAAATTCGGGTTACCGTTCTGCAAGCACTTCTCAGGCGTCTATACATGATCAACGGAGATTAATGATTGAAACCAACAATTGCGATCCTGGCTGTGATGTTTCTTTTACTTGCTGCCTGCGACAGGGTGGGAAGTGAAGCCTGGTGCGAAAAGCAAAATGAGAAACCCAAGAGTGACTGGACTTTCCAGGAAACGGGCGACTATACCAAGTACTGCGCGCTCGGGATGGACCCTGAAAAGTGGTGCAAGAAAATGGAAAAGAAAGACAAGGGTGATTGGACTGCAAACGAAGCCGCAGAGTATGCTTCAAGCTGTGTAGTCGGACGCAGCGACTGATTAATTAGCTGCAATTGACTGCCATGTCGTCATGGCTTTCGGAATATCATTTTGTGCAGGTCTATCCGGCATTGGGATAAATAGCGGTTGGTCAGTAATTAGCGGACCACAACTTAAGACGCGGAGGATGAGAGGGCTATGAGCAAGAAAATTCTAATTGGTGTAGGCGTAATTGTACTGGCACTGGTCATTATTATCTGGCAGGTGGGTGCGAACCTGAACAGTATTGTCGCCGGCATTATTGAGGATACCGGTTCGGATGTACTCAAAACCGATGTAAGCGTATCCGGTGTTGCCATTGACCTGAAAGCAGGTAATGCGGGTATCGGCGGGCTGACCATAGCAAACCCGGATGGTTACTCCCGCGCAAACCTGTTTGAGATGGATGGTATTGAGGTTGATCTTGACCTCGGCTCCCTCGGAAAAGACGTCCTGGTAATAAAGACCATCCGTATCCAGGACCCCAGGATTGTATTCGAGGGTGATGCCGACGGGGGAAGCAATATGCAGACCCTGATGGACAATATTGAGAGTGATTCGAGTGGTGGTGACACCTCAGCCGGTGGGGAATCATTGAAAATGATCATTGATCGTTTCGAATTAAGCGGCGCTCACGTCAAGGCTACTTCCGAAGCTAAACCGGGCGAGACCACAGAAATCAATCTGCCTGCGATCAAGATGTCCGGTATCGGCCAGGCCCAGGGCGGCGTGACCGCAGATGTGGTTGCAAATGAGATTGCCAGCGAATTGGTCGGCGCCATCATTGCTGCTGCTGCAAGAGAGGGTGTGAACAAGGCAATCGAAGAAAAGAAAAAAGGCTTCCTGGACAAGTTGAAAGGTAAAGACTAGGTCCGGAAGGGAGTCCTGAATCGTTCACGCAAAACGGCGCCTTTCATGGCGCCGTTTTGTTTCTGAGTGGATAGTCGGTGCGTGTAAATATCAGAATGTGGGTGGCCAGCCCAAAGTTGGGCTAAAGGTGTCCAAATCTCTGCCAGCGCACTTGTCCAAGTTATGTGGTTGGCTACCCGCAATACCACTAATTTTGAATTCATAGCGGATTTGGATTAGACCAATCCGTGGCCCCACACGGCACATCAACCCGGATTGCGAGCCTCAGAATGCACCTGTCGCTTTAATTGTTGCTAACGCCTCAAATTGACCTATGGCCCCGTCATTCGCCCATAGCCAGTCTCTGCTGCTGGGTAGTCAATGAAGCCGCCAGCGCAATGCGGGCACTCTGGTCGACACCCAGTTCGGTCAGAAAGGCATCCATGGAACCGTAATTCTCATCCACGCTCGCGTAATAAGCCTCCAGCATACTGGCATCCACGCCTACAATCGGAAGCCAGGCGCTGGCTGAAGCGCCTTTGCTGAACCTGCTTCCCCTCGCGGAACTTTTGCTTTGTTTGGAAAGAAAAACGGCTTTGTCATTTATACGGCTAACTTCGTTTGTAAGCAGGTATTCTTCCACAATGGTTTCACGGTCTACACCAAGGGCTTCCATGATGAGCGCAATCCCAATACCCGAGCGGTCTTTGCCGGCGGTACAGTGGATCAGGACAGGCCAGTTGGATTCATCAAGTACGACCTCCATCAGGTTCTGGTAACTTGATGTGCCCTCCTCTGCAATCATGCGATAGCCTTCCACCATGTGTTCCAGGGACTGCTCTTTGGTGAACCTGTTTTTCTTCATCATCTTTTTCTGTGCAGCGAACCATTCGTTTTTGGAGTCACCGATCGGGAAATGAAGAAACTGCGGTGGGTTGTCACCCTGCCAAACCGTAGGAGAATGATCGCGCTCCTGCTTACTGCGCAGGTCGATAACCGTTTTCAGCTCCATCTCTTCGAGTTTCTCAAAATCGCCGGCCGTGAGCCGTGACAGGTTATCTGAGCGAATAATCTGACCCCAGCGAATGGTATCCATGTCGCCGGTCTGATAGCCGCCAATATCACGGGTATTTGTGGTCCCTTCAAGACGGATCACCCGCTCACCCGGTAGCGCATTTGCCTCCACCGGGTTGGTCAACGCCCAGGAACTTGTGGCGATAACGGCCATGAATACCACTCTCTTGATCTGTGCAGATGATTTCCGCATATGTACTTCTCCTCGGGTGTTGATGAAAATCCAGGTTGGATCATAGGGAGAAGGGTTCGGGCGCGCTTGACCCTCAGAGCCAATGACTTGACTCACCCTGGAGAAGAAGCCCCGACAAGGGGCGTATTAAGATGTAGAAGACCCCTTAATACTCTTGGGCGGAACCCCGGATCAAGGCAGCAATTTTTCCAGCAACGCCGTGGCATCAGCGCGGCCGAGGTAGCGGGGCACACCGTAAGTACCATGGGCCTCGGCAAACACACGGTCGATGATCTTGTCGAAATCTTCGCGCCTGAGTTCCTTGACAGATTCGGGGATCTGCATATCTGCATTGAGCTTGCGGATTCGTGCGATGAAGCCATCCGCCAGTTCCGCGTCCGATGCACCACTCCCCCCGACACCGGAAACCCGGGCCAGCTCGGCCAGGCGGCGGGTACAGTTCGGCTTCGAGAACTCCAGCACGTAGGGCATCACGATGGCATTGGCCAGGCCATGCGGCACGTGGTAAAGCCCGCCAAGCTGATGTGCAATGGCGTGTACGTAGCCGACCCCAACACGGGTAAAGGCCAGGCCGGCCATGCTGGCCGCCACGGCCATGCGCTCACGGGCTTCCAGGTCCTGGCCATCCGCATAGGCCTTCAAAAGGTTGCGCATGATACTGGCAGTGGCCATACGTGCCAGTTCATCGGTTTCGGCCATCGCGAGAGTGGAGATGTAAGCCTCAACCGCATGCGTCAGGGCATCCATTCCCGTGGGTGCGGTGATGAAAGGCGGCAGCCCGACCATCAGCCTGGGATCAAGAGCCACCATCGCCGGCACGGTTTTGGGGTCGATAATGGCGTGTTTGATCTGCGCT
The DNA here is from genome assembly GCA_937927755.1 of uncultured Lysobacterales bacterium. Lineage (GTDB taxonomy): Bacteria > Pseudomonadota > Gammaproteobacteria > Xanthomonadales > SZUA-36 > SZUA-36. Next base: position 45,367 of record CALBDB010000037.1, read on the forward strand.
TCCTTGTCCGATACCACGGCCGCGATGGTCACCTCCGCGCCGGTTCCGGCGGTAGTCGGAATGGCGAAGAAAGGCAGGCAACGCTTGCGTGGCCACGAATACAGCCAAATCCCGGTTAGTTTTGACGGATGGCAGTCGTTGGCATGACTGAGCAAAATTGCCTTGGCCGCGTCGATCGACGATCCTCCGCCCACTGCAATCACTGCATCCGGTTTGAAATCCTTGATGCGTTCAACGCCTTCCAGAACGGTTTCGTAGCCCGGGTCGGGTTCGATTTCGCTGAACACCTCCACTGCGATACCGGCATCTTTCAGCAATCCGATATGCGGATTAATTATCCCGAGCTGGACCAATTGCCCGTCAGTAATCACCATCACACGTTTTACGCCAAGACCGATGATCTCGCGGACCAGTGACAAAGAGGCGTCAGGCCCCACGAAAGAGAAGGGTTTTGGAAATCTCAGCACCCGTCCAACCAGGCCCAGGACACTAACCCAAATACGGCTCAGAACATACATTCGCTAAATTCCCCGATAGATATTTTACCCGCATGAACCGGGCTTGCGATTTGACTGTTGGCTACCAATCAATCAAGCAAAGACAACCTGTAAACTATACATCTTTCATAGCCGGGAAGGGATTCAACTGCCGGGTTTTGACAGCGCGGAATTGACCTGCGTCAACCAAGTGGGAAAGTCTGCTTTATTCGGCTATGCGGAGCAGATTTCATCGGTTAGCATGATGAGATGTCTGCGGGTAATGAATTGCCTCGACTACATTGGGATTTCATGACCCCGCACTTCAAGCATTAAGCTACTTATAGCAGGTCGCTGTAATATGGTTGAGCACTCTGAAGACCTCAAGCGCGACGTCGCTGAAATAAAGTTCCTTATCCACGATCTCCGCGTGGAAAGATTTATCAATGAAGTGATCCATTTTCACGCCACGGTAAACACCGATCTCGAGATTCATAATATCGAGAAAGCGCTGGCATTTCACGATGCAGACCTGCAGGAACTTAAGAGCAAAGCCGTCATTCAGCGTAAGGCGCTTGATCACTACAACCACCTGGTCAAGAGTTTTTCTTCATACCAGGCCATTCTGGCCGCGGGCAAGGAATACATTCAGTACGTTTACGACACCTGCGAATTCATCATGGATCCGCGTTGGGAGCACACGGACAAATTTCTGTCGCTTCTGCCCGACACATCTCGCAGCGTCCTCTCATACCGGCACTGCCTGAACTGCATCCGTTGGATAAATGGTGTGTACTACCGCATCCACTATTTCCTTGAGGAGAAGGACAAAGACCTCTACGAAAAATTCGATGTTGCCGAGGAGTTACGCGATTTCATTCGAAATGTCGTATACAGCTACGTCACAGAGAAAAGTAACGCCCGTATAGAGATCCGCCTGGACCGGCTCGACCCGGCCGTCCTCGGTGGCAACCGTCACCGTTTCCGCCGCATGATTTTCAACCTGGTGATGAATGCGGTCGATGCGATGAGACACAAGAAGGTCGGCGTACTGACGATCAGTGACCTGGTCGACGGTGACAGCGTCATCCTGCGCGTGCGCGACATCGGCTCCGGTATACCCGCCGAGAAGATTGAGCAACTGATGACCGACAAGGACAACCTCGACGGCGAGTTAAACTCCCTCGGGTTTGTTTTCGTCCGCCAGACAGTTGCCGAATTCAACGGGTCACTATCCATAGACAGCGTGGTCGACAAGGGCACTACGATATCTATCCATTTTCCACGCCTTGTCGGTGCGGTAGTGGAAACAAAAAAACCGGTTGAGGTCGAAAACACCGACCTCACCCAAAAGATCGACAAGCTGCGCCTGGAAGAAAGGGCCGCGTACCTGAAGAAGACCGCCAAAAGCGGCAACGGACATGACACATGCGGCGAGACAATTTATGGCGACTACCTGGTCTCGGATGCAGAGTTCCCCGGGTCCATCTTCGCAATCGCCGTAACCGAAAGTAACGAAATCGAACTCTTCACGCACAGACCGTACGAACGCCACTGGAATATTACGCACGAGGATTTATCGCCGATGCTGTTCGAGGCTACCGTGCGCGGCCGGCTTGAAGAAGAAGAGGACAAGACACCGGCCCTGATTTTCAAGTCACCGCAGAGTGTCCGGGAGTACTTCGAGTTCAAGGGAGTACCCGACGAAGAAAGAAAACCGGAGAAGTATTTCGAAATGGTTCGAGATGAACTTATCCGCATCAGCCGGAAAATTATTGATACGGGAATGCCCGCAGACATTGGTGTCCGCGTGACAGACCTGAAGAAGTTTTTTCCCAACCACGAGGAATTAGCGGAGCAAGAGCCTTTCCCCCTGGAAACACTGGCAAGGCTCACCCAGCATTCTGAAAGGAGCCCGTAGTAAAGCGGCAATGTCACGCTTTAGGGCGAGGCAAATATTGCCGGGGCACCACGAAAAATGAACCAAGGAAAAAGGAGATAACCATGTCTACACTGAAAACAAATTTAGAACGAAAAATCGAGGAACATCGTCCACGCACGATGAAACTCCTCAAAGAACACTCGGACGTTAAAATTGGCGAAGTTACTATTGGTCAGGCCATTGGCGGCGCGCGCGGCGTCAGGTGCCTGGTCACCGATATATCCTACCTGGACCCGATGGAGGGCATCCGCTTCCGCGGCATGACCATTCCAGAGGTGTTCGCGGCCCTGCCTAAAGCACCCGGTTGCGAATACCCGTCCGTGGAGAGCTTCTGGTATTTCATGCTGACTTCTGAGATTCCGACGATAGAGCAGGCCGAAGAGGTCATAGAGGATTTCAAGGGCCGGGCAACAGTGCCGGAGTACGTCTTCGACGTTCTGAGGGCGATGCCGAAGGATTCGCATCCGATGGCAATGTTTTCGGCGGCGATCACCGCCATGCAGCGCGAGTCCGTGTTTGCGGCGCAATACCGCGACGGTCTAGGCAAGATGGACCTGTGGGGGCCGACGTACGAAGACGCCTGCAACCTGCTGGCGAAACTACCCGCTATCGGCGCGTTTATTTATCGCTGGCTATTCAAGGACGGGGATATCATCGCACCAAATCCCGATCTGGATTTCGGCGGTAATTTCGCCCACATGATGGGCATCGACGCGCCCTATGACGACGTGGCACGGATGTATTTCATCCTGCATTCGGACCACGAATCAGGCAATGCGTCGGCACACACCGTTCACCTGGTGGCTTCGACATTGTCCGATGTTTACTATGCGCTATCGGCAGGAATCAACGCGCTGGCCGGGCCATTGCACGGACTGGCAAACGAAAATGTGCTGCGCTGGACGCAGAATTTCATGGAGAAACTCGGTGACCAGGAGCCAACCCCTGAGGTCATCAGGGAAGCGCTATGGGCCACGCTGAAGAGCGGCCAGGTGGTCCCGGGTTACGGGCATGCAGTGCTACGCAAAACCGACCCGCGCTACATGTCGCAGCGTGAATTCTGCCTGAAGGTTCTGCCGGATTACCCGCTCTTCAAAGTGATCAACGCGATCTACGAAGTGGCGCCGGATGTGCTGATGGAGCATGGCAAGGCCAAGAACCCGTGGCCAAACGTTGACGCGCAATCGGGCGTTATCCAGTGGTACTACGGCGTTACCGAGTACTCGTTCTACACGGTATTGTTCGGTATTGGACGCGCCATCGGCACGCTGGCCAACGCTACCTGGGACCGTGCGCTGGGCTATCCGCTCGAACGGCCTAAATCACTGACGACGGCGATGCTCGAGGAAATGGCCGCGAATCAGTGAAGTGATTGCGGGGCGGGTCTGTGTGTCCCGCCCCGCTAACTCTTCACCACGGCTCCGCGGTGAAACTCCACCGATATGAAGCGAGTGTTTACCGGCTAGGAATTGCCTATTGCCGCTTTCGTCAATTGCCTGCATATTTTCTCCGGTCACGGTAAACCATGTACCCGTAGTTGTATCCAAATGAATAAAATAGTTGCAAAATAGTACGAATCGTACTATTAATATCTCCAGCTATGAAAAAACCGAACGTCACGACATTGGGTTACGCTATCCTGGGTTTGCTCCACGTAGAGCCCCGTACCGGTTACGCCCTGCGAAAAGTATTCGAAACCACGCCAATGGGGCATTACAGTTCCAGCCCCGGTGCAATTTATCCGGCGTTGAAAAGGCTCGAAGAACGCGGTCTCGCCAGCAGCAAGATCGATGACTCTACCAAGTTGAGACCCAAGCAGGTTTACTCGACGACCCGGACCGGCGTCGACTTCCTGCGTTACTGGGTGTCGCAGCCAATCGAGAAACAAAATGTGGTGCACGACCTCGGGGACTTGATGTTGCGTTTCAGTTTCATGGGTACACTGGTCAACGACAGGGTAACCTACCGATTCCTGTCACAGATGGCCAGCGGCATCAATCTGTATGTCGGGGAGCTTGAACAAATGTTGCAGGACATGCCGGTAACAGTCCCTCCGCATGGACGCCTGGCCCTCCAGTCGGGTATAAGCACTTATCGCGCGCAGGCAAATTGGGCCAGGCAAGCGATGCGCGAGTTTGCATCCGAAGCAGAAAGAGACGCAGAAAAATAGTACTACCAGGCAACCCGAAAATTGGTTGATAATCCAGGTGGCAATCACCCGATTGAACGTAACCTGGGACCATCACAGAGCGTAAATGACAACTACTAAAGCCGGCCTTTCGAGACAAGCAATGACTAATAAGAAGATACCGGAAGGGATACCGGGGCAACGTATTCATATCATCGATGCGTTTCGTGGCTTCGCGCTGGCAGGGGTCGTTTTGGTTCACATGGTGGAACAATACCTGGCTGCAGCGCCGACGGAGGCGTTGAGAGCCGTCATGATCCAGGACTCCGCGGATGGTCTGATTGAATTCCTGCTGATGATCCTTGTTCGCGGCAAGTTTTTTGCAATGTTTTCGTTTCTGTTCGGGCTGAGCTTTTTCATCCAGATGGACCGGGCTGCCAATCGCGGCGTCAATTACCATGGGCGGTTTTTGTGGCGAGTCACTTTATTGCTGCTCATCGGTTATGCCCATTCATTGTTTTACCGAGGAGATATTTTAACGATATACGCCATGCTGGCCTTTTTGCTGGTGCCGTTTTACGGGGCCAGTAACAAGGTCGTGCTTTGGGTGGCCGCACTGCTGTTGCTGGGCGCGGGGCGTTTTGTCGTTTTTGCATTTGCGAGTGGTGAAACCATCATCCCCTACGGTGCCGGATTACCGGAATTACCACACAATATAGCCTATCTGGATGCTGTGCTTTCCGGCTCACTGGCAGATGTGTTTGCTGCAAATGCAGTATTCGGCCACCTGGCAAAACTCGAATTTCAGCTAAACTACAGCGGACGGTTTTACCTGACGTTTGGATTTTTCCTGCTGGGCCTCTGGGTCGGCAGGATCAGGTTATTCGAAAAGCTGGATGAATGGCACGCCTCGATCAGGAGGGCACTGAAATATGGCATCATCCTAACGGTCGTCTTCCTGGTATCAACGTTCCTTCTGTTTGGTGTTGCCACCGGAGGCAGCGGGGAGGTTGTGAAGTTTGACACCTGGCTGCTGATGCTGGCCCTGTCGAGTTTGGACCTGTTCAATCTCTCGTTCGCAGCAGTTATGTTGTGTGCATTTGTCTTGATCTATAGCGGCAATACAGGGGAGCGCGTACTCGGAAAACTGGCGCCTTACGGCAGAATGGCGCTTAGTAACTACGTCATGCAAACGCTGATCGGCACATTCCTGCTGTTCAATTTTGGTTTTGGGTTGCTGGGTGAACTGTCAAATACACAGGCCCTTGGCATTGCAGTCGTCCTTATCGTGACGCAAATATGGCTGAGTAACGTATGGCTCAAGTGGTTCCGGTACGGGCCAATCGAATGGCTGTGGCGCTCGGGCACCAAGTGGAGTTGGCAACCCCTGGCCCGTCAAGCCAGCCGCCAGCACCCAGATTCGCTGCATAAAGGATCAAGCCAACAGTAACAGTCGTTTGGGTTGCACGTTCCGTATGGTCGTAACGATACCGGCAAAC
>CALBDB010000038.1 GCA_937927755.1 uncultured Lysobacterales bacterium
CGATCAGCAAGCCAATCCATTTGTGCAGCTTTTTGAGGAACCTCATCATCTGGCGCCTGCCCTGTTCTTGCGGCGCTGGTTAAAACTGTATAACAGCAACCAGATTCCTGTAAGCGTGAAAATCAGGCCGGTAACCTGCGCCGTTACCAGTAACGGGTTGTGGGCATCCGCACGTTCTTCGTAGTCCATGATGTGCAACATCCACATGAAATCAAAAATACGCCAATACTGGTGACGCCTAGTAGCCAGCGCCCCCGTGTAGGGGTCAATATAGAAACTGGTTGAAAACCGGTCATCGAAGTCGATACGCCATAGCGGCAGGCGGCGGGTCTGGATTTCCATGGGTGGATTGGATTCGATCAGGGTGGCCCGAATGATCGGATCGTCTCCCCCCAGATCATCTGCCGAGACATCGCCGTTGAAATGATACTTTGCGATTTGTCTGGCGGTTTGTTCATCCAGTGGCGAGATCACCCGGCCGCTTATCGGGTCAAGAAGGTAACGTTGAGTTGGAGTGATTACAGAGTAGTGGGTTTTTCCCATCACCGGTATCAGGCCGATCCTGGTTGCATCGGGGTACTTTGCCCTGAGGTTGTTAACACCAGGCGCCGGCGCGTCCGGCAGCGTGACTGCCTGTTGCATATTCCTGACCAGTGGGTCGCCGTGGATGAAGTCGATATCGACCGCCACCATGTACAGGCCGGAGCCCAGCCAGATCAGTAGTTGAAGCCCGACAAGCAAGCCAAACCATTTGTGCAGGTTGCGGGCTATAACGGCACGCTTGAACACTAAGCCGAACCTCTTATGAAGTTTTTGTGAATTTGAAAAACCTCAGCCGATTGGCGTTGCTGACAACGGTAACCGAAGAAAACGCCATGGCGGTGCCGGCGATGATGGGGTTCAACAACACGCCGATAAACGGATAGAGCAGCCCCGCTGCAATCGGAATACCGAGGGAATTGTAGATAAACGCCCCGAACAGGTTCTGCCGGATATTTCGCATGGTTGCGTTTGAGATTTCAATGGCATCGGCCACACCGTGAAGCGAGCCACGCATCAGTGTTATGTCGGCACTTTCTATAGCCACATCGGTGCCTGTGCCGATCGCAAAACCCACGTCGGCAAGCGCCAGGGCGGGTGCGTCATTGATACCATCGCCGGCCATTCCGACTTTTTCTCCCTGCTTTTGCAGTTTAGCCACATGGTTCTTTTTGTCTTCCGGCTTGACTTCGGAGCGAAACTCGTCGATACCGACCTGCCTGGCTACGGCTTCTGCCGTGTGGCTGTTATCACCGGTCAGCATGACGATTTTCAACCCGCCGGCGTGCAGGCGTTTTATCGCTTCAACGGATTCCGGTTTGACCGGGTCGGTTACCCCGAAAACGGCTATGAGTTGTCCGTTGGAAGCCAGGAACATGGTTGTAAATGCTTTTTCGGCCATTTGCTGGCTGGTTTCCATTGCATCCGGGTCAATTTGCACACCGGATCTTTCCATCAGTACTTCGTTACCCAGTAACAGCTGGTTGCCGTCAACCTCGCCACTGACGCCTTCGCTGGTAATGGCAAAAAATGCTTCCGCCGGCACAAGCTCCAGTTGCTGTTGTTTTGCTGCATCCAGGAATGCCTGTGCCAGGGGGTGCTCGGAGCTGGCCTCCAGGCTGGCTGCCAACAGAAGAACACTGCTTTGCGTCTGGTCACCCAGGGTCTTTATCTCAACCACTTCCGGGCGGCCTTCTGTAATCGTTCCGGTTTTATCAAGCACCATGGTGGTCAACTGGCTGGCGGTTTGCAGAGCCTCGCCATTGCGGATCAATACCCCGGCTTCAGCCGCCTTGCCAATACCGACCATGACCGACATGGGCGTGGCCAGGCCCAGTGCGCAGGGGCAGGCGATAATCAATACTGTCACCGCGGTGACGATGGCATAGACGATATGGGGTTCAGGGCCAACAAGATACCAGCTCACGGCGGCAACGACTGCAATCAACATGACCGCAGGCACAAATACCGCCGCGATGTTATCGGCCAGTTTTCCTATAGGCGGCTTGGAGTTCTGAGCCTGGCGCACCATTTTTATTATGCGCGCGAGAGCCGTATCGGAACCCACGCGAATTGCACGGTAGACCACCGTGCCGGTCTTGTTCAGTGTACCGGCTGATACCTCATCGTCCGTGGTCTTCGTCACCGGTACCGGTTCGCCGGTCAGCATGGACTCATCAATATTGGTCTGGCCTTCGGTCACGATGCCGTCAACGGCAATTTGCTCACCGGGCCTGACACGCACCAGGTCGCCGATCACAACCTGGTTGATTGGAACATCAATTACTTCACCATCGCGTTCGACCCTGGCTTTTTTCTGTTGTAAATCTAGCAGTCTGCGAATGGCCTGGGAGGTTCGTCCCCTTGCCTTCTGCTCCAGGGCCTGGCCAAGATTGACCATGCCGATGATGATGACGGCCGCCTCGAAATAGACGTGGCGGGCGATTTCCGGCACCAAAGCCGGAAACAGGACAATGATGGTGGAATACAGCCAGGCAGTACCGGTGCCCAGTGCAATCAATGTATCCATGGTTGCGGAGCCGGACTTCAAAGACTGATAAGCGCCCGAAAAGTAGTGCCGGCCCGCATAATGCATCACGCTGCCGGTAATCAGGGCGACCAGTAACCAGCCAGCGTGCACCAGGTTCCAGTCTGTGCCGAGTGCGGGGGCGTACATACCAAAAACCATCAACAATGCGCCCGTGCCCAGGGCGAGGAGGGCTTTACGCACCAGGCCCTTAAACTTCGCCCTGTTGGCCCGGTCGTCTTCCTCAAGCGACTGGACCTGGTCAACCACCGCATCGTACCCGGCTGTGGCAACTACCGCGATCAGTTCAATATTGCTGAGCGAGCTTTCAATGGTGACTTCACGGTTTGCCAGGTTGACGCTGACATCTGCCACGCCGGCGTGTTCCCGCAGGGCCTTCTCAATTGGCCTTTGGCAGGAGGCACAATGCATTCCTTCAATTTTAAGTATGGTTGAGGTGAATTTGACGTCTTCCATGTACTTTTTCCTCAATACAGTCGCTGAAGTTTACATTCCTGCCAGCGTAAAAACATCGCCAAAATCGGCAACAAGCCGGTTACTCTTCAGGGAAATCTGCTTCCAATATTACATCTGTACCCTGAAAAACTTCGATCTTTTGTCCCCTGGGGTCAAAGTCCAGTTGCTGTTTGCCCCGGGATTCAGGATCCCTGAATTGAATATGCCCATAGACTTCACCATGCATTTCAAATGCTTCTATCAGACCAACATCCTCGCCTCCGACCTTGAGCATATAGACACCAGCAGAAACGTCTTCGATTTCAACTGAGAACTCCACGCGATGGGTGTTCATATCCCACTCTGCTTCACCCTTGGCCCCGTCAAGTACCCCGCTGTTCTGAAGATCGACCTGTAATTCGACATATTCACCATCATTCACGCAATCGACCATGCCACCACCCATTCCGTGACCGGGCCCGTGTCCCATCTCACAATCATGGTGATGGTCCTCGCTGCCTTGGCCATCATGGCCATGCTCATAATTTTCGAACGTGCCGTCCTGGGACGAAAGCACAACACCTTGCGCATCATGAATTTCAATTTGCATGCCGCGGGGATCAAAATTCAGCATCATTTTCCCGGTTTCACCGGGGCTCACAAATTCCATTTCTCCACGGCCTTCAGAAACGCTGAACTCGCCGCGATACTGCATACCTGTATAGAGGTGATAAACGCCATCCGGCATTCCCTCGACATCGACTTCGAATTCCATGTGTCCGGAATAGTCCTCGTACCTTGCATGGCCGCTACCCGTGATGCCATCCCGTGCCGGCATCAGATCAATCCGCTGCTCCCCATATGTCGTATCGGAATGCATGTCATCGGAAATGCCGCCACTGCAGTGCGTGTTCATGACATCGGTTAAACGCTCAATATTGAATGAACCGCTGCCGACTTCTGCGTGGCTGGTGTCAAATACGACCGAGCCAGTGGTACAACTGTCAAATGTGACGGTCATGGTGCCTATGTTGTGAACTGACTCATCGTCTGGCATGGCATCCTGCATAAACCCAACATCCGTGGAGTCATAAAGCGCAAATTCGATCCGGTTTTCAACCAGGTCTCCAATGCCAAGATACCAGGCCGTTTTCCTGTCATTGCCGTAGGTAAACCAATACATTACAGATCGCCTTGAGTCGTCATCCTGTTCGATCACGTCCAGCGACAAGCCCTGGCTCTCCTGGTCAACCTGATCCCAGGTGCCGGTGAAATGCCGGGTGACAATGATGTCGTCTGAAAATTCACCGGAACCCGGTCCGTGTGCAAACAGGTTTGTAACAGCGCTGAATAAGCCAGCGGCAAGTGTGAAAGTTAATACCAAGCTTGAAATTTTCATTTATATCTCCTCTTTGTCAGCAGGATTTCTTCCCAATAAGTTTCGTTTCCATAAAAGGAATACCGCGGGAATAACCGCCAAAGTCAGTATGGTTGCGCTTACCATGCCGCCTACCATCGGCGCAGCGATACGGCGCATCACTTCAGAGCCGGTCCCGCTGCCCAGCATGATGGGTAGCAGGCCGGCAATGATAGCAGCCACGGTCATCATGATTGGACGCACCCGCATCAGCGCCCCATCCCGGATGGCGGCTTCCAGGTCAGAACGTTGCATCTGCCTGTTTTCCTGTTTTGCCTCCAGAGATTTGTTTTGCAAAGCCTGCTTCAGATACACCAGCATGACCACACCGATCTCCACGGCGACACCGGCCAGCGCAATGAAACCAACGCCGACGGCGACTGAAAGGTTGTAGCCCAACAGGTACAGCAACCAAAGCCCGCCGATGATTGCCATCGGC
>CALBDB010000039.1 GCA_937927755.1 uncultured Lysobacterales bacterium
CCGGTCTTGGCCTGGGTGGGTTCGGCGATCTCGCGGGTTGAACGGCCCACATCCACCACCACTGTCTTGAGCAGGGCGGTCAGATCGTCGTACTTGATGGTAAATTTGGAGGTGTTGTCAAACCCCTGGAATGGCTCAGGAACTTCTGACTCCGCAGCTTGTGCTGTAAAGCTCATGGTCAGCAACCCCGTGAGGATAAACGCAGCCGATCGGATCTTTATGTACATAGTTATTCCTTGTGACAATAGATTATTACAGCATAAAACCCTTTAATTGGATAGACATGGTTCGGCCGATAGCGGTTTGAAGAGAGATATACGCGATAAATTCCACTAAACCGGGTTCGTCGTTGGAGTTGAAACAGGACGTGAATTCCTCAATCATCGCCTTGTGTATAAAATACTGATCATGGGAGATGTATCTGCTAGTCTGGTAGAGCGTGTTTTTTTATCCGGTTTGCAATGGGGTAAAGTCTTGCCTCGGCGAATTTTGACAACATTTTGGGAAGATCAATCAGAATGAAATCCTTTTTAAAAATAGCGATAAGGCCGTTGTTGTGCGGAATTGCTGTAATGCTGTTTGCATTACAGCCTCTTCAGGCTGATGAGCCTGTGAATGTTAGCGATATGAAAGATTGTCGCGAGTTCAAGGCGGATGCTGAGCGTCTGCTTTGTTACGACACGGTTGCCAATGGCGGGGTCTTCAACCAGCAGCAACTGGAGCAGGTCCAGGTCGAGAATTTTGGCAGCAAGGAGAAGCAGACAGAAATCTCGGTTGACAAGATAGGTACAACAATTGTGCGTGTACAGAAGGACGTCAACGGTCTCCGCTACTTTGTTACATCCGAAGGTCAGGTCTGGAAGCAGAGCAACAGGGGCAGCTTCAATTCAGGGGCTCCGTTTGAGGTTGTAATAGAGGAAGGCATGATGGGTTCTTTCTTCATGACCAACGATGATGGACGGTCAATCCGCGTCAAGCGGGTGAAGTAAAAGTTATGCGGCGGGGCGTTCTGAAACGGCAGATATGCCTGTTGCAGGTCTCGATGCTACTGGCAGTAACTGCGGTTGCTGATGAAGGCAGCCTGGGTGACAACCAGCGTATAGCCAGTAATCATCTGGGCTATGAACTGCAATACAGGGTCTATCGGCCAACCGCCACATCGGCCGAAGATAAATTACCCAGTCTTTATGTGACAGACGGTCAATGGTACCTGTCCCAGGGGAATTTCAAGTCCATCCTGGACCAGGCTATCGATACAGGTGTTATCGAACCGGTATTGGTGATTTTCCTGGATAGCAGGAATCCCGATAAGCTGGAGGAAAACCGCCGTAATTCACAATTTATGTGCAGTACCGATTTCGCTTCTTTCTTTGCCGCAGAGTTCATTCCAACCATCAGCCGGGAACAGCCTGTAAGCTCAACACGTGAGGATCGCGCAATTATGGGCCTGTCGTTTGGCGGGTTGAACAGCGCCTGTTTTGGCCTGATGCTGCCGAAATTGTTCTCGGGGATCATCATGCAGTCACCAGCAAGCGGTAAGCATGTCGATGTCGTGCGTGAATTGTACGAGGAAAGAGATGTTTTACCGCTCAAGATGTTTATGAGTGTTGGTACGAAAAATGACAATTTACGTGCAGCGAAGCGCTTCAGGGACAGCCTGGAAGACAAGGGTTATGACCTGACCTTTATCAAGGTAAAAGAGGGGCACGATTGGCAAAACTGGGGACCGCTGCTGGATGATGTCCTGCTGACTTTTTACAGAAAGCCGGAATAAAGCGCACGTGGTTCAGACCGCGCCCTTAAGTTTACCCATAATTTCGTTGCGCGCGGACCTGAGGATTGAGTCCTGGTCCAGCGAACCCAGGATTTCATTGATCGTGTCCTTGGGTCCTTCAGAGCCCCAGGACTTGCCCTTGGCAAACCATGATTCCGCCGCCCTGCCTGTGACGTAGGTGGCATACCAGGCCAATGTCCCCTGAGCACCGGCGGTCAGCGCTGCAGACATACCTGCACTGATGGTTTTCATGGCGGCAGAAACCATGTTCACGCCCCAGTATGCTCCCATTAACAACAGCAATTGCGCGGAAATGGTCAGCAGCAGCTTACTGGCTTCTCGTTTTGACAGTTGGAAGCCGTATATATTTCCAAGGTGTATTACCATTGCAACATCGGTACCGGCAGCGGCCAGCAAGTCAGCAACGGGAATGGGATTCACCGCCACGACGACACCCTTGGCAATGCAGTAATTCCCGATGACCTTCTCAGCAATGGTTTTTCTCGCCTGCACAATTTTTGTTGCTATGCGGTTGTCAAGTTCAGACGTGAAGAGGGCTGCGTTCAACGCAGCAAGTGTCTTGCCATCCTTCTCCAGGATACGCCAGAGCCGGGCTTTCAGCCGGCCGATATCGGGTTTGCGCGGGCGCTCGGCTGGAAACTCCCTGCCCGTCGCGTCGACGCGGATCAGCTGTTCCGGCCTGGGGTCTGCACTGGCGGCCAGGATATTCTCATCGTCCAGGAATCCCGCACAACGCGCTCGCAGGTGCCCCAATAATGTCTCCAGTTCGTCACGGTTGTAGCGGTCTGATTTATTCAGCACCAGCAGCAACGGCATGTTACGCCCGGCCAGGCTGCGAACAGCCTTGAATTCCGTCTCCGTCAGGTCGCCTTCGCAGACCACCAGGACAATATCCGACATCCGGGCTATTGAACGGGCCAGTTCTTCGCGCGCCTCCCCTTCCAGTTCATCTATACCGGGTGTGTCGATCAATAAGACATGGTCTGAACTAGCCGTATCCCACTGGCTGCGCTGCTGGACCAGTGTTTCACCATGCAACGGGCTGGTTGAAAATGCCTTGCGGCCCAGTAATGCATTCAGCAGCGAGGATTTTCCTGTGCCGACACGCCCGAATGCCGCAATGTGAATTTCACCATGCTGCAGTTTCTCGGAGATGGCCTCCATCTCTGAGAACTCCTGGAACAATTCCTGCCGGACTGCTGATGGGACACTGGTATCGGTCAGCAGGGTCTGAATTTGCTGGTTGGCATTGAGCAGGTGCTGATCAGGGTTTTTTGTCTTTTCCTTTTTCAGCCAGGGCAAGTTTTGCAAAACGGACTGCACCTGTTTCAAGATTGTCATTCAACATCTCCTCAAAGGCTTTGGCTGCCGGGTAGGGGCGCAATTCACCCCGACTGGCAAGTGTTTCTGCTGCGGCGCGCCCAAGACTGTCGAAAATCATACCGTAGGCCACGGCATGGACCAGGCCGCCGGTCAGTGTTCCCGCCCCCGGAAATGCCTTGAGTGCATTGCCGGTGATGGCCAGTGTTATCGCGGTCAGTTTTTTTACCTTTCCACCGGCAAGGTGCAGGAACGCCTCGATCTCTACGTCTTTCACCGAAACCCCGTAAAGCTCACACAGTGCCTGGACCAGGCGCGTGGCCAACAGGCCCTGGATAATCAGATCTGAACCAGGGGCGACCGCTGCGAGTGCGCCGATGACGGCTCGCTTCGAATATTTCTGTACCAGTTCGGACGCCTGTTGTTCCCGGTGGAGGTCGCGGGCCTGCTCTAGCTTTTCTGTAGCAAGCAACAGTACCGCGCTATCCCGAAGTTGTTCCATTAACTCGTGGTTGCCATCCAGCTTGCGTTGCAGGGCATTTCTAAGTGGTTCAATGTTTTTTGTGCGATCCCGGGTAACGGTTTCCTCGCTGCCATCGCTCAACAGCCTGACTACTTCCTCGTGGCCGCCGGTCTGGATAAATACGACGTCACCACGGTTGATACCAGTGCGTTGGGTGATGCTTTCAGCAATGGTCTGAGCTTCAGCGGCGGAAAAGCGGTCAACCTTGTTGAGTGCCACTACCAGTGGTTTCTGCATGGAAAGCAGGCTTTTCAGTTGCTCCATCTGGCTGCGCGTGATGTCGCTGTCGCAGAGCAGTACCACCAAATGGGCGCGGCGTGCCTCCTCGAGAATCACGGGATTACTCTCAAGATTGAAACCCGGCAGATCGGCAATTATGACTGCATCCCCGGAACCGGCTTGCCAACGGTAATGTATCACTTCGTGAGTGGTTCCACCCCTGGGGTCGCTTTCCATATCCGCCTGCGGCAGCAAGGCCTTGACGAGGCTGCTCTTACCGGTGCTGATTTCACCAAAAATTGCGATGTATACTTCACCGCTTTGTTTGCGCCGATTTTGTTCCTTTATCTCTGCAATAGCGTCACTGACATCTACACCGGCGCTTGCAGATTCGACCAGGTCTTCCTGCAGGGACACGGGATCAAGGGGCCTGGTTTCGGGGGCGGGTTTTTTACCAGCCGGCTTCAGCCAGCGCCACGACAGCCAGAGCGTGGCAGCGGAAACCGTCGTAAGTAACAGTACGTAGGCAAGCTGTAACCAGGATGGCGCTTCACGCAGACGCTGCCACACCGACAATGCCGTATCAGTCGCCAACAACAAAAGGAACAGCGTCACAACTGCCACCAGCGATAAGGCAATGATCAATAGTATTCGAACCTGCATAGAAACCTCCCTGACCAACGCTATTCTAGGAATTTCATTGCGAAAGGAATAGTGACAAAAGTATGGAGACGCTTCGACAGGGTTAGGGTATCCTTGCCTGCCGCAGTACAATCACTTTTTTGGCAGGGCATTGAGCATGGACATGTTGGAAGCATACAGGATAAATGGAACACTGGAGGCGCTCGAAGCCTGGATTCCAAAGGACGTAGAGAAAGTAAAGCTCGCCCTTGATGACTTTCTGAACAAGCATGACCTCGATAAGCGGGCCTTGTTCTTGCTGGCACGTTGTCATCTGCTTTGTGATGAGACGGAAAAAGCCAAAGATACGCTTCAGGTGCTGGTCAGGAGTCACCCGGGCCATATTTCTGCAAAAGTTGAATTGGCAAAGATTCTCTTCGGGCAGGGCGATACGACAGCAGCGATCAAACTGTTGAGGGAAGCGACCAATGCCGACCCCGTCTATCACGATAACTGGCGCTTGCTTGGCGAATATCTGGAGCATGATGAACAGCACCAGGAGAGCAAGGAAGCCCTCGCGCAATACGATATGATCAAGGCGTTTAACGCTGTATTGCAGCAAGCACAGCAGGAATTGAACAATGGTAATTTTGAAATGGCGGACAAAATGTGCCGGCAATTGCTGCAAAAGGTGCCCAATGAAATTCGGACACTCAGGTTACTAGCTCGCATTGCCAGGCACTTTCATTACTTTGAAGTCAGTACATCTATTTTGACAGACTGCGTTAAATCCAGGCCCGACGATGTAGCCCTGGGGTTTGAACTGGCGGGCTCGCTGCTGGCTAACAGGCGCTTTCAACAAGCACTTGAACAATGTAACCGGCTTATCGAACTCGCTCCTGAGAATATTGACACCTACGAACTTAAAGCAGAGGTGTTGTTTAACCTTGGGCAATACGAAGAGACGATCGCAATTTATCGTGAATTGACAGAGGTACATGAAATGAGCGAACTGTGCCTGGTCCCTCTGGGTAAAGTGCTGAAAACCGTGGGGAATACGGAAGAAGCGATCTCTTGTTTTCACAAGGCAACCAAGAGTGAACTAACGCGGGGCCAGGCATTCTGGGAATTGGCAAACCTGAAAACCTACCGGTTTACCGATGAAGAAATTGCTTCGATGCAAAGTTTGGAAATGGCGGATGACACCCCGGCTATGGACAAAGTTCTTATCCGGTTCGCGTTGGGCAAGGCAATGGAGGATCAAAAACAGTTCGCAGAGAGTTTCGAACATTATCAAGCTGCAAACAGGGGCTACCTGGAAATTCGCCCCGTCCAATACGCCAGCCGGACCGCCAGCCTGAAGTCTTTTTTCAACGCTGAATATTTTTCAGGCAAGAATGAGAAGGGTAATACTACCAACGCGCCGATTTTTGTCGTGGGCCTGCCACGAAGTGGATCAACCCTGGTGGAGCAAATCCTGACCTGTCACAGCATGGTCGATGCAACGACCGAGTTAAACGAGATCACTTCGATAGCCCGCGAACTGAGTATGTCAAATTCACCAGGCGGGGCACAGTACCCCCAATCAATGGCCGGGCTGGAAGCCAATGAAATTCAGGGCCTTGCACAACGGTATCTTGATTTCGTGCAGCCAATGAGACAGCAGGCGGCACATTTTGTCGATAAACAACCCGATAATTTTCATCACATCGGTTTGATTAAAACACTCTTCCCCAACGCCAAAATTATTGATATCAGGCGTGATCCGATGGCGAGTGGCTGGAGCTTATATAG
Source organism: uncultured Lysobacterales bacterium (assembly GCA_937927755.1). Classification (GTDB taxonomy): domain Bacteria; phylum Pseudomonadota; class Gammaproteobacteria; order Xanthomonadales; family SZUA-36; genus SZUA-36. The sequence goes on from CALBDB010000039.1 coordinate 6,273, forward strand.
TCAGTTCTTTGCGGAAAGTTTCCGGTTCTCCTACGATCTGGCAACAATCGGACAATACTATAACGACTATATTGAGTTGATGGATCATTGGCACGCCGTGTTGCCTGGGCAAATTTTGACCGTCAGCTATGAAGAACTGGTTTCCGATTTGTCCACCGCCGTTGAAAGCATGCTGCAGTACTGCGGCCTGGAGTTTGAACCGGCCTGTCTTGACTTTCATAAGAACAGGCGCGCGGTGGCGACACCAAGTTCCGAGCAGGTCCGCCAGGCACTTTATGTCAAGGCGATTGATCACTGGAAGAACTACGACGAATTTCTCACGCCGCTGAAACAGGTCATTGGCAGGTAGGACCTTAGACTTGGATTTGGTAGGCTGCATGAGAAATCGGAGATTGACCCAGGTTGCCGGCAATGAGTAAAAAACCGCGTAAAGTCAAAAATAAGCTTAACAAGACGGTCAAGGCAAGGCAGTCTGTTTCGAGCCAGCAAAATATGCGCTTGCAGCAAGCTATTCATGCCCATTCAGCGGGTAATGCGGCATTTGCCGAAGCGGAGTACCGGGCCCTGATCGCTGAAAAAATCAGAACGCCCCAGATCTACAGTAACCTGGCCCTGCTCTGTGCCCAGTCAGGGCGCCGGGCAGAGGCCGAGGACCTGTGGAAAAAAGCACTTGCCGTTGATCCCCGCTTTCTTGATGCGCGGATGAACCTGGCTGACAGCTATCAGCAAAGAGGAAGTATTGAGCAGGCGATCGGCCAGTATCAACGTGTTCTCTCCGATCAAAAGAATTTTGTCATTGCCAGGTACTTATTGGCTAACCTGCAGAAAGCACAAGGAAAACTGGAAGACGCAGCAAGCAACTACAGGCAGATCATGGCCCTGCAGCCTGAATATACCCAGGCCCACTTTACTTATTCTGGCATACACAAATACAGGGATGAGGCCGACCCGCACATCAGTTCGATGCTGAGCCTGTATCATCAGGGTGACCTGAAGAACGAGGGCAAAATCCATCTTGCATTTGCCCTGGCCAAGGCCTTCGAGGATATTGGTGATTACCCCCGGGCGTTCGGCTACCTGCAGACGGGTAATGACCTCAGGTCCGCCGAGTCCCATTACGATATCGAAAGTGACCGACAACTCATTCAGAGTATTATCGATGTCTTCAGTAGTGATGCCATCTCAGGTGTAAAAATCGATGCCGGGGAATCTGACAGGCCCATTTTTATCGTCGGTATGCCCCGCTCCGGCACATCCCTGGTGGAGAAGATCTTAGCCAGCCATTCCGATGTCCACGGTGCGGGTGAGTTGGATTATATCTTTTCGCTTGGTACGCGGCTTTTCCTGAAAGAGTCGGCTGACTACCTATTCAAATCGCTGGATTCCTACCCGGCAAGCAGGTTTGAAACAATGGGCAGGACTTATCTTGAACAAATCAACGTGCTGAACAGCCAGGCTCCCCGTATCACGGACAAGATGCCATTCAACATGATGATGGTGGGCTTGATCAAAATTGCGCTGCCCAACGCAAAAATCATTCACTGCGTCAGGGATGCAAAAGATACCTGTTTGTCCATCTTCAAACAGAACTTTACGACCGGGAATTACCGGTTTGCTTATAACCTGAAGACCGTAGCCCAGTTCCACAACCAGTACCGGATGTTGATGCAGCACTGGCACGAGGTCATGCCCGGTGAGATTTATGATATCAGCTACGAATCACTTACACGCAACCCCGAGCATGAAATCAGGGCGCTGCTGTCAGCCTGCGATCTGGATTTTCAGCAAAGTTGTGTCAATTTTGAGAAAAGCGATGCAATTGTCAAAACCGCGAGTGCATTCCAGGTCCGTCAGCCCATGTATACGAGTTCGGTCAAGCTGTGGGAAAGTTACCGGGAGTTCCTGGGTCCGATGCTTGATGAATTAGAGCAGAGCTAATACAAGCTAACCAGGCCGGTTTCAAACCGGCAGTGGCCCGCTTAACTCAGGTTGTAACTTTGTTCCGGGGTTGTTTCTTAGCAGCCACCTGAGACCGTTGTCCAGGTCCTCGCCGTAAAATCTCTCAAGCACCTGGTACGCCTCTTTCCGTTTTTGCACACTGAATTGTTCGCCTTCATTCTTGGCATCGGCAGAAAGACCATCGCTTTTCACCAACGAGTCAATCTGCGCGGCTGGAATCTCAAGGTCCAGGTATTGATTGACGGCGTGCAGACTTTCCAACGGAGTCTGAATCAGTTTTTCTCCGTACAGGGAAGCCATCTCATTTTTTGGTGAGAATTGCTGGAGTGCCATTTCGGCCTGTTCTATCTGCAACCGCCAAAGTGTCATGATGACCCTCAGGTCGGTCATGTGGATCGCATGTGTCAGTTGCAGGTCGGACAAATGCTGAAAATCACATCGGATGAGATCAAACATCGATCTGACGGTTTGTTTGCCTCCTTCAGCTTTTTTCAGCGTGGACAGGATAAAGTTCCTGGCGTCTGTATAAAGCATCAGGGATTTTGTCGGGCCGGTAATCTGCAACAGTTCAGGGATGATGTTGTTGATTGAGTTTATCGGCTTGATCACCAGTTTCTCGGATGGTGCAGCGTGTTTCTGCAGCAGTAACAATCCCAGTTGCAGCAGGTCACGATAAAAGATACCTGTTGTTTTTGACTGCCAGTGCAAACGTTTTGCATTTGCCGCGTCGAGAAGAATTTGCGGTTCCCTGAGACTGGTACTGACCCCGTCTACGTCCAGGCAACGTGATAAAAAAGTGGATGCACAAAATGCCGTGTGAAAAATGAACCGGGGCGGATTGTCGACCAGGGATTGGCTGGCAGAATCCAACAGCGGCAACAATTCGGAAAGGTGAACGGCAATCAGCTGCCTGCCAGGATCGATATAGCCGTGTTTTAGTGCGCTGACCTTGCGCAATTCCGTTCGGTCTACCGGCAAAAATTCCACATTCTCCGTATTGAAATTGAACTTGTACGCCAGGTAAGCCGGGCTGGATATCAGGTCTTTCACGGCAGCCATGTCGGTAGCGCCCTCTGGTGATAAATTGAGGCCCGAATACTGGTTCACCCCCACTGACTTGTCAATAAAATCGCCAAACATTGACAGCGCCTTGGTTGCTGGAAAGCCAAACCCCCAATCCACATGCAGGGTGGTATTCTAGTCAACGGCATAATTTTCAAAGCGTCTGGAATGATAGATCCGACACTGAAAGACGAGGGTACGATCGCCGTCCTGTTGCTCGAATTGAATGAGGAGCATCTGCCGCGCGCCAGGCGTTTACTGGAAAAAGTCAATCAAGGCGAGAAACTAAGCGATGGTGACATCCGTTTTCTCACCCAGGTTTGTGATGACGCCACAAGTAACCCCTTACTGGTGAAGCGTCATCCCGAGTACCGGGCGCTGATTTCCCGCATAATGGACCTGTATACCGAAATTATCATCAAGGGCCTGGAAAACGAGAAATTGTCATAGATTAAGCTGGCTCTTTGTGCCACGCCGGGCTGAACTCTCGCACGGATTCAGTCAAAACGGTCATATGATGTGGGTCCACATCGGGTGTAATCCCGTGGCCGAGATTGAATACATGGCCACTGCCTTCTCCATAACTGGCCAGTGCCGCCTTTACCTGCTCCTGGATGATGGCCGGGTTGCTTAGCATGATGGCCGGGTCGAGGTTGCCTTGCAGGGAGACACGATCACCCACCCTGGCCCTGGCCTCGGCCAGTGTTATCGTCCAATCGACCCCGAGGCCATCGCAGCCTGTATCCGCCAGTTCTTCAAGGTGGGAATTGCAGCCTTTGCAAAACAGCACCACTGGTATGGTATCGCCGTCGTATGAGCGATGTAATCCGTTAACGATTTTTTCCAGGTATCTCAGCGAAAACTCCCTGAACATATCCGGTGCCAGCACACCACCCCAGGTGTCAAAGATTTGCACGGCCTGTGCGCCGCTTTCGATCTGGGCATTGAGGTAATCGATAATTGCATCTGCCAGTTTGTCCAGCAAAAGATGGGCTGTGCCGGGGTCGGCATAGATCATGTTCTTGGTTTTTGCGAAAACCTTGCTGGAGCCGCCTTCGACCATGTATGTGGCCAATGTCCATGGGCTGCCGCTGAAACCGATCAGGGGCACATCCCCATTGAGGGTCTTACGGATCAATGCGACGGCATCCATGACGTAAGCCAACGAGCTTGCCGGGTCGGGCCGTTTAAGTTTTTCAACATCGGCGGCGGATTTGACGACTTTCTCAAACCTGGGGCCTTCACCTTCGGCAAACGACAGGCCCAGGCCCATGGCGTCAGGTATGGTCAAAATATCTGAAAAAAGTATTGCGGCATCAAGCGGAAACCTGCGCAGGGGCTGCATCGTAACCTCGCAGGCGAGTTCCGGGTTGGTGCACAGGTTCATGAAACTTCCCGCCCTGCCTCGCACTTCGCGGTACTCCGGCAGATAGCGCCCGGCCTGGCGCATAATCCAGATAGGCGTCCTGTCTGTAGGTTGACGGAGTAATGCCCTCAGATAGGTATCGTTTTTTAAAGATGAATTCATTTGGATTCCGTTGGATTGATTTGAATCAGGTTTGTTTTTGACTTGCAGTGATCGCTGCGGCAACCTGTAGTTTATCAGAGCTGCTGTCGATAAACCCGTGGCCTGCCGCCTTGACCAGGATCAGCCTGGCCGACCCGGCAATTACTTTTTTGTCCAGTTTCATGGTTTCAATGATACTGGACGGTTCCAGGTCTTCCGGAATATGCAAGGGCAGGCCGAAAGACGTCATTAATTTGCCTAAACGGTCGCTGAAGCCGGTCTTGCACAGGCCCCTGATCTCACTGAGCCTTGTGGCAACCATCATGCCAATGGCGACGGCTTCGCCGTGAAGATACAGCCGGTAGTCGGTGAGGGTCTCAATCGCGTGTGCGAAGCTGTGTCCGAAATTAAGCAGGGCCCGGACACCTGACTCACGTTCGTCTTCAGCAACAATTTCAGCCTTGTTGGCAATGCTGCGCCTGATCAATTCGATAACCAGTTCAGGCTCGCGGGATGCGATGGCATGACGGTTTTCTTCCAGCCAGTCGAGAAAGTCTGCATCACGCACGGCCGCGATCTTTATCACTTCTGCCAGCCCCGCTGAAAATTCGCGCCCGGGCAGGGTATCCAGCGTGTCGATATCAATCAGCACTGCGGTTGGCTGGTGAAAGGCGCCGATCAGATTTTTTCCCAGCGGGTGGTTGAACCCGGTTTTACCGCCCACCGAGGCGTCCACCTGCGCCAACAGGCTCGTTGGGACTTGCACAAAATCAATTCCCCGCATGTAGCTGGCGGCAGCGAAACCACCCATGTCACCGATGACACCACCACCCAGCGTGAATACCGTGGCGTCGCGCGTGGCGCGTATCTCCACCAGCCTGTCTATGATTTGCGCCCAGTTTTCCAGTGTTTTAAAAGACTCGCCATCTGGCAGGACCAGATTGTGAACTTCTACCCCTGCCAGGGAGGCCTCAAGCGATTCCAGGTACAGGGGAGCAACTTTTTCATTACTGACGATAAGTGCTGTGCTTCCACGGGGGATATCAAAAGCCGGGTGCCCGGAACCCAGTATGCCGGTTCCGATGAATACGGTGTAGCTCCGGTCTGCCAGGTCGACTCTAACTGTTTGCATTGTATGTCTCCGGCTTGAGTATGGCCAAATTCTGGAGAATGGCGGCAGAAAGGGCTTTTGCGCCCGCGTGAACACTTGAGTTCCGGTTGCTGAAAACAAGGTCGGCGGTTTCATCGTAAAGCGGATTGCGAACCCGGGCGAGGCTGGTTAATCGTTCGACTCTGTCTTCGGCTTGCAGTAGTGGCCGGCTTTTATCCTGGCTCAGGCGTTTGAGTTGTTTATCAACACTGGTTTTCAGGTAAACGACAAATCCCCGGGAGCGCAATATGCGGCGGTTTTCCTTTTCACAGACAACGCCACCGCCTGTTGCGATTAACACCCCGTTCAATTTGCTAAGCCGCCTGAGCATCCGGCGTTCCCGCAATCGGAACCCCGCTTCGCCCTCAACATCAAATATCAGGTTAACGCTGGCACCTGTCAGTCGCTCAAGCTCATGATCACAATCGTAAAACTCAAGGCCGAGCATTTTTGCCAGGTGTTTTCCGATAGAAGTTTTACCGGAACCCATCGGGCCGATCAGGAAAATATTCTGGTTTACCTTTCTCATGCCGTTACGCCGTCCGTAATTTACGGCGTGCAAGCCCGCATGGCTTTGGGTACCATTGCCTCGTCTCGCATCACAGGATTGATTACAGGAACAATGCTTCGGTTTTTCATCATATTTTCAGTTCTGCTGATCGGCTTGTTTACGCTGGAGATTCTACAGCCCGCTGAAAAGTACGTCATCATTCCGTTTACATCCATGATCGCGGATATCAGTGTATGGCTTGTGCAGATTTTTGACGAAAATGTCATCGCTACCGGCAACGTGATCCGGGACAGCGTCTCGGGTTTTGGTGTGCGAATTGAACGTGGATGTAACGGGCTTGAGGCCGTAATTATTTTGTTTTCGGCCATATTCGCCTTCCCTGCACCATTTAAAAACAAACTGATTGGTTTTTTCATCGGTTTTTTTGCTATCCAGTTACTTAACCTGGTACGAATCATAAGCCTTTATTACCTTGGTCAGTGGAACTACACGGCTTTTGAGTGGTTCCATCTTTACCTGTGGCAAGCCCTGATCATCCTCGACGCACTGGTAGTGTGGTTAATTTGGCTGAGAACACTACCGGGTTCGCGTGCCGGCAAGGTTGAACCGGAGCCTGCATAATGCGTGTGCTGATAGCCGGCTGTGGTGATGTAGGAAGCGTACTTGCGGTTTCATTGTTGAAGGACGGTCACGTCGTTTATGGATTGAAGCGCGATACTTCGAGTTTGCCGGAAGGTGTGCTGCCTGTACAGGCCGACCTGACAAATCCTGAATCACTCAGCAATCTGCCACAACAAATCGATAGCCTGGTGTTCATGCCGACACCCTCCAGCCGTGACCAGGCCGGCTACGAGGCAATTTTTGTCCAGGGCTGGAAAAACTTGTGGGCCGGCTTGAAGCAACCACCCATGCGTACAATCCTGGTCTCAAGTACCGCCGTATACGGTGAATCACAAGGCGGTGTTGTCAATGAAGAGACGCCGCCCGGCCCCACCGGGTTCAACGGCAAAGTATTGTTGCAAATGGAACAATTGGCAGCCGCTTGCACGGATGAGCTTGTGATTGTGCGAATATCCGGAATTTACGGCCCCGGACGCGAAAGGTTGATCAGGCAGGCGGCATCGGAAGGACTCGAGGTCCAGCATAACCCACCATTTTATACCAACCGTATTCACCGCGACGATGCCGCCGCTGCGCTAAAGCACCTGTTGGAACTTGAACGGCCACAAACTTTGTATGTGGCGACCGATAATAATCCGGCACCGCGTTACGAGGTGGTCGAGTGGCTGGCCAAAGCTCAGGGCAAATCATCGCCAACCCCTCTAAACGACGAGCACGCAGCATCTGGCAAACGTGTAAATAACCAGAGATTGCGCGACAGCGGTTTCAAACTCTCCTATCCGGATTACCGTGCAGGCTACGGAGCGGTCCTGAAACAAAGAGCAGGTTGAATACCTACTCTACTCGGTATAAAACTGCTGTCTGAATTCAACTAGAAAGGTCTTGGTCTGGCCTTCCGGCATGACATTTACCGTGAAGCTGAAAGTCTCCATATTCCTGACAGACAGTTCGCCGATGTAATAGATGGCGTCGCCGTCATTGATTTCCCGCATTTCAATATTGCGGGATTGTCCGGTCAGGTTGCGGCCGGTTGCAGTTACATTGGCTTTTACTGCGGTTGTTGCCTGGTTCTCTGCATTTTTTAGAACTGAAATATTGACCAGGGCGCGGCTATCGGAGCGACGGATGCCGTAGGCTTTGGCGACCTCGGGGGTTAGCAGGCTGGAGTTCAGCGCATTGTAGTGAACACTGTATTCACCAAACTCCTGGGCCTGTTGCGCCAGGGCGGGTAGCGCTGTGAGTGCAGTGACAAAAACAAGTATTTTTGAGAGCTTTTTCATCGATTTTCCCTATCCGACATCAGCGTTCAATATTTCAATTTGCAAAATTACAGACCGGAACTGGTCCATAAATTATTCAGCTGTTACTTACCATCCTAGCAGAAGCAAAAGAAAACGCAGGGCGATCAGGGCGAATAACGGAGACAGGTCGACACCACCCAGTGGCGGAATCAACTTACTGAAAGGCCTCAATACCGGCTCTGTCAACTGGTAGATAAGCGGGATTAACGGGTGTCTGGACTGGCTTGCAATCCAGCTGACAATTACCCTGGCGATGATCAGTACAAAGTATGTCATCAGCAAGGTGAACAGCAATTTTCTGAAAGCAAACAACAGTAAATACTGCATTCCGAATTCGGTCGGTGCCAATTGACTGATTATGGCAAGCTGGGCCAGTTCCAGCAGCAACATGACCACGACTGAGGCGGTATCAAGTTTGCCAAGTGATGGTATCAGCCGCCTGGCCGGGACGATCACCGGGTTGGTAACCTTGACCAGGAACTGGCTCAGGGGATTATAAAAATCCGCCCTGACCCATTGCAGCAAAAGACGCAACATGATTGCAGTGATATAAAGATCGGTCAATGTGCTTATCAGGTAGACCAGGGCGCCGGTTGGATTCATGTCTGCAGACCCTCTTCGGATAGCTCCTCTCCGCGTTTCGTTGCAGCGGCGATGGCTGAATCCACGAGTTCTGCGAAGTGACCGGCTTCCAGAATGTCCATTGCCGCCTGGGTGGTTCCGCCCTTGGTTGTGACCCTGGCCCGCAATTCAGTGACATCAGCATCGCTTCGTACGGCCATGGAACTGGCACCGTAGGCAGTGTACAAAGCCAGCCTCGCCGCTACATCTGCCGGCAATCCCAGCCGCGTCCCGGCGTTGCGCAGACATTCAACAAGGTAGCAAAAATAGGCAGGCCCGCTGCCTGACACAGCCGTCACGACATCCAGCAGGTTTTCTCTTTCCAGCCATACTACTTCGCCGGCGGATTCCATCAGGTTCTGGGTCAATTCACGTTGCGCGAGATTGCAGGTGATCGGGGCATACATGCCGGTTATTCCCAGGCCGATCAGGGCAGGTGTGTTTGGCATGGTGCGGACTATGGGTGAATTGGATTTCAGTTTGGCAGCGATCTGGCTGGTATGTATACCCGCCACGATGGATATCACAAGCTGCTCGTTTGTTACGAGGTCTCCGATCTCATCAAGTACCTCGGGCAGAACCTGTGGTTTGACTGCCAGCACTATGGCATCCATGTCTCTGATTGCATCGGCGGCGTTTTCAAAACAATGCACGGGCCAACGCCTTTGTAAGCGTTCTCGCGCGGCAGCGCCGGGGTCGGCGACTTGTATGCGGTCGACATTGTGCCGGGATGCGAACAGGCTGCTGATAAGGGCGGTGGCCATGTTGCCACCACCGATAAATGCGATTCTCATGACTGATATCCGTTTTTGAACTTCATGTTTCCCGTATTCCAAGCAGATCGGTGCCAATGCGAACCATGGTACTGCCTTCAGCGATGGCTATCTCCAGGTCGGACGACATACCCATGGATAATGTATCGACGTCGTGTCCTGCTTTTGCAAGTCTATCAAATAGCATTCTGACCTTTTTAAAGCTCAAATGCTGTTCTTCCGGAACATTCGTCATCCTGGGTATCGCCATCAAGCCTCTTAACCTGATGTTGGCAAGACCTTCAGATATCTCAGCCAGCTGCATAATTTCCTCCGGGCTGGCACCGGCTTTTTGCGGTTCCCGGTCGATATTAACTTGTAAACAGATATTCAGCGGGTCTAGTTGCTCAGGCCGTTGCGTAGACAGGCGGTTGAGGACTTTTAACCTGTCCACGCTCTGTACCCAATTGAAATTTTCGGCAATTTCACGGGTCTTGTTGGACTGAATGGCACCGATAAAATGCCATTCCAGATCCAGGTCCGTGAGCTCACGTTGCTTTTGCAGCGCTTCCTGCAGCTTGTTTTCTCCAAACGAACTTAGACCTAACTTATTGAAAATTCTGATCTTTTCTGATGGTTGTTTTTTGCTCACCGCAAGCAGGGAGACCTGATGCGACTGTCTTCCAGCAGTGATACAGGCTTTTTCGATTCGATGCCGGACAAATTTTAACCTTTCAAGTGAAGTTTTCATGTTGCAGCAAGTGTATGCATTGTCTATGGTTATGCCTGTTGCGGTAAAACCAGGGATACGGTTTCAAGCAATTTTCAGATATTGAGTCATAATGTATTGTAACGCGACAGTATCCCCGCACGGAGGGTTTAATGGATATTGCTGAGCTACTGGCCTTTGCGGTAAAGAACAAAGCTTCGGATTTACACCTGTCATCTGCGCTGCCACCCATGATTCGTGTGGATGGCGACCTGCGGCGGTTAAATTTGCCGGCCCTGGATAATCAACAACTAATCGAACTGCTGTACAGCACGATGAGCGATCACCAGCGGCGTGACTTCGAAGCAAATCTGGAAGTGGATTTCTCATATGCGGTTCCGGGACTTGCCCGTTTCCGTGTCAATTGCTTCCACCAGGACCGCGGTGTTGGCGGTGCGTTCAGAACCATTCCAGCTGCAGTGTGGACATTGGAAGACATTGGTGCGCCACCGTCCTTCAAGGAAATCATCAATGTGCCACGTGGGCTTGTACTGGTAACCGGGCCAACCGGATCTGGTAAATCCACGACCCTGGCGGCAATGATCGATCACCTCAATACTACCCAGGCGGGGCATATTCTAACGATTGAAGATCCGATCGAGTTTGTACACACATCACGCAAATGCCTGATCAACCAGCGCGAAGTTCACCGCGATACGCATGGATTCAACCAGGCGCTACGATCGGCGCTCCGTGAGGATCCGGATATTATCCTGGTTGGTGAAATGCGTGATATCGAAACCATCCGCCTGGCTTTGACAGCGGCGGAAACCGGCCACCTTGTATTTGCAACATTGCACACGAGTTCAGCAGCCAAGACCATTGACCGCATCATCGATGTATTCCCCGCAGGTGAGAAATCCATGGTGCGTTCGATGCTGTCAGAATCCCTGCGTGCGGTTATTGCCCAGACATTGATGAAGCGCATTGGTGGTGGACGAATTGCGGCCCATGAAATCATGCTGGCCACACCAGCGATAAGGAACCTGATACGCGAGGACAAAGTGGCGCAGATGTATTCCGCGATTCAGACCGGCCAGAATGTTGGTATGCATACGCTTGATCAGTATCTCGAAGGCCTGGTCGGCCGCGGAATCGTCGCACGCCAGGAGGCGGCCAGAAAAGCCGTCGACCGCAAACTGTTTATGTAAGGGTAATTTCCGGTCCGAAAGTTTACCGGAAGACCGTGGGTACTAATTTGGAGGTGCAGGAATGAGTGCAATACACGATTGGCTGATGAAGGTTCATGAAGAGAAGGGCTCTGACCTCTTTGTCACCGCAGATGCCCCCCCGTGCATAAAGGTCAACGGCAAAATACGGCCGATTTCAACAGAAGTCCTGTTGGCCGAAGAGGTTGCTGAAATCGTCAATGGCATCATGACAAAGAAACAGTCCAGGGAGTTTGAAGATACCCAGGAGTGCCAGTTTGCAATTGCACTTGGCGAGGATGTCCGTTTTCGTGTTAGTGCTTTTTACCAGCAGGCCAATATCGGCATGGTGTGTCGTCGTATTGAGACCAATATACCGACATTTGAGGATCTTGGTTTACCGGAATTGCTGACCGATCTTTCGTTGGCAAAGCGGGGCATCATATTGTTTGTGGGCGCCACCGGCACCGGCAAATCCACTTCGCTGGCAGCCATGATCGGCTATCGCAACAAGAGGATGAGTGGCCACATAATTTCCGTTGAAGATCCGATTGAGTACGTTCACTTCCATGGCAAGAGCCTGGTGACACAGCGTGAAGTAGGTATTGATACGGAATCATTTGAAATAGCGTTGCGCAACACTTTACGGCAGGCACCGGACGTTATCATGATCGGCGAAGTCCGTACGCGTGAGACCATGGAATACGCAATCACTTTTGCTGAAACAGGTCATCTGGTTTTGTGCACGCTGCACGCAAATAACGCCAACCAGGCGCTCGACCGGATTTTGCATTTCTTCCCTGAAGAGGCTAAGGAACAGGTGTTGCTCGACCTGTCATTCAACATGAAAGCGATCATAGCCCAGCAACTGGTCCCTTCTGCAGACCAGACACGGCGCTGGGCGGCGGTCGAAGTATTGCTGGCTACGCCATTGGTGCAGGAGAGAATCCGCAATGGTGAAATCACAGAGCTGAAGAAGATCATGAAAGAGTCAAACCACCATGGCATGATTACCTTTGATCAGTGCCTGTTCGGAATGTACAAGTCAGGCCAGATCACCTACGACGAGGCTATTCGTCACGCCGATTCAGCCAATGAAGTCCGCTTGGCCGTGAAAATGTCAGAAGGTGGGGACGCTGACACCCTTTCCGAGAACCTCAGAGATGTCGAGGTGATGGATCTATGACCAGGCCACGATGATCCTGGAAGCGGTTTAACGGAATATTCCACTTCCGTTAACTGATTTTTAACGAGCAGCACCTACACTAGCAATGACTTGATGCTTCAGGTGAAAGCTTGTTCGTATTAAAGTACAGCATCTCCTGCTGTGAAATACAGTTGACAGGGCGTTTTGGGTCCAGGCACGGTGGTAGTATCATCTGTCTGGACCCTTCTTATTTTCAGGTTCATTGAACACAGGAATCGAATGTGCGCATTTTAATTATTGAAGACAATCCGGACATAGCGGCCAACATTGGTGATTACCTGGATGAAAAGGGGCATACCGTCGATTTTGCGGGGGATGGCATTACCGGACTGCACCTCGCCGTTGTTAATGATTTCGATGCCATCGTTCTGGACCTGGCCTTGCCGGGGATGGATGGACTGGAAGTCTGCCGCAAGCTGCGGCAGGAGGCTGGCAAGAACACACCGGTTCTTATGTTGACCGCAAGAGATCGCCTTGAAGACAAGCTGGCTGGATTCGAGACCGGGGCGGATGACTACCTCGTCAAGCCGTTCGAATTGCAGGAAGTTGAAGTGAGGCTGGAGGTCCTGGCTACGAGGGGTATCCGGCGTGCAAGCAAGGATATCCAGATAGGTGATCTTTCATACAACGTTGACACATTGGTTGTCAGTCGTAACGGACAGGAGATAGACCTTAATCCGATCGGTCTTAAATTATTGCGCTGCCTGATGGAAGCTTCCCCAAACGTCGTCACCCGCACCGAGCTTGAAAAAAAAGTGTGGGGTGAGGAAATGCCTGACAGCGATAGCCTGCGGGTGCATATTCACTCCCTGCGGTCAGCAATCGATAAACCCTTTGGCAGCAAAATGATCCAGACACGCCATGGCATTGGCTATCGCCTGGTGGAGTCAGATGCTGTACAAACGTAGGCTTCGCAGCCGTATCGTACTTTCCTTTCTGCTGTTCGGTACCTTGCTGAGCGGCCTTTTTGCAATCAGCACGCTGGTTTTGCAAAGTAATCTTGAAGACGAGCTAATCGGTTCCACGCTGAAGCAGGAACTCGATGACTACCTGGTCCAGTTGCATAAGGATCCGACACTGGTCGAACCGTTCCATACCCGTATCCAGGGCTTTATTACCCGGCCCGGCGATCCAAACCACCGGGTCATTGCGCAAATCAGAAATCTCGAAACCGGTGTGCACGAAGTTGCAACTCCGGCGGGTTACTTCAAGGCAGCGGTTCGCAAAGACGATGATTTGTGGGCATTTCTGATCTATGACATTACCGAGAATCAGCGTCTGACCAATCGCCTTATTTGGTCGCTGATCGCGGCAGTACTGGTATTTTCATTTTTATCGCTGGCACTGGGCCTTTGGTCTTCGAGCAGGGTCATGAAACCCGTGAGTGACCTGGCAGAACGCTTGAGACAATTGGGTGAGGAGACACCTTCGCCTGGCCTGGCTCGGTGGTTCGCGGACGACGAGGTTGGCCAACTGGCTGCAGCTCTTGATTCTTATGCTGAGCGTGTTCACCAACTGGTTGAGCGCGACCGTGAATTCAACGCCGATGTCAGCCATGAACTAAGGACACCCCTCGCAGTTATATCCGGGGCGGCGGAATTGTTGCTGGCCCAGAAAGACCTGCCGGACAAGACAAGAACCCGAATCCTCCGTATAGCGAGGGCTGCGAGACAATCAACGGATATCACCACGGCACTACTTCACCTTGTACGTGCTGAACAGGGTACCAACCAGGACAGTGAGGCCCACGATGTGTGCAAGATTGTCGACAAGTTGATTCACCTGCATGAACCATTGCTTGACAACAAGCCGCTCGAGTTGAAAATAGCGGGAGAAGACAGGGTCAGTGTAATTGCGCCGGAGTCCGTGATTGCAGTCACCGTCGGCAACCTGATCAGCAATGCAATCCGCTACACACCGGCAGGTGAAGTGGTTTGCACGATCGGAAACGGGCGAATCCTGGTGGAGGATACCGGGCCCGGTATTCCGGAGTCGGAGCTATCCCAGGTCATGGACCGTCATTATCGTGGCGAGGGCGTTTCCGGCAAAGGATCGGGTCTGGGTCTGGCGATCGTAAAACGACTGTGTGAGTTATATGGTTGGTCGATACATTTCGAAAACCGAAAAAGTGGTGGGTTGCGTGCAGAATTGAGGTTCTTCGGTGTCAATAAGGCCACGTCTACTGGTCAGTAGATATGTGCCGTGAGAATCTCCAGGATTCTCCGAGGTCTGCCTGAAGTGGCATTCCTCGCAAGATTTGTTTCAGATAGTCGGAAGGTTTGAGTATGGCCATTATTTCCTGCCCTGAATGTGACAAGCCAATATCCAGCCGCACCATGTTGTGCCCGTATTGCGGTTTTCAGCGGGGGCAAGTATCCGAAGAGCAATTGAGGGAATTTCGGCGGAGAAAGCTAAGAGACCGTATCTATCAATTGAAGATGGCCAGTTACGCGGCCCTGACACTTCTGGTAGGTGCATTTGGCTGGTATCTCGCGGAAACATCGGGCTTCCAATACACATCGTCTGCCGGGCCTTATATTCTTTTCACCATTGGCGCTGCGTGTTACCTCATCATCAGGGTCTACCTGTACAGGTTCAAAGCAGCATTGCGGAAACTCGGCAACCGGCCACTCTAATCTGCTTTAGCTATTACAGCGCAGCTTTTTCGGAGGGGTTAAGAAAACCTGTGCCTGAGCAATTTTAAATCAGAGATCCTGCTGGTACCGGACGTAAGGAATGCGACCATAGACGGATTCGAACGGGTCTTTCATGCCGCTGTCGGGTTTGCCGGAATCCTCGCTACTGGAATTGAGCAGGTTGGTGGTACCGACACTGAGGCTGGCATTCCAGGGTGCGCGCCAGGTGAAATGCACGTCAAAAGTAGTTGAACTGGACAGGTCTTCACGGTTAAGAAACTGAACCTGCTCACGGTAAAAGCCCTGGATACCACCGCTGAAATTACCCTTACTCCAGTCCACGTTCACCTGGGCGCTGTCATAGGGATTGGCAATGGCCCAGTTCTGCAGGTTGGGGGCGTAAGTCGAAGTGGTCTGGTAGGAACCATCCAGAATACGGGTTAACTGCAGCCCGAGTTGTACGGCGCCTGCGCTGTCCATGGTAAAACCGACCTGGAATTCCAAATCGAGACCTGATGATTCACCTGCCAGGTAATCAAGTGTTTGTCCATTTCCAATAACCGGGAACAGCGAGTCAATCTGTCCGGATGTTCCGGTGCCCAACATTGGCCCGATCATTGATGCGGCATGGTTGATTACGTCTTGCTGTCCGATACTGGAATTGTTTCTGAACATGCTGACAGACGTGCTGAAGTTATCATTGCCATAACGCAACCCCAAGGCGACCTGGTCCTGTTTCAGGATATTTGCCTGGTTGATAAAGTAGCAATCAGATGCGCGGTATGAACCCTGGTCAAGCACACCATTTTGGCAGTGAATGCTGCCCAGAGGCTGAAATGAGGCCTGGCTCTTTCCGGCACCCAGGCTTGCCGTGATGTCCAGGTTGTCATTCAGGTGCAGATTCAGTGAGCTGTCAAGAAAAACGGATCCGACACCGGATGAGGATCTGTGCAATGCACTGTTGGCGTTAAGTGTTAACGGCTCTGACAGTTGTAATTCAAGTTTGCGTTTTTCTGATCCACCCAGGTCAAAGGCCAGACCGGGGTTGGGCTGTTCCTTTTGTAATGGTAGCAGCACCAGTGGCTGGTTCGCTTCAGTATGGCTGGCGCTTGATTGAACTTGCGAAGCAGAGTTGCCGGCAGCAAATAGTGTAGGCGAAGCAACAATCGTCAAGCCAGCCAAGAGGCTGCCCAGACAACTGAGTACTTTCTGCCTTTGTCCATTCACGCTTGTTCTCACCGTATCCCCACCCTGCCGGTACACATTTATAGAGTCCCCACCGGCGAATAAGTTCTGTAATTAATAATAGCAAAGATAGCAACATTTTGCTTGACCTGATTACCCGTATTGCCTGATATACTGCGGTTTTCAGAAAAACCGGAGGGTCAATATGGTGAGCTTAACGACACCCGTATGCGAGTTTGGAACCAAGGCGATTGATTTTTGTCTGCCGGGCGTGGATCACCAGAACTGGACTCTCGAAAATTGCCGAGGTAAGCGAGGGTTACTGATCATGTTTATTAGTAATCATTGCCCGTATGTGAAGGCAATAAGAAAAAAACTGGTGCGTGATACGCGCGACTTAATAGCGTTGGGCATCAACAGCGTTGCATTAATGCCCAACGATACCGTTGCCTATCCTGAAGACTCAGCCGCTAATATGTTACGGATTTCAAAAGAGTTTGATTTTCCTTTTCCTTATCTCCTGGATGAAACCCAGGAAGTTGCCAGGGCTTATGGGGCAGTGTGCACACCCGATTTTTTCGGTTACAACGCCGACCTGGAATTACAGTACCGTGGCCGTCTCGATGCCGCCGGACCAAAGTCCGATGATGATACCCAGGTAAGAGAATTATTCGAGGCCATGAAGCAGGTTTCTGAAACCGGCCGGGGTCCCGAGCACCAGATTCCTTCCATGGGCTGCTCGATAAAATGGCGAGAGCACGGGTGACCTGGTTTGTAAGATCGAAATTTCTCATACCGCCTTACTTTCACCGATTATGGTGTATAGTCGCTGCTGTTGTTTTACCCGTTGCGGTAGACTAATGCGGTATTGCATCATGGAGAGAGGTTGATGACTTCAGTTTTGATGGTAGGTGTGGATTGCAGTGATTGTAGCGAAAGGGCGGTTGAATACGCGGCAGAGCATGCCAGGGAGTCAAAAGCCCGCTTATACGTGGCTCATGTTATAGAGTGGTCACCATTTAGTTTTTCCACTGTTGAAGAAAATTTTGAACGTCATAAACGGCGCGAAGAAGAACTCAAGCGCGCTTACTCCGATGTTATTGATCCCATTGTTAACCCCTTGAAAGCCGAGGGTCTCAATGTCGAAGGGTTGGTACGGCATGGACATGTCGCCGATACGATTAATACTCTTGCCGTGGAGAATGGTGTTACAAATATTATCCTTGGGCGGCAGGGGACAACAAAGCTCAAAGCACATGTTTTTGGCAGCGTGGGCAGCCGCCTGGTGCAGGTCGCAGATTGCGCCGTGACCGTCGTGCCATAACCAATACAAGCAACCACTTCCCAACTCGCTGAACTCGCAGTTATCACCTTGAAGGAGCACCAGTTAATGTCAAAATTAAGAGTGGGAATCACCACCCTTGTTGGTCTGTTGGCCAGTTTTTCTGTATTTGCTGATATCGGGATTGATGAGAAGATAAATCTCGCCGTCAAACCATATTCGGACGCAGTCACCGGGTTTATTTTTTCTTCATTTCCTGTTGCCGGTGTACAGATTCCTTTTGTACTGGTCTGGCTGATCATTGCTGCAACTATTTTCACGTTTTATTTTAACTTCATAAACCTGCGGGCATTCAAACACGGTTTTCAGCTGGTGCGGGGTGATTACCATGATCCGAAAGCCGCCGGCGAGGTAACTCATTTCCAGGCATTGGCAACCGCGTTATCGGGTACGGTTGGTCTTGGCAATATTGCCGGTGTTGCAGTCGCGGTATCACTGGGTGGTCCGGGAGCAACTTTCTGGATGATACTGGCTGGTTTCCTTGGCATGTCTTCCAAATTCACTGAATGCACACTGGGTGTGAAATACCGTAACACACTACCGGATGGCACGGTTTCCGGCGGTCCGATGTACTACCTGACCAAGGGCCTCGCTGAAAAGGGCCCCAACTTTGCCAAGCTTGGTAAAGTGCTGGCCGTATTATTTGCCGTTTTTTGTGTAGGTGGTTCATTTGGCGGCGGCAACATGTTCCAGGCCAACCAGAGTTTCGCACAGTTAGTAAATGTCACCGGCGGTGAAGCCAGCTTGATGGCTGACAAGGGCTGGCTATATGGTTTGGTCATTGCTGCCCTGGTCGGATTGGTCATCATCGGCGGGATCAAGGGTATTGCCCGGGTTACGTCAAAAATCGTTCCCTTCATGGCTGTTACCTACGTAATTGCAGGCCTTGCCATCATATTGCTGAATGCTTCACTGGTACCTTCGGCATTTGGTGCAATAATTGCAGGTGCTTTTACTGCAGAGGGTATCTCTGGTGGTGTAATCGGTGTGCTTTTCCAGGGTTTCAAACGTGCTGCGTTTTCAAATGAGGCAGGTGTTGGTTCCGCAGCGATCGCGCACTCGGCAGTTCAAACCAATCGCCCGGTAACCGAAGGCTTCGTAGCCCTGTATGAACCCTTCATCGATACCGTTGTTGTTTGTACGATAACCGCGTTGGTTATCATTATCACCGGCACCTGGAATCCATCGGTTGATCCGAGTGCCGGTGTTCAGCTGACTTCTACCGCATTTGAATCAGCCTTTTCCTGGTTTCCTTACGTATTGACGGTTGCCGTGCTTCTGTTTGCGTTCTCCACCATGATTTCATGGTCGTATTACGGGTTGAAAGCATGGACTTTCCTGTTTGGCGAGAACCGCTACACGGATGGCACTTACAAAATTTTGTTCCTGTTTTTCGTGGTTGTTGGTTCTTCGATGCAGTTGGGTGCCGTAATAGATTTTTCCGATGCAATGATCTTCGCCATGGCCTTCCCTAACCTGTTGGGTTGTTATTTCCTTTTGCCGGTTGTGAAGAAGGAATTGAACGAATACTGGGCGGACTACAAGTCGGGAAGGCTGGTCAAGACAAGAAATTCTTGATCCCTATCAAGAATGTGCCAAAAAGAGCCAACATTTCGGCGTTGGCTCTTGCTTAAATATGCACGTATCAGCGAGAATCATAGCCAGACTTTATTACCGGCAGGAGTGTGTGAAATTCGCCTACCGACCGTTCCATAACCCAAGCTCAGGAAATCCCAATGTCTACCCGACGTGAACTCGCAAATGCCGTCCGTGCTTTGTCCATGGATGCAATCCAACAGGCCAATTCAGGTCACCCCGGCGCGCCGATGGGCATGGCGGATATTGCAGAGGTCCTCTGGAATGACCACCTGAAACACAATCCGGCGAATCCAGGTTGGTATGATCGCGATCGCTTCGTGCTGTCCAATGGACATGCCTCGATGCTTCTCTATTCCGTGTTACACCTGAGCGGCTATGATCTGCCGATGTCGGAGATTCGCAATTTTCGTCAGATGCACTCCAAAACAGCGGGGCATCCGGAGTATGGTGAAACACCCGGTGCAGAGACTACGACCGGGCCGTTGGGACAGGGTATCACCAATGCCGTAGGTATGGCGTTGGCTGCAAAAGTTCTGGCCAACCGGTTCAACAAGCCCGGCCACCAGGTCGTGGATCATCACACATGGGTTTTGATGGGTGATGGCTGCCTGATGGAAGGAATATCCCATGAAGCGTGTTCACTGGCGGGAACGTGGGGGTTGGGTAAATTGATCGCATTCTGGGATGACAATGGCATTTCTATCGATGGCGAAGTGCATGGCTGGTTTACCGACGACACCCCGGCACGTTTTGAAGCCTATGGCTGGCAGGTAATACGCGATGTTGACGGACATGATCCGTTGGAAATTAACCAGGCGATAGCAACCGCCCGGGCTGAAACTGAACGCCCGACCCTGATCTGCTGCAGGACAGTGATTGGATTTGGTTCGCCAAATAAACAGGGAACCTCGGCCACCCATGGTGCCCCATTAGGTGAGGATGAAATTGTAGCGACCAAAGAGGCCCTGGGATGGAATCACCCGGCATTTGAAATACCGGATGATATCTATGCCGGCTGGGATGCGCGTGCAAATGGAATGGCAGTTGAGTCTGACTGGAATGAACGATTTGCAGCTTATGAGCAAAGCTACCCTGAACTGGCTGCTGAATTCAACCGCAGAATGCGCGGAGACCTTCCTGGAAACTGGCAACAGATGACAAACGATGCAATTGCACAGCTTCAGGAACAAGGCGCCGCCGTGGCGACACGCAAGGCTTCGCAGATGGCACTGGATGCATTTGGGCCCCTGTTACCGGAATTAATTGGTGGTTCTGCTGACCTGGCCGGATCGAACAATACGATATGGAAACAAAGCGTGGACGTGAGCGAGGCCACCGAAGACGGCAATTACATCTATTTCGGTGTACGTGAATTCGGCATGGCCGCCATATGTAATGGCCTGGGTCTGCATGGTGGTTTCATACCGTATAATGCGACTTTCCTGGTCTTCTCTGACTATGCGCGTAACGCAGTCCGCATGTCGGCGCTGATTCCTGCTCACAATATTCACGTTTACACGCACGATTCAATTGGCCTGGGTGAGGATGGCCCTACCCACCAGCCCGTAGAACATGTTTCAAGTCTGAGGCTGATACCAAACCTGAGCGTCTGGCGCCCATGTGACACGGTTGAGTCGGCAGTTGCCTGGAAGTGTGCGATTGAAGAAAGTTCCGGTCCCAGCGCCCTGATCTTTACACGCCAGGGTCTGCCGCATCAGCAACGCGATGAAGAACAACTGGCAGCCGTCGCACGAGGCGGTTACATTCTGCGTGAAGCAGGCGGTCCGGTAGATGCTATTATCATTGCGACCGGTTCAGAGGTTGGTATGGCAATGGCGGCCGCAGAAGAACTGTCTGCGCAAGACATCCATACGCGAGTGGTGTCCATGCCCAACCCCGGACGTTTTATGGCACAGGAGCGGATATACCGCGAGTCTGTCCTGCCTTCTGATTGCAGGGCCAGGGTGGCCGTTGAAGCCGGCGTTGGGCATTATTGGTATCCATTTGTTGGTGACCGCGGCCGAATCATCTCCATTGAAAGCTTTGGCGCTTCCGCACCGGCATCCGAATTATTTGAGTTTTATGGTTTAACAGTTGAAAACGTCAGCAAGGCAGTTAAAGAACTGCTGGAAACTGACTGAACATATTCCAGGAGAAATATAAATGACAGTAAAAGTTGCAATTAATGGCTATGGTCGTATTGGCCGTAATATCATGCGGGCCCTGTATGAACTGGACCGTACCGACGAGATCAGCATCGTAGCTATTAATGATCTGGGCGACGCGAACAGCAACGCCCATCTGACCCGATACGACACCGCCCATGGCAAGTTCCCCGGAACGGTCAGTGTGGATGACGGTGACCTGGTTATAAATGGTGACCGTATCAAGGTTTTCGCGGAGCGTGATCCTTCAAAATTGCCGTGGGCCGAACTGGGTGTAGACTTGGTAATGGAGTGCACTGGTTTCTTCCGCAGCCGTGAGACTGCCGGAGCGCATATAACCGCTGGTGCAAAGAAGGTTATCGTTTCAGCCCCTGGCCAGAGTGTCGATAACACGGTGGTTTACGGGGTTAACCATGACACCCTGAAAGCAAGCGACGTGGTAATTTCAAATGCGTCCTGCACAACCAACTGCCTGGCACCTGTGGCCAAGGTTTTAAATGACGCAATTGGTATTGAGCATGGTCTTATGACAACCATTCACGCCTATACCAATGACCAGGTATTGACGGATGTCTTGCACAGTGATTTGCGTCGTGCGCGCTCAGCCACCATGAGCCAGATTCCCACCAAAACCGGCGCAGCCGCCGCGGTTGGCATGGTTTTGCCTGAGCTGAGCGGAAAACTGGATGGTTTTTCGATGCGTGTTCCGACCATCAATGTCTCAGTTGTGGATCTTACCTTCACCGCAAGCAGGGCAACGACTATTGAAGAAGTCAATGCAGTGGTCAAAGCGGCTGCAGAAGGCAGTCTGAAAGGTGTGTTGGGATACAACGACGAGCCGTTGGTATCCATTGATTTTAATCATGATCCGCGTTCATCAATTTTTGATGCAGGCCTGACCAGGGTTATGGAAGGCAATATGGTCAAGGTCCTAAGCTGGTATGACAACGAGTGGGGTTTCAGTTGCCGCATGCTCGATACCACCATTGCATTGATGAACGCCTAGAAAATTTGGGAGGCCCTGGATATGTCATTCCTGCGTATGGACGAAATGAACCTGACCGGAAAGCGTGTGTTGATCCGTGAGGATTTCAACGTTCCGATTGAGTCGGGCAGGGTTGCTTCGGATGCGCGGCTAAGGGCCGGGCTGCCAACTATACGTATGGCGCTGGATGGTGGTGCTGCCGTGATGTTGATGTCCCACCTGGGACGTCCTGTCGAAGGGCAGTACAAGGAAGAATTTTCACTGGCGCCGGTGGCTGAACACCTGTCCGGCTTGCTGGATAAGCCAGTGAAACTTCAAAGTAACTGGCTGGACGGCATTGATATTCAGCCAGGTGAGGTTGTCCTGTGTGAGAACGTGCGCTTCAATCCCGGCGAAAAGAGCAATGACGAAAACCTTGCCCGGAGGATGGCAGCGCTGTGCGATGTTTTTGTCATGGATGCTTTTGGGACCGCCCACCGTGCCCAGGCGTCTACCGAAGGTGTCATTCGATTTGCGCCCAGCGCATGTGCGGGACCATTGCTCAGCCGTGAGTTGTACGAATTGGACAAAGCGTTGACTGAGCCGGAACGGCCAATGCTTGCAATTGTCGGCGGTTCCAAGGTTTCAACCAAGTTAACGGTACTCGAGTCCCTGATGTCCAAGGTTGACGAGTTGATAGTTGGCGGTGGAATCGCAAATACATTTATTGCCGCCAGTGGTTACGATGTCGGCAATTCTTTGTATGAGCCCGACCTGATTGGCGAAGCCCAGCGCCTGATTCGCCTGGCTCACGAAAAGGGCGGTGAGATACCTATACCGAAAGACGTCGTTGTCGCCAAGTCTTTCTCAAAGGATGCCAAAGCAGTTGTTCGTTCGGTGGATGAGGTTCAGGCCGACGAAATGATTCTCGACATAGGTCCGCTCACGTCGGTGGACTACGCAGGGATAATCCAGAATGCCGGTACCGTGATCTGGAACGGACCGGTCGGCGTATTCGAGTTTAAAAACTTCGCTGCCGGAACACGCGCGATTGCTGATGCGGTCGAGATATCCAATGCCTTCAGTATAGCCGGGGGTGGCGATACGCTGGCTGCTATCGACCAGTTTAATATTGCCGATGGCGTCAGCTATATCTCAACGGGTGGTGGCGCATTCCTCGAGTATGTCGAGGGTAAGACCTTGCCCGCGGTCGCTGCACTGGAAGCACGCTATACCGACTGACTTTGTACTGGCCTTTGCTGAAAATATGGTTGCTTAACGCCGCCCCAGGCTGCGTGGGCCGAATACCGTACCCAACCTGAGGAAATAAATGGGACTGCGTTCTTCGCTCCAGCCTATGCCAAGATAGACCGGCCCCAGCGGAGAGCTATAGGCAAGGTAAAAACTGCCATTCAGAAGGCCTTCCGAGAAAATGTCGCTACGGTCCTCAGTAGCATTACCATACTCAAGAGTCATCCCTGCATAACCGGGCAGGAAACCACTCTTGCCTACCCGGTAACGGTAACCGGCAAGGACGTGACCAAAATGTTGTCCTATCAGTGAATTTGGCTCAAAACCTGACATATTCAGAAAGCCGCCACCAGTGTACCAACTATAGATCGAATCATTGTCTTCAAGACTGGTGTTGTACTGTGTTCCCCAAATCAGGTTATGTAGTCCGAAAGTATGGCTGCCGAACAAGCTAAACTCCAACTGATTGAAACCCACGTCGGCGCCCAGACTTTCGGGAGAGTTTGTGTACCTTAAACTTGATAAAACGCCACGCGTGGGAAGATAGCGGTCATCCAGTCGATCAAAATCCAGCTCGATAAATAATTCAGAGCCGTCAAATGAAAAGGGTTTCAGGTCAGGGTCACCAACCAGAATGTCCATGTTCCCGGCGTAACGGGTAAATCCTGCGGAGAGTTTTGCGTAGCGGCCGAATTCCCGTCCAAATGCAATGGCGCCGCCAATCTCATCCAGCTCTATTTCCGCTATCGCATCGCCATTGGAATTATAGATATACAATGGTCGACTGAATATTGAGATGCTGGGGTTAAAACTGTATTTGAGCGCATCGTCCAGTGGCCTGAAATAGTCTGCAAAAATTCCGGGCGACTCACCGAGTTGAACCATTGCCCGCACTTCAGAGCCACGATCATCAAGACCTGTATTCAGGTAGCCGCCCCTGAGGTTGAATTCCGTGCCGCGCCCACTGAAGCTTAGGTCAAGACCGGTTTCGATGAATTGTGTTCCGCGTTCGTCTTGCTTTACGGTGATTTTAATACCCTGCTGTCCATTCTGTTCAACCACGCTGTAGCTGGCCTGACGGATAAACCCCAGACCATAGATCTGGCGCAAATCTTGGTCAAGCTGGGCCAGATCGAGAGTTTTTCCAGGTTGGATGGTGATAAATTCCAGGATAACGTCATCAGAAAACCTTGATTGGTTATCCAGCTGAACAAAGTGAACCTGTGGTGGCCCGTCTACGCAGTTGTCAATCTGCTGGCGCCAGGCACGATAGTCTTTCTCGGACAATGAATACTGCTGTAACCGGGCTTGTACAGCCTCTGCAGCTGCGTAGCCAAGAGGTATAGCCTCGTCGAGCTTGTTGAAATCTGCAGAACCGATTTTATGACCTATGTCCGGTGCGATTAATACATCACCTTCAACCAGCGTTTCGATCTGGCGGTCGGTATTATGGACGGTCAGCAGTCCGCTCATCTGGTAAACAATAGCCAGGGCGTTATTGATTTCATCCTTACCAGCCAGCTTGGTGCCGACATCAACTGCAATAACAACATCCGCGCCCATATCCCTGGCGACATCTACTGGCAGGTTTCTGACCAGGCCGCCATCAACCAACAGCGCGTCGCCCCGTTGGACCGGGTCAAAAATCCCGGGTACCGCCATGCTGGCCCGCATGGCGATTGAAAGCTCACCTGTACCCATGATAACCATTTCACCCGACACGATATCGGTTGCGATGGCGCGGAAGGGAATGGGTAGTTGATCAAAATCGGATGTATTGACACGCTGGGATGCAAGCGATTCAAACATAAAGATAATCTTTTGACCGGAAACCACACCCTTGGGTAACAGGCTGCTGTCTTTTCCTATACCGAGCTTGGGCCCGAACAAACCCAGCGGGTCATCGGCTTTTCGTCTGAAGGGCAAATCTTCACGTTCTGTCTCATCCTTGAAGAGATCATCCCATTCCGCTTCTCTTACGACTTGGCCCACCTCTTCAGACTGCATTCCGGTGGCGACGAAGCCGCCGACAATGGAACCCATGCTGGTACCTGCGATGAAATCGAAGGGGATGCGCATTTCCTCGAGTTTTTTGAGCACACCAACATGAGCGTATCCGCGTGCACCGCCACCGCCGAGGACCAGTCCTACTTTGGGACGGTGGGTCACTTCGCTTTTAAAGCACTGACCCGTGGACGCGAATGCAGAGAGGGAAATGCCGGCTGATGAGATGGCGATTGCAACCAGAATCAGTCCCGGCATACTAAAGCGTGATGTCTTCGACATGTTATTGATCCGCTTGATAGCAGTTGAGAACGTGTCAATACTACACAAAAACCACTATCATTACGCACCGCTCTGAAACTGCTATGGGAATTACAATTGATTAAGTACTCTCACCTGTTTGGTCTGATGATCATATCCATTTTGGTCTTTTTCTGCGAAACGATAGCGGCAGATTCCCATGACAAATCAGCGCCTGGCTCGGAAATCGATCAACTGACGAATTACCCGCGTGTTGAGCGCTTTGAGCAAGGCAGTGTGCAGGTTGATTTTCCGACTCTCGAGTCATGGCCTGAGTTTCGTTTCCTGAGGGCATGGTTACCGGTTGAGGTCAGTTTGAACGGTGACAATCAGATACACGTGGGTTCGGCATACGTCCAGGCTACGACAGATATTAATTTTGATCAGCGAACCGTGAGCATTTCAAACCTCGAGGTGCTTGATACAAAATTCCCGCCAAAAGATAAATTAGAGTTGGTTACAAGTCTTGTATCCCAGGCATTCCAGGGCCGCGAAAGCATCGTGCCCCTTGATGTCCTGCTGCGTTTGTTGCCGGAAGATTTTGAGATTCCGGAGCAGGGAGGCAGGAGTTCGGCGCTGAATTTTGAGCCACCGGTGATTCTGGTATCTGAAACCCCGGTCAAACTGCTGTCAATTGACAAGGAACCGGTCAGGGCTGCGATCCAAGGCACAAAGCTCGAATACATTGTGAATACAAATTGGTATGTCTTTTTCGATAGCCAGGGGGAGCGCTGGTACGTGCTCAACGAAGGTGCCTGGCAACAGAATAATTACCTGTCAGATGGTGGTTGGACTACCATTGACAAACTCCCTGCTGATTTCAACAAATTGCCGCGCAATGATGACTGGCAGGAAGTTCAGGATGCTCTGCCTGCCAGCATACCCGGGCATACCCCAACACCTTTTGTGATCAGCCTCGAGGTTACCGAACTTATCCTTTTGGATGGCGCACCACGTTTAAGTGCGATCGGGAACACCGGCATTTCCTATGTCACCAATACGCAAAGTGATTTGTTTTACCAAGGTGAGCGTTGGTATTTCCTTGTGTCCGGGCGGTGGTTCAGCAACAGCGATCTGTACGGGCAATGGCAGGCTGTCAAAAACTTGCCGGACAATTTTGCACAGATACCATCCAGGCATCAGAAAGGACATGTTTTGTATTCCGTTCCAGGTACCCGGCAGGCGAAGCTGTCACTGATTGAAGCAGCGTTGCCCCATCGTGTATCAGTTGGGAAAGAGACTGTTGCCGCAACAGAGGTGACATGGGTCGGCGAGCCACGTTTCGAAAGCATTGAGAACACCAGGCTCGAGCGTGGCTTGAACACGCCTTTCCAGGTCATCAGGCACAATAATTTCTATTACTTGTGTTACGAGGGTGCATGGTACTTCTCTGCGACACCCACAGGTCCATGGAAAGTGGCACAGCAGGTTCCCGCTGAAATCTATCGTATTCCGGCTACCGACCCTGCCTATAACGTCACTTTCGTAGTATTGGATGAGGACACGGGCGATTCAGATGAATATGTAGGTTTTAGCTACTCGGATGGTTACAACGGTAATTATTCAACCACCGTGAGCGTGGTCTATGGTACCGGTTGGTATTACCCCTCCAGTGTCTACTGGGGCCCGTATAACAGGCCGTACTACTGGCATTACTGGCCGACTTACGGCTACAACTTCGGCTACCACCCGGTAGGAGCATACTATGGAGGGCGATCCCGATATTACTACCCCTGGGGTGGTTGGTATGGCTATGGTCACAGCACGGTAACCCTGACCTCGCCAGCGTTAGAATTCAATCACGAATCCGGCTCAGCATGGGAAGGGCCGTTACAGACAACACCGGGTGAGCCGGCGAATGCTGTTGAGGATTCTCTCGCATCCTTCATGCCAAAGAAAAAGGTCGACGGCACGGAAGAATTTACCAGCACCAGCAAGGATGGAGCAGCAGCGCCAACGAAAATCTCGGCATCTTCCCTTTATGCGAGTACAGCACTCTCATCAAACCGGTTTTCCGGCCCCGGCGGAGAGGTATACAAACGCGAAGATGAGGAATGGAGCCAGTACGACGAGGGCAACTGGACGACCATGGAGGCCATGGAGCAGCAGCAACGTACCACGTCAAAACGACAGAGCAGGCCAGAGACACAGAAAAGGGAGCAGTGGTTGCCCGCGCACAAACGGACTTTGAGCAGGTCGGAGTTGGACCAACAGGAACTGGCCCGCCAGGAAGGTATGGAGAATTACGCCAGGTACCGGATGGAAAAAGAATCCCAGAAATAACCGGGAATCACCTTCTGCTGTAGGAGCGACGCTTGCGTCGCGATCTCTTAGGCCTCTGTGAACACGAACAATCGCGACGCGAGCGTCGCTCCTACAAGGTCCGAGTTATTCCTTGGGCGGTATTGTCAGCTCCGTACCATCCCTGGTCGCCATGAACATCGGTGACATGATTTCCACGCCTGCCTCGTTGAAAGCATCCAGGATATTCGCGTTCAGGCTGGAATGTGTTCTGGGCATACCCACGGCGTCTTTTGTGGTTGCATTCAACTGGTAATTCACCGAATAGTCATCCAGTGATTTTTGTAGAACAAAAGGTTCCGGGTCTGCTTCAATATTGTCGGTTTTCAGCGCCGCGCTGATTAGCAGTTCGTGGACTCTTGTCCATGGCACATCGTAACCGATGGTTACCGAGGTAAACAGGATCAGTCCCGGCCCCCTGGCCTGCTCGCTGTAGTTGATGATGTGGCTGGTGAGTGTCATGGAATTGGGAATGGAAATGATCTCTTTCTTTGTGTTTTCCAGGCGCGTCACAAAACTTCCGCGCTCGACCACCACGCCAACTGTATCGTTAACCGAAACACGGTCGCCTACGTTGAATGCACGGGTGTAGGTAAGAACGATGCCGGCGACCACGTTTGCCACGGCGGTTGTCGAGCCCAGTGACAACAGCAGGCCAATAAACAGGCTCAGCCCCTGGAACGCCGGGGAATCCGAGCCGGGTAAATAGGGGAAGATAATGATCAATGTCAGCGCATAGATCAGAAGCCTCAACAGGTTGAAACTGGTGGCCGACCACTCCGAATAGAATCCCGGGATATTGATCCTGCCCCTGGCAATACCCTTAAAA